>UQJV01000021.1 GCA_900541475.1 uncultured Collinsella sp.
GTGAAATAGGGACTGAATTTGGGGTTGAATCGTTTAAGCAGTCCCTATTTCACCGCAACTTATGAGAGGGATAGAAAAAGGCGGGGACTCCTGGTGGAGTCTCCGCCTTATATACAAGGGGCGATGATATTCGCGAACCGCGGGATTAGACCAGGCGGGCGTTGATCGTCTTGGCGATCTCGGCGGCGTCGGTGGAACCCTTGACGGTGGCACGGAAGCCCTCGTCCATGAGCGCCTCGGCGACCTTGGACAGGATCTTGAGGTGCGTGGTGCCAGCCTGGGCACCGGGGATGAGCAGGGCGATAGCCACGTTGACGGGAGCGCCGTCCATGGTGTCCCAACCGGTCACGCCAGAGTCGTCCTTGACGACGATGACGGCGGCCTCGGTAATGGCATCGGACTTGGCATGCGGAATGGCGAAGCCCTCCATCATGCCCGTGGTGCCCTCGGCCTCGCGGGCCAGGAAGGCGTTCATCACAGCGTCGGCGTCGCTGGCGATACCGGCCTTGACAGCCTGGTTGGAAACGAAGCTCAGAGCCTCGTCACGAGAAGCGAAGTCCTCGGCGACAAAGACATTCTCAACCTTCACGAAGTCGGCAGCCTCGGCCTTAGGGGCCTCAACGGCAGCGGCCTTGGAAGCCTCAACCGGCTTGGCTACAGGAGCGGCCTTCTGGTTCTTCTCGAAGTCGTACTTCTTGAAGGCCACGAACAGGATGCCACCGACCACAGCGCCGATGAGGATCGCGAGGACCCACAGCGGACCGTTCTCGACAACGGGCAGGACCAGGAAGCCACCGTGGGGCGCCGGATCGTGGACGTTGAACATAATGGTCAGGATCGAGGCGATGGAGGAACCGAGCATCATGATGGGCATGACCGGCCAGATGTTCTTGGTCATGAACGGAATGGCGCCCTCGGTGATGTGGGTGCAACCAAGAATGAGGTTGACGATACCGGCGTCATGATCCTCCTGGCTGAAGTACTTCTTGCCAACGACGACGGCGAAGGTGGTGATCAGCGGCGGAACGATGCAGGCGGCGGAGACGGCAGCCATGAAGTTGGTGCCGAAGTTGTAGGTATCGGTGCCAACGCCAGCAGCCAAGGCCTCGGTGAGCATAGCGGTACCGGTGACGTAAGCAGCCTTGTTGACCGGGCCGCCCATGTCAACGGCGCACATGCAGCCGATGGCAAGGCCCAGGACAATGGCGCCAGAGGCGGACAGACCCTTGAGGAAGTCCATCATGGCGGTGTTGATGGCAGCCATGGGGCCGGAGATGCCGAGCATGACCAGGCCGACGATGGCGGTCGAGAACAGCGGGTACAGGAAGATAGCCTTGAGGCCGTCCAGATTCTTGGGCAGCTTGGAGAAGACCTTCTCGAGCAGCAGGATGACATAGCCAGCGAGGAAGCCGCCGACGATGCCGCCCAGGAAGCCGAAGCCCACGCCGGCGCCACCGGCGTCGATCATGCCGGTCTCGGCGTTAACGGGCAGGCCCTGGATGGCGATCATACCGGCAACGAAGCCGGGGACGAGCGCCGGGCGCTTGCCGATGGACTCGGCGATATAGGCGGAAAGCACGGGAACCATGAGGTTCATGGCGATACCGCCGATGATCTTAAGCATAGCGGCAAAGCTGTTGTAGTCAGACGCCGTCGAATCGAAGGACGTGATGCCCCACAGGAACGAAACGGCGGTCAGGACACCACCGGCGACGACGAAGACCAGCATGTGGCTGACGCCGTTCATGAGGTGCTTGTAGATGATGTGGCCGATAGATTCCTTCTCCTCGACCTCATCCTCGACATCGGCAGCAGCCGCAACCGAGTCGTCACCCTTGGCGGCGAGCGCGCGGTCGATCAGCTTACCGGCTGCCTCGACGGACAGGGCCTTGGAAACACCAACGGAAACCATGCGCTTGCCGGCGAAACGCTCCGCCTGGACATCCTTATCGGCTGCGACGACGACGGCCTTGGCACCGGCGATCTCACTCTTGGTGAGCTCGTTCTCGACACCGACCTGGCCATGGGTCTCGACCTTAATGGTCAGACCGCGCTCGGCAGCTGCCTTCTCCAGCGCCTCCTTCGCCATGAAGGTGTGCGCGATACCAGTCGGGCAACCGGTGGCGGCGATGATGTCAAACTTAGCCATGTGTCCCTCCTTTTTAAGTTTTGCGCCCGCAGGCGCTCCCCTACACGCGCGTCCTTGCGCGCTTTTCCACAACTGAAAGATACCAACCTACCGTCCGCGTGAGAAGAGACAAGGAGCAATTCTCCGGTGAAAGGTTCTTTCATAACCGTAAACGGTAGGTGAAAGTTTACCATCAACACTTGAAACGGCAAGGTGTATCTTGTAATTGAAAATCCCCCTATACTATGACAGTACAAAACGAGTCCGATTATCATGCCAACCAGGAGCCATCCATGACCGATAGTAGCAAGAGCGCACTTTCCCTCATTAGTACCCATCAGGGATACAGCGAATCCGAGCAGCGCATTGTCGACTATATATTGGAGCACCAGTCCGAGGCGCCACGCCTCACGGCGGCTCAGCTCTCGCGCGCCGCCGCCACGTCCGAGGCGACCGTTTCGCGCTTCTGCCGCAAGCTTGGCTTTGGCAGCTTCCGCAGCTTTCAGTTTTCGTTGGCGAGGGATTTGGAAAGCCAGCGCAACGAGGGCCTGACTGACGAAGTCTCGCTCGACAATATGGAGCAGAGCCTTAAGAACATCCTGGCTGCCAAGGTGAGCGAGCTTAATGCGACCATCGACGGGATCGACCACGATACGTTGGCGGCTGTTGTGCATGCCCTTAAGCATGCAGGGGTTATTGAGTTTGCGGCTGTGGGAAATACGAACGCGGTCGCGCTCGATGCGACGTTTAAGTTTTCGCAGCTGGGCCTGCGCTGCATGGCGAGCACCATTAGCGAGACATCAATCGGCTTTGCGCTCACGTTGCGCCCGGGTGACGTCATCGTGCTCATCTCAAACTCCGGCAAGTCGCGCCGACTGAATCGCATGGCAAAAGCGGCTCGCGACTGCGGTGCCACCGTAGTCGTCATCAGCAGCGACAGCAAGTCTCCACTCGCGCGCCTGGCAGACTACACTTTTAATACCGTCAACCACGAGGCGCTGCTGACGACGGGTGACTTTGCGTTCTCCAAGATCAGCGCCACGATGATCATCGAAGTTATCTACAACTTCCTGCTGCCCGAGATTGAAGACGCTCGTGAACATATCAGCTACTACGAGGAGCTCATCCAGCCGGACAAGGTCGTTGAGTAAAACGCGTAGTGGGACAAAAATTTCAGTCAATTTTGTCCCACCAACACCGCTGATACGACCTAGCCTCGAACTTCTTCGAGCATCTGCTTTGCGTGGGTCAAGCTTGCCTCGGACTGATCGCCGCTGAGCATGCGGGCGATCTCGGCAGTACGCGCTTCGCCGGTTACCTCGTCCAAATGCGTCTGGGGAACATCGCCCGGCTCCTTGCTGACAACATAATGCTTGTCGGCCATGACGGCGACTTGCGCCAAGTGGGTTACGACAATCACTTGATGCGTAGTGGCAAGATCGGCCAGCACACCAGCAAGAGCACGAGCCGTGGAGCCGCCGACACCGGCATCGACCTCGTCAAATACCAGTGTGTCGACGCCGTCAGCATTACCCAAGACCACCTTGCTCGCCAGCATGACGCGGCTGAGCTCGCCGCCCGAGGCAATGCGGCGCAGGGGACGCGGCGTCAAGCCGACACCGCTGCGATACAAAAGCTCGTAGCTTGAAGGACCCGCCGGCGTCCACTCGGCGCGCGGAAGATCACGCGACTCCCAAACGAGCTCGGCGCCGCCCATCTCCAGGCGCGCCATTTGGCGGCCAACCTCGTGACAAAAACGCGGAGCAGCGGTATTACGCGCACGCTTAAGTGCCTTGGCGGCAGCGAACAGCTCGCGCTCGGCGCTCCCGAGTGCCTCACGCGCCTTTTTGATCTGTTCATCGCCATCATCGACCAGGGACAGCAGCTCTTGCGAGCGATCGCGCATGGCAAAAACATCGTCCATGGTGGGACCCCACTGACGCAACAGGCCCTTGAGGTCGGAATACCGCTCACGCATGCGAGCGAGCTCGCGCGGGTCGAAGGCGACGCCATCGCGATAGGCACGAAGCTCGTTCGCGCTATCCTCAAGGGAGATGCAGGCATCCGAAAGCGCATCGGCAATGTCGCCCAGTTTGCAATCGACGGTAGCCATACGGGAAAGCTCTGCCACGGCGCTGTTCACGGCATCGAGCGCTCCACCTTCGGCGGCAAGCGATGCATGGGCATCGTTAGCTGTGGCAACCAGTACCTCGGCATGTTCGGAGCGCGGCAGCAGCTCCTCGAGTTCCTCATACTCACCCGGCTTGGGGTCGACCTCGGCGATACGCTCCAGGGCGAAGCGCGCCTCCTCGACGCGACTCCCCTGCGCGCGTGAGGCTTCCTCCACGCGACGGACCTCCTTGGCAGCCGCACGCGACGCCTTGAAGCAGGCACGGTAACGGTCGAGCGCCTCGAGCGCAGAGCGACCAGCCCAGGCATCAACCATGGCAACATGATGCGCCGGATCGAGCAGACGCTGATGTTCATGCTGGCCGCACAGATCCATCATCACGCCGACGCGCTCGGAGAGCTCGCGCACGCTGGCGATGCGGCCGTCAATCTTGACGCGGCTGCGACCCTCGGCAGAAAGGCTGCGCTGCACGGTAAAGCCCTCCGTGTCGTGCGGGCCGTCGAACAAGCGCGCCTCGACGCTCGCCAGCGCCTCTCCCTCGCGCACCGTCGACGAATCTGCACGCTCGCCCAAAATGAGCTTGAGCGCCGAGAGCAGCGCGGTCTTGCCGGCGCCGGTCTCGCCGGTCAAAACCGTTAGGCCCGCACTCGGAACCAACGTCGCCTCGCGAATGAGCGCGATGTTGGAAACCTGCAGCTCATCGATCATGGCGCACTCCATAGAACACGCGGCTCACCGAGTTATAGAAGCTCTCGGGACCGTAATCGAGCAGCAGCACGTCGCCGGGACCACGGCGCACGGCCACGCTCTCAACGGTGCCATCGCAGGTAATAAACTGTCCATCGATAGCGATCGCCGGAACACTCGGACGGTCATCGGACATAAAGATCTCGACGACATCACTCGGCGAGGTCAAAAAAGCGCGAGCCTGAATGGTATGCGGAGCGATGGGCACACAGACCATACCCGTGTAATCGGGGCTGACAATGGGGCCGCCGGCGGAAAGCGCGTAGCCGGTGGAGCCGGTCGCCGTCGAAACAACGACACCGTCGCCGCGAAGGCGGTCGATATGATGGCCGGACACCGTGATGTCAAATTCGACCATATCGGACAGGGGGCCGCGCGTAAGTGCCATATCGTTGAGGGCAAACGTGCGCACGACATCCTTCGCGCCGTCTTCGCGCACGGACACAATATCCGCGGCGATGGTGGCGCGGCGGCTCACGTGGAGCTCGCCGGACAGAGCATCGCTCACAACCTGCAGAATGTCGCGCTCCTCGGGGCTCGCAGCAGTTAAAAAGCCCAGGTGACCATAGGAAAGACCGAGGATAGGAATCTCGCGATGGTTGAGGATGCGGGCAGCGCGCAGCAACGTACCGTCGCCGCCGAGCGTAATGACCAGATCTGAGCCATCAATATCAGGCGTGCTTTGAAGCTTCGATCGCTGGTCGGCAGCCCATGCGACCTCGTAGCCCTGGCGCGAAAGCCAAAGCTCGAGCATCAGGCCGCTCTCGACCGCCTCTTGCTTGTAGTAATTGGGAACCAGAAAGACCTTCATAGCGTTGCAGCTTTCTCGCTCAAAGCCGATACCTGGGATTGCAGCTCATCGTCGGTGCGTTCACCAGGGGCAAACCTTCTGCCGTACAGGAAAAACTCAACGTTGCCCTTAGCGCCATGGATGGGCGACACGCACACGTCAAGCGGGAACAGGCCCTTGGCGGCAAAAAGCTCAATCGCCGCCACGAGCGTATCGCGGCGGACGGCGGGGTCGGTCACGATACCGCGCTCGCCCACCAGCGCAGCCGGCGCCTCAAACTGGGGCTTTACGAGCGTGCAGAACGAACCCGAAGGCTTCAGGCACGCCAGCACGGCGTCGATGATATTCGCGATGCCGGTAAACGAGACATCACATACAGCCAGGTCGATGGCACCGGCATAGCCAAGCTCAGGCAGCTGCGTCACGTTTGTGCGCTCATGCAGCGTCACGCGATCATCCTGACGCAACGACCAATCGAACTGGGCGCGACCCACGTCCACCGAGACAACGGTCGCAGCTCCGCGCTTGAGCAGGCAATCGGTAAAGCCGCCGGTAGAGCAGCCCACATCCAGACAGGCAAGGCCCGTCGGATTGATGCCAAATGCATCGAGCGCGCCTTCGAGCTTAAGCCCGCCGCGGCCAACATAGGGAATGCGCCCCTTCACGTGCAGCGGCAGGCCCGGGGTCACCTTAAGGCCCGGCGAAGTCAAGCGCTCGCCGCCACTCGAGACCAAGCCGGCCATAAGAGTGCGAAGGGCATCCGCGCGATCGGCGCAGATGCCCTGTGAAATCAGTTCGTCATCGAGACGCACGCGTTTCATGAATGCCATCAACCATTCGTATCCGGAGATGCGGCCTAGCTATCCTGGGATTCGTTTGCCGCATCCTCATCGTATTCCTGCTCGAGCTTATCGGCCTCACGAGGCGTCAGCTCAAACTTGTCGACCATATCGACCGCGCGGGAGCCCAGCTCAATCGCCTCGTCAAACAGATCGAGTGAACGCTCCAAGGACGTATCCTTGGAGCGAACGGTAGCGATGATCTGGTCCAGACGGTCCGAAATCTCATCAAAGTTGCGGACGGAACCCTCTGGCATGGCTACTCCTCGACGGAGTCGACATCAGTCTCGGCGGCGTCCGCGCCCTCAGCCAGCACACCAGCCTCAGCCTGGGCAACCGCAACTTTAGCGGCAGCCTCGGCAGTCTGGGCCTCCTCGCGAGCGCGATCCTCGGCGAGCAGCTCTTGGTACAAGTCCTCGCCCGGCAGCTCCTCGCTGCGAGCGATCTTGCCCAGCACGCCGTTGACGAACGACGCGGACTGGTCGGTGCCATAGGCCTTGGCGAGCTCGACGGCCTCGTTGATCACGATGGCGTCCGAGACCTCCTCGTCGGTGAGGAAACGCATCTCATAGACGGCGATACGCAGCAGATTGCGGTCGGCGCCGGGCATGCGCATAAGATCCCAGTTCTTGGCGACGGCGCGCAGAGCGCAGTCGATGCGGTCGATATGCTCGTAAGCACCGCGGCACAGCTCCAGCGCATAGGGGTCGAGGGGACCCTTCGAGATCAGGAAATCGCCCTCGAGGACGCGCTCGAGCGGGCTGTCCGTGGCCTCGGCCTGGAACAGCAGCTGCAGCGCCTGACTGCGGGCAAGCGTGCGCCCGCGATAAACCTTAAGGCTCAAAGGTTACTCCTTGGGGAAAACGAGGCCGTCGATGCAAACGTCAACGCGCTCGACCTCAACGCCCACCTGGGCATCGATGGCGGTGACCACGGCGACGCGAACGGCCTCGGCGAGTTTCTTGAACGGATAGCCAAAGAACACCACGACACGCACGGTGAGTGCGAGCTTGTCGCCGACGACCTCGGCCTCGACCGCCGGCTCGGAAGCCGGGGCCTTGGACGAGAGCATCATGGAGACAAGGTTGGTGGCAAGGTCCTTGACGCCAACGGAGGCGATGCCCTCGACATCCGACACGGCGCGCGAGACGATGGCGGTCAGAACATCGGGTGAAATGCCGATGCCGTCAATCTTGATTTCCTGGGGCATGAGTCCTCCTAGAAGAGTTGGTTGCTAGACGCGGGAGACGAACTTGCCGTCGCGGGTGTCAACCTTAATGACCTCGCCCTCGTTGAGGTACATGGGGACCTGGATGACAGCGCCGGTGTCGATCGTGGCCGGCTTGGTGGAACCCTGGACGGTGTCGCCCTTAAAGCCCGGGTCGGTCTGGACGATGGTGGTCTCGATGAACATCGGCGGGGTCACGCCCATTAGCTCGTCGTCGGCGAAGAGCAGCTGGCAGATGTCGTTCTCACGCAGCCACTTGGAGTTCTCGCCCACCATGTCCTCGGGAACGGGAACCTGCTCGTAGGACTCGTTGTCCATGAAGATGTAGTCGGTGCCGTCGTTGTAGAGGTACTGGAACTCACGGGTGGTGAGCATGACGCTCTCGAACTTGGTGCCGGCGTTGCAGGTGTTCTCAACGACACGACCGCTCTTGATATCGCGAGTCTTGTAGCGCACAAAAGCACCACCCTTGCCCGGCTTGACGTGCTGGAACTCGACGATGGTATAAACCTTGTCCTTAATACGGAGACCGAGGCCGTTCTTGAAGTCGGCGGTAGAAATGGTAGGCATAGCGACCTTTCTTCTTATGGGCAGAACGCACAGGCGTCCAAATTACATACGACCGAAATTATACACTTGCAGACGGCGCCTGCAGCGAGCGCATAAAAAGAGAACGCGGGGCGTCCGAATCGATCCGGACGTCCCGCCCCAAAAATCTATCGAAATGAGCTAGCAATCGATGACGTGAAGGTCATGCGGCGTCTTGGTGAAGGGCTCGTAGCCGTTCTCGGTGACCACGCCGTAGTCCTCCAGACGCACGCCGCCCACGCCGGGCAGGTAGACGCCGGGCTCCATGGTGATAACCGAGCCGACCTCGATGATATTCTTGCTGCGGTTGAAGTTGGGCAGCTCGTGGATGTCAATGCCCACGCCGTGGCCCAGACCATGGTTGTAGTAATCACCATAGCCGGCATCGCCGATGATCTTCTTGGAAAGCTTGAAAATGTCGTTGCCCTCGACGCCCGGATGGATTGCGGCGACGCATTCCTCGTGCGTACGGCGCACGAGCGCGTACAGGTCGAGCTGTTCGGACGTGGGCTCGCCCATCACGACGGTACGAGTCATGTCGGAGCGATAGTCGCAGTAACCCGCGCCATAATCCATGAGAACGAAGTCGCCCTTCTCGATCACGCGGTCGCTCGGGACGGCATGCGGGTTGGCGGTGTTGGGACCGCTCGCGACGATGGAGCCAAAGGCCAGGCTATCGGCACCGTTAGCGAACATAAAGTTCTCGAGCTCGTTGCGGACCTGTTTCTCAGTCATACCGGGCTTAATATAGCCGAGCATGTGCTGGAAGGCGGCGTCGGTGATCGACTGCGCATGGCGCATGAGCTCGATCTCCTCGGCGTCCTTGATGGCGCGCATCTTACGGATGTCGTCATGCATCAGCGGCAGCATGCAGGCAACGGAGCGGTCCTCCAGGCCACGCTGAATACCCTGGTAGAAATTGATCTGCATGTCGTCCTCGACAGCGCAGACGCGGCACTTGTTGGCCGCGATCTTGCCGGCGACCCAGCCGGGGATGGTGCCCTCGTCCATGTCGTAGACCCAGGGGCTGCCGGCGGGCGTGTTCTCCTCAAAGCTGTTGAGATAGCGCGAGTCGGTATGGAACAGGCACTGGTCAGCCGTAATAAACGCAGCGTGCGGGAACTCGAAGGTGTAATCGAAGACGCCCTTGACGCCCGTAAGCCAACGAAGGTTGGCCTCGTCGCGCACCACGATAGCGTCGTAGCCGCGCTCAACCATCAGGGCACGGACACGCTCGATACGACCGGCAGGACCGGCAGCAAACTTAGACATGCAGATTCCTTTCTTGTTGTCTTCATAAAGACGGGACGGGCTCAATCAACGTACGGAATCGCGAGCGATTCGCAACCGATTGGAAACCCGCCCCTCAACATGATACGAAAGACGATGGATGTCAATAAATCCTAGAGAAGTTCGTTGCGAGAAGCCAAGTAGGCGTGAGCATGGCGCTCAAGAACCTCGTCCTCAACGCTCGTGAGACGAATGGCGCCGAGCGCCGCGGGCAGCGGCAACATGCTGCGGTTCGAGCAGACAAACTGCTGCCTGCGGAACTCCTCGATATATGCGGCAGGCTCCAGATCGAAGGCAAGCTCCTCGATACCAAAGTCCTCCAGGCAGTCATCGACCTCAAAGACGTAATCGATATCGAAGTCGCAGGCATCATGTGCTAGGCGCGCCTCAAAGCGCATGCCCTCGGACAACAGCTGGTAGGCAGGCACCGGCGAAGCGGCATCGCCCAAGCAGGCGCGCAGGGTACGCTCCCCCGTCTTGCCAAAATCGAGCGCATGGCGGGCGCTCGGGTTCGTGGCCATCAGTACGTCCTTACGGGCAGTCTGAGACCACTGAACGGCATTGACGAGCGCGACCTCCTCGCCCGCGAGAATCTCGGGAATGGTCTCGGTAAACTGATTCCAGCGGGACTTGCTGCTCGAAAGCATGGTGCCAACAAGTACCGCATAACCGAGCTTAAGGTCCTCGGGGTCCGCCGCGCGAACAAGGTCGAGGTCACACACGACCAAGCCCGGCTCGGGACGGAACGCGATAGCGGGAAGCGCATTCGCCGACGAGGCAACGAGCGGCTTCATGGTCGTCGCGACCGTGAGCATGGCGTCAAACGTCGTCGGCAGCAAGGCGCACTCGGTGCGACCGCACCACTGATTGGCACACCAGCAAACGACTGAGCAGGTCGCCGTGTCGCCGACAGCGACAACGAGATCGTCACAGGTAATGCCATTAGCCGACAGGGCGCCAAAGACGGTATCGGCATCGACCAGCGTAGCACCGGCAGGCGAAACCTCGAGGACGAGCAACGACACGGCAAAACCGGCGTCAACCAGTGCATGCTCGACAGCCTCGCCAAAACGCTCGGATGTGGCGTCGTTCCAAACCACCATCGCGCGCTTAGGCTTGCCCACAGCCGAGGCAAACATGCGCGGCAGCTCCTCGAACGCGCCCAATCCGACGCGGACATCGACACTGCGGTTTTGGAAATTGATAAGTTGACGGCGAATCATAGCAGTCCACGCTCCAAAAGCATCTCGGCACAAAGGTAGGAAACGTCCTCGAAGGACTTGTTGCGAATATCAAGGGTAATATCGGCGGCCTGGCGATACAGCGGACGGCGATGCTCAAACAGGCGCGCAGCGTGCTCGGGCGAGCGGAAATCGGGCCGGGTATCGGAGCGGCGAATCTGGCGCAACGAGTCCTCAAAGTCACCTTCGAGGTACACGCATATACCCATCTCGTGCATCAGCTCAATGTTCACCGGCGTCTCGACGATGCCACCCCCGCACGACACCAGCAGGCTGCGCTCGCTTTGAAGCGAACGGAGTGCCGAGGTCTCGAGCTCGCGAAAACGATCCTCGCCCTCGGTCTCAAATATCTCGGTCACCGACTTGCCACATCGACGCACAACCAAACGATCGGTATCGATGAATCGACGCTTGAACATAGTGCCCACGTTACGCGCGAGCGTCGACTTGCCCGCGCCCAAAAAGCCGATAAAGAAAATATGGTCGCAGCCGTGTTTGATGTGCTGAGACATGGCGAAACCTATTCCTCGCAGGGAAGGTCGCGCAGGGCCCGGCGCTCAAAGATACGGAAGATCTGCGTGTACCACAGGTCCTGGGTTGCCTGCGGCTTGACCAGAATAGTGTCAACACCGGCAAAATTACCGCTCCACACGTCTGTGTACAGCTGATCGCCGATCAGCACCGCCTCGTCTGCCGTGGCGCCGAGGCGCTTAAGACCCGCCTTCAAGGCAAACGGGGCGGGCTTCATGGCGTGGCTGATGGCCTCGAGTCCCAGCTCGCGTGCAGAGCTCATGACCTGATCGCGATGCCAGTTGTTGGACACCATGCACAGCTTAAAGCCTTTGGCGCGGGCGGCGTCGAGCCAAGCGGAAACCGCGGCGGGAACCTGCTCGGTGTCGCGCGGCACCAGGGTGTTATCGCGATCGAGCAAGATGGCGCGCTTGCCGTCGGCCCACAGGGTATCAAGGTCGATGCGGTCGACCGAGGCAACGTATCGTTTGGGGCTAAAAATCCTCATGCTAATTCCAAGACTGTTGATGCTCTTCGTAGGTTTGCGAGAAATACTCCTCGTCCTGTGTAATGTAGAAATACAGGTCATCGGAGTCGGTCGGCTCAAGGGTAGCCTTGAGCGCCTCGAGCGACGGAGAGCAGATGGGCGTGGGCGGCAGGCCCTCGTGCTTATAGGTGTTATACGGGCTATCGCTCTGCAGGTCGTCGGCGGTAACCTCGCCGCCGGTGACATACATCATGGTCGCATCGCTGTTGAGATAACGCAGACCGTCGAGCTTGCCGGCAAGGCGGTTGTAGAAAACCGAGGCCACGTGCGCACGTTGGTCGGCGTTGAGGCCCTCGCGCTCAACAATAGAGGCCAAGTTGACGATGTCGAAGTCGGACATCTCCACACCGTAGCGTTCCTTGATCTTGGCCTCGCAGCTCGCAAAGTCAAGCGACTTGTACTCGGTCTTAAACTGATCGAGCATGGCGCGAATCACATCATCGGCCGTCGGCGAATCACCCAACGAATAGGTCTTGGGGAACAAGAAACCCTCGAGCGAGTCATTGGCGGCGCCCTTAAGGAAGCTATAGTCGTCCACATAATTGGAGGCCTTAGCCTGGTTGAGGAAGTCTTCCTTAGAGATGCTGTCGTAGGCCTGGGCCACACGGTCGGCGACTTGATCGACTGTCAGACCCTCAGGGATAGTCAGCGCATAGGAGCCCGCGTTAGGACCTTCCATGAGCTGCTGAACAACCTTGGTCGCATCCATGAGTGTGGTGAACGAATAAGTACCAGGCTTGAGCGACATATCGGCGTTGAGCTTTTTCACCGCCGCGTAGTAATCCTTGGGATTTTCGACGATATGGTTCTCGGAGAGAATCGAGGCGATCGCATCGCCCGAAGCACCGTCGGGAATGGTCACCGTAACCTGCTGACCAGCCGTGACCTTCGTATCCTCACCGGCAAAGAAGCCCTTGACGGCAGGCACGACAAAGAAAGCGATAGTAGCAAGCGCGATTACGGCCACCACGACGCCGACAATCATAGGCACCAGGGAGCTTTTCTTTTGGGAACCGCGACGAGCATGCGTGTTGTAGCTCGAGCGGGTCGCCGGAGCAACGCCATGCGTGCCGCGAGCGTGATGAGAATGCGATTGCGGGGCCTGCGTTCGCTGGGTAGGTACCTGCTGCTTAAAGCGGGTACCGCCTGCAGGCTGGGCCGTACGAGCAGTGGGCTGCTGAGCCGCGTGAGAGGCCGGATGCTGAACCGAATGAGCAGAAGGCTGCTGACCCGTCCGTTGAACAGGTTGGGCCGAACGGGAGGAGGACTGCACCGGGCGCGCAGCAGGCTGAGCTGCGCGCTGGGTCGGCTGTGCCGGACGCTGGCCAGGCTGGGCAGGGCGCGGCGTAGGCTGCCCCTGGCGATTCGGCTGGCGCGGATCGGGAGCGCTAGGCATGCGAAACCTCCTCGTTTTTACGATCAAGCCACGTCTGCAAAAACAGGCTGGCGGCAATCATGTCAATCTTGCCCCTCATCTGCTTTTCGTTGAGGCCCTGCTCGCGCAGGATACGCTTGGCCTCTTGCGAGGACAGGCGCTCGTCCTCAAACTCCAACGGAAGATCGAGCTCGTCGGCAATCTTTTGCGCAACAGCGGCAACACGCTCGGCCTGGGGACCGGGCTCACCGGCCATGGTCAGGGGACGCCCACTTACCAGGATATCGGGCTCATAGTCCTCGACCAGGTAGCGGAACGTCTTGGCCATACCGGTGACCTCTGCAGCCGGGAGCACCTTGACAGGCATCGCCATCTTGCCATCACGGCTCGAGACGGCGATGCCGATCCTGGTCTCCCCTATGTCCAGCGCAAGCGCGACCACAGCGACTACCTAGATTCTTAGGCGCCGAGCGCGGTCTTAGCGGCCGCGAGGGCATCGGCGATGCCGGCGGCGTTCTTGCCACCGGCCTGGGCCATGTTGGGACGGCCGCCACCGCGACCGTCTACCAGGCCCGCGATCTGCTTAATCACGTTACCGGCGTGGAAACCGGCCTTGACGGCGTCATCGGAGCCGGCGGCGAGCAGGGCCGGTGTGCCCTTCTCGGTCACGCTGGCGACGACGCAGGCGACAGGACCGGCGACCTTCTGGCGCACGGTATCCCAGACGTTTCGCAGGTCAGCAGCCTCAAGGCCCTGGAGCTCAGCGACGACGAGCTTGTAGCCGTCGAGCTCGACGGCGCCCTCGATGGCGCTGGAGATAGCATCGGAGGAGCCACCGGTCAGCGCCTTCTTAAGCTTATTGGACGTCTCGCGCAGCTCAGCCTGCAGGTTTTCCACGCGGGCGGGAACCTCATCCACACGGCACTTGAGCGCAGCAGCGGCGGCGTCGACGAGCGCCAGACGGTCGGCCATGTAGTCGAGAGCACCCTTAGAGGTCACGGCCTCAATGCGGCGGACGTTGGAGCCCGTAGAGGACTCGGAAATGATCTTGAACAGGCCGATCTCGGCGGTGTTGGCGGCATGGGTGCCACCGCAAAGCTCACGGGAGAACGGCTGGTCCTCGGCGCCCACGGAGACAACGCGGACGACGTCGCCATACTTCTCGCCAAACAGGGCGACAGCACCGGCGGCCTTGGCCTCGTCGATGCCCATGACGCGGGTCACGACCGGCTTGGAGGCGAAGATCTGCTGGTTGACCAGGTCCTCGACAGCCTTGAGCTGCTCGGAGGACAGGGCCTCGAAGTGCGTGAAGTCAAAGCGCAGGTGGTCGGGCGTCACCAGCGAGCCAGCCTGGGAGACATGCTCGCCCAGGACCTGCTTAAGCGCGGCGTCGAGCAGGTGCGTGGCGGTGTGGTTGCGACGCAGGAAGCCACGGCGCTCGGCGTCGAGCGCGGCGGTCACGGTAGTACCGACGGTCAGCGTACCCTCGGTGACGTGGGCGACGTGAGCATACAGGCCGTTGTGGTTCTTGGTATCGGAAACGGTCAGCGCAACGCCCTCGGCGGAAAGCTCGCCGGCGTCACCCTGCTGGCCGCCCATCTCGGCGTAGAACGGGGTGCGGTCGAGAACAACCTCGACATCCTCGCCCGCAGCGGCGGACTCGACGGACTCGCCGTTGCGAACGATAGCGACAACTTTGGCATCCTCGATCACATCGTTGTCATAGCCGTCGAACTCGGTCGCAGCGACCTTGTCCGAAAGCTCGACCCACACGTCGTTGAAGCTGCCCCAGGCGTCGCCCTTGGCGTTGGCGCGAGCGCGGGCCTTCTGGTCCTCCATGCAGGCGGTAAAGCCGTCCATGTCGACGTCGTGGCCAGCGACGCCGGCAATCTCGACGGTCAGGTCAATGGGGAAACCAAAGGTGTCATGCAGCTTAAAGGCGACGTCGCCCGGAAGGACAGCGCCCTCGGCAAGCGCGGCCAGGGCCTCATCCAGGTAGACGCGGCCGTTGTCGAGCGTCGTGGAGAAACGCTCCTCCTCGGAGGCGACGATGCCCTTAACGAGCGCGACGTTCTTGAGCAGCTCGGGATAGGCCTCGCCCATCTGAGCGTTGACCTCGTCGATGAACTTGGTCAGGAAGGCGCCCTCAATGCCCAGCAGACGACCGTGGAACACGGCGCGGCGGAGCAGGCGGCGAAGAACATACTCGCGACCCTCGTTACCGGGGAGAATGCCGTCCGAGATCATAAAGTCAACGGCACGAGAGTGATCCGCGATGATGCGCAGGGAGCGGCTGGCACCGGAATAATCGTCGGCGTCATAGGTCTTGCCGCTGATCTTCTCGCCCAGCTTGATGAGGTGCTGCATCAGATCGCCGTCGTAGTTAGCGGTCTTGTGCTGCATGATGGCGGCCATGCGCTCCAGACCCATGCCCGTATCGAGGTTGCGGTGCGGCAGCTCCGGCATGGAGCCATCCTCCTGGCGGTCGTACTGGGTAAACACGAGGTTCCAGAACTCAAGGAAGCGATCGCAGTCGCAGCCAGGCTTGCAGTCGGGGCTGCCGCAACCGACCTCCTCGCCCATGTCAAAGTAGATCTCGGAGCACGGACCGCAGGGGCCGGTGGGGCCAGCAGCCCAGAAGTTGTCGTCCTCGCCCAGACGCGAGATGTGATCCTCGGCAACGCCCAGGGAGCGCCACACGTCATGTGTCTCGTCGTCCTCGGTAAAGACGGTGAAGTACAGACGGTCGAGCGGCAGCTTGAACTCCTTGGTGATGAGCTCAAAGGCCCAAGCGCAGGCCTGCTGCTTGGAGACGCCACCAAAGGAGAAGTCGCCGAGCATCTCGAAGAAGGACAGGTGACGGCCGTCCTCGCCGATGCAGTCGATGTCGTTGGTGCGGACGCACTTCTGGCAGGAGATCGCGCCGATCTCCTTCATGGTCTTCTTGCCCTGGTAGTACTCCTTAAACTGGTTCATGCCGGCGTTGGCAAGCAGCAGCGAAGGATCGTCGGGGACGAGGGACGAAGAAGGATAGAGCTTAAGACCGCGCTCCTCAAAGAAGTTGAGGAACTTAGAGCGAATCTCGGCCGTAGTCATTGACGGGTAGTCAGCACTCATAGAGGGAATCTCCTCGGTTTCACATCGAAACAGTTCAAACGTAACGATATTACCATCCCACCGCGCCTGTGCAAAAAAGAGGGCCGCCAAACAGCGACCCTACAGCGAAAGTGCATGTTATTTAGGACTAAGCAATCTTTAAAAAAATAGATTTAGTAAAATTCCATATAAGAATCATCCGGAGGGAGCAACCGATGAATACCAAACGATTTATCCTGAATGCACTTCTGGTAGTAGCACTTTTAGCGCTCTTGGCCTTCTCCCACTGGTATGCAAACCAACCAGCATTTGGCTACATTTTATATGCAGTAATGTCCGGCGATAAGGCTTATTGCCCTCTACACGCAATTGACATTCTCTATTTCTATGTAGCCGGCCCCTTATCAATCGCTTTGCTCGTGTTTCTTGTCTTTTACAACATCAAGAAACGCTAACAGGGCCTATTTGGAATCCGAATCGTCCATGGAACCGTCGATGCCGGTTTTGGTGTCGTCGTCCGTATTGGAATCGTCATCCTTGGCGAAGGGGTTCTTGAAAAAGCCTGTCGCGTCGGGCTGAAGACCTGAGAGCTTGATCCAGGGATTATCGAGTTCGGGCTTGGGCATGGCCTTGGCCTCGGGCGCGGTCTCGTTGCCGATGAGCTCGGACTCATAGATGAACGTATCGTCTCCAAGCGCGTCGTAGGCGGCGACCGGGTTGCCCTCGGTATCGCGATACGGCGTGCCCTTAAACACGGCGCCGTCGTATGCCACGAGCTGGCGACCGGTCTCGTTCTCAAAGTAGTAGACGAAAATGCCCTTGAGGGCCGCGCACAGCGGAATAGCGATAACCATGCCGATTGGACCCATGAGTGCCGAACCGATAACAAGAGCCGTCAGGCTCATGACGGGATGCACCTGCACCGAGCTCTGCATGACCTTGGGCGAAATGACATTATCGGTGACGTTTTGAGCCACCATGGTCACGACAAGCGTCCATAACGCCAGCATAGGGCTGAACATAAAACCGAGCACCGTGGCGATCGCCGCACTCACCCAGGGACCGACAACCGGAACCAAGTGCATAATGCCGGTGAAGATGGCCATGAGCGCTGCGTATGGATGGCCAATGAGCGTAAAGCCGATAAAAGCTAAAAAGCCACCGCAGATGGACGTCACGACCATGCCGCGCATATAGCCGCCGACCGAGCGTGAAAGGATGGCAACCATAAAGCGGTACGAGGTCTCTTTTTCCTGTCCGATGATGGTGCAGACCTCGTGGTGCATACGGGGATAGTCGCAGGCCAACCAATAGGCAAGCACCAAGCCCAGGAAGATGACGAACAGCTGCGAGGCCGTATTGGTAATGAGCGGGAATACACCGCGACCGAGCTCGGCAGCGATTTGCGAGACGTACTTGGACGCTACGGTAACCAGCGAAGAAAGATTGTCGTCCAGATACTCCTTGAGCGGCGTGTTGTTGAGCGTCTTGGCGTGCGAGAGCATCTCGTTGAGATCGCCACCCGCAACACGAAGCTGCTCGGGCAGGCGGCTCAGGACTTCCATGATTTGACCGAGCAAAATAGGCGAGAGGATGCAGACAACACCAACGAGCACCGCCACGACCACAATAAGCGCGATAAGCGAACCGATGCCGCGATTCACGCCGTGATGCTCGAGCCAGTTGGTGATCGGCGACATGACAAAAGCGATGATGGAACCGACTGCCAAAAACTCGATAACCGGTGCCAGGATGCCCATAAGGTTAAAGATGACGGCGGCGATAACAATGCAGCCGACGACGCCCCAAATGCGCAGCGTCAGAATACGGGTATCGCGCAGCGTGCGATCGGTTTGTTGGGGGTGCTCACTCATGAACGAACCATCACTCCGTCGGGGTCGATCTTATCTTGAATCTTCTTAAGCGTGCGGCGCAGCAGACGCGAAACCTGCACCTGCGAGATGCCCAGCTTCTTGGCAATCTCAATCTGGGTCATGCCCTTTACAAAGCGCAGCTCGATAACCTCGCGCTCGCGCGGCGAGAAATCGCGAATGGCTTCCTCGATTACCAGGCGGTCATCGGTAAAGTCGAGCTCGTTGTCGTCGTCGGCATAGCGATCGAGAATCGAGGGAGCATCGTCGGAGTCGGACGCGCCGGGAGCCTCGATGGGCACCGAGGTGTAGGCCGAGGACGATTCCATGGCTTCGAGCACCTCGTCGACGGTCACGCCAAGGTAATCGGCGATTTCCTCAACCTTGGGCGAACGCTGAAGCTCGTTGGTAAGCTTATCGGTGGCCTGGTTAACCTTGGCAGAGAGCTCCTGCAGACGACGGGGCACGCGCACACTCCAGCCCTTGTCGCGGAAGTGGCGCTTAATCTCGCCCAAGATGGTGGGCGTGGCAAACGTCGTGAACTCGAGTCCGCGCTCGGGATCAAAGCGATCGATAGCCTTGAGCAAGCCCAAGTACCCGACCTGCAAAAGGTCATCGAGCGGCTCGCCGCGGTTCTTGAATTTGTTGGCAAGAAACCTTACCAGGTTCATATGGGACATGACGAGCTGCTCGCGGGCGTCCGGATCACCGGTCTCCTTGAAGCGATGAAACAGCTCGCGGGTTTTCTCCTTGTCCCAAGCGGTCTTACCGCTCCGGGAACGTTCGGTCATATTAGATATCCGCCTTGAGATCGAGGGAAAGCGTCAGGGGCGCCGCAGTCTTTTCGTAGGAATCGCACACGCTCGCGAGGATGAGCTCGGCATACACCGCAGCCTGGTCGTTTTCATCGACCGTAGCCTGGTCTCCAAAGGTAATAGTCATGCCAACGTGAGACTCATCGACATCGAATTTGATGGTGATGTCGTCGCAGTCGACCGCGGTGCACCCAAAGATGAAAGCCTCCTCGGCAGCCATGCGGATGTCCTCGATGCGATCGACAGACATGGAGCACAGGGCACCAACGTTGGCTGCCGTCATGCGCACAAGGCGAGCGAGACGCGGGTCGCCGGCAACGGTCAGCGTGATGGGGCAGGTTGCTTCGCTACTCATCGCAGGACTCCTCAGAGGACTCGGCGGGCGTATAGGTGTAATACTGAGCCGGCTTGGCTGCGGGCTTCTGAGCCACATCCGCACCATCGGCGGCCTCGTCCTCGGCCTCACCGATCAGAACGCGCTCGGTAGGCTGCTCGGCCTCGGCGGCGGCAGCGGCGAGTTTGCGATCGGCGTCGGCTGCAGGAGCCTTCACCTTATTGAAGAGCTTCTGCACGGCGCCAGCAGCAGAATCAGTCACGCTCGATACGGCATTGCTGGCCTCAGCCACGCTGCCCGTGACCTCGGAGATGTCGCGAACGACCGCCTCAACCTCAACGAGGTTAGACGTCAGAGCATCAACGGCAGTCTTGCTCGACTTGAGGAGCGGCTCAACCTGTGCCAGCGCGGGGGTGAGCTCATCGACAGCGCCGTCGAGCTTTGCCACCACAGGCTGTGCCTCGGCGAGCGTATTGTTAAGGTCACTCACCGTCTTGTCGAGCGAATCAACGACGGTGCGGGTCTTGCGCAGCGTGAGCGCGAGCTCGACAACAGCCCACACGCCGGCAACGGCGAGCAACAGCAGGGCGATTTGAATGGGACTCATACAAGCCTCCCAAAGGAATCGAAATACAGACGCTGTTCATGGTACCCCAAAGGGGACCGAACATGCCAAGCGTGAGATCCTGGGACAAAATAATCAGCAGTTACTTCGGAGCATTACCGCTACGGTCGCGTTCGCTTTGCTCAACACGCCACTCTTCCCAACCGCGGCCGGCAGGATGCCAGAAGGCGCCGCGCTCCAGCCCCTCGGGCAAATAGCGCTGCTCGACCCAGCCTTCGGGATAGTCATGCGGATACTTATACACACCGTATTCGTCGCTGCCCGGACGATGACGATCGCGCAGATAGCTCGGCACCTCACGAAGCCCGCTAGAATGGATATCGGCCAGCGCCGCATCGATTGAAGCCTCACACGCGTTGGATTTAGGCGCCAAGCACACATAGAGTGCAGCCTGAGCCAGGTTAATGCGGCACTCGGGATAGCCAATGACCTCGGCAGACTTAAACGCGGCATGCGCCACCAAAAGCGCCTGCGGATCGGCGTTGCCAACATCCTCAGAAGCCTGAATCATAATACGGCGTGCAATAAACTTGGGATCCTCCCCTGCATCGATCATGCGCGCGAGCCAATAAATGGTAGCATCGGGGTCGCTGCCGCGCATGGACTTAATGAACGCACTGATAATGTCGTAGTGCATGTCACCGTTTTTGTCATACGAAAACCCACGACGTGGATTGGCGATCTTCACGTCATCCACGGTAATGGGATAGCGTTCCCCGGCCGCCGGCGCTGGCGTTCCCTCAGTATCGGGACGCGTAACGGCAATCTCACTCGCAAGCTCGAGCGTCGTGAGCGCCGAGCGCGCATCACCCGCGGCCAGCGTGCAAATGGTCTTGACTGTATCCTCATCGGCCGAGAACTTACCGTTTAAACCCTGCGGCGCCTCGAGCGCACGCTCAATGAGCATGGCGATATCCTCGTCCTTCAGGTGCTCAAGCTCTACCACACGCCCACGCGAGAGCAATGCCGAGTTGACCTCAAAGTACGGGTTTTCCGTCGTGGCGCCAATCATAATGACGGTGCGGTTCTCAACCGCATGCAGTAAGGCATCCTGCTGCGACTTAGAGAAGCGATGGATCTCATCGATAAACAGAATGGTGCGGCGGTCGTAGGTGTTCAGACGGGTCTTAGCCCCATCGATTACGCGGCGCAGGTCCTTCACAGTGCCCGTCACGGCGCTGACCTCGACAAACTCGCTCTTGGTATGGTTGGCGATAATGTGGGCCAGCGTCGTCTTGCCCGTGCCAGCCGGGCCGTACAGAATCACGCTCGACAGCACGTCATGCTCAATCGCGGCGCGCAGCCACGAGCCCTTACCGACGGCCTTTTGCTGGCCCACATACTCGTCGAGCGAATTGGGGCGCATACGCACCGCAAGCGGCGCATTTTTAAAGGAGCGCTCGCGCGTCGAAGCAGAAAAAAGGTCGTCCATAGCCATCCCGTGCATTAATCAAAATCGTTGTTGACCAATAGTATACCGAAAGGATACGAACTACCGTTCGTTAATATAGGTGCGGTGCGGAAACTTTAGACCTGGGAACAATTTGCTCGTCAGCTCGCAGAAATAACCATCCGTCATGCTTGCGATGTAATCGACGACGGCCTGATCCTTGTCGTCCTGCCAGGCATAGGTGCGATCGTAGTAGGAAAGCTGCTGCTCAATGCGCGAAACATGATGCTTAAAGATGTAAGAGAACTCGTCGCCTTTATTTAGATCCTGCAGGCAACGGTCGTAGAGCTTTTCGAAAGCCTCACGCAACTCTGCCTCAGAATCGCCTTCGATACCGCCCTTGCTATAGATCTTCTCATAGTTCTCGCGCTTCGCCCGGCGGATCTCCTCAAACAGGTCCTCGCTCATCTCGATACGCGGTTTGCCATAGCTATGCTCAACGATATCGATGGAAGCGTGCGTGAGAATCCAGCTGTTATAGGCGCCGCCCCGACCATCGTCAAAAGCGTCGGGCGACAGCAGGCCCGCCGCAATGGCGTCCTGACGATCACGACCGACGTAGGCGAGGATATCCGAGATACGCACCACACAGCCCTCGAGGGTCATGGGGCGCAGGTGCTCGATCGCGCCATAGCCCGTGGCGATGCAGTCCTCGACGGTACGGTCGAACTGGTCAAACGACGCCATGTCCGAGAGTTCAAAGACACGCTGCTCGTACTCGCCGTTATGGCACAGCACGCCGTCGAGCGTCTGGAGCGACACGTTGCGGCCGTACAGCGCGTCGAGCACGCGGACGGACTGCACGTTATGGAAAAAATAACGACCCGTACGCTCGTGATAGATTTCGTTGAGGAAACGCTCGCCGGCATGGCCAAAGGGCGTGTGGCCCAAATCGTGGCCCAGGCCAATCGCCTCGATCAAATCGCTGTTGAGGCCCAGGGCACGGCCGATATCGCGGGCAATGCGCGAGACGAGCTGCACATGAAGGCCGCGCCGCGACAGGTCGTCGTTGCTGCGAAAGCTAAAGACCTGCGTTTTGCCTGCATAACGCGTGTACGCAGGAAGATGAAGAATCTTTTCGGTATCGCGCATAAACGCCGGACGCATAAGCGTGCCTTTGTCGGCAGCGCGATCTATACGACGAATGACCTGGTCGTCGCAGCATCGATAAGGATTAACGACACCCGAGGCGCGGTCGGCGGCGATACGCTCGACCAGCTCGGGCGACAACGCCGCGGGAATGCGGTCCATGCGCGCCTTAATGACGGCCGTTTCTTGATTAGTTGCCATGGCATGCTCCTTAAAAAGGATGCGCAATCGGTTACAATGTCTAGCCCACGACCTCGATTATGGCAAATATCGGCACCAAAAACGGGAGCAATGGCAGGGAGCGCGATTTTGTAAAGAGGCAGGAGAGGGCCAGGACCAGGAGCGCGACGGCAAATGCCACGATGCCGCCCAGAGGGTCGAGCGTGCAAAGCGCGAAAAGCGCCTTGGCATCCCCCATGCCGATGCCGGGGGCCTGGCGGAAACGCCGCCAAAGCGACTCGGTCAGCACAAGGGAAAGGTACACGATAACGGCAGGACCGGCGTGGTCAAGCGCCGTGTTCAAGCCCCTGTCCAGCCAAACGCCTGCAAACGCCGCCACGGCGCATGCGGCGGCAAGCGCGTTGGGAAATCGCCGTTCACGGACATCAATCACCGCACCGGCAAAGGCGCAGATCCAAAAGGGAATATAGACCATTGAACACCTCCCGGGGCAGTCACTCAAAAGCAAAAACCACCACAGAGGTGCCTGTCCCCTTCGTGGTGGTTTTGGTGGTGGTTATTTAGCGCCCTGCATGACCTCGTCGAGGGTAACGCTGACGGCATGCTGCGTCGGGACCCAGTCGACCTTCAGGAACAACGCAGCCACCGTAATGGGGATATAGCTGAACATAAAGATCGGGAAGGTAAACAGGTTGGTCACCAGGCGCCACTTTTGCGCGCAATGGATGTGCTTGTACTCGAAGATAGTCGTGAGCAGCGCCAGGATAAAGAAGGTCTGATACATCATGACGAAGGTCATGATGAGCGAAGCGGCACAAGCCTGCATCTCGACTTCGGTAGCCAAGAAGCCGTGTGAGAGTCCACCCACGATGAGGAACGTCGCGTTGGCGAGCATGGAAATCAGGGACAGAAGCATGCCCGGAGCGATGGTCATAAACATGTCGTAGGCGGCAAAGCGATGGTAACGGAAGGTCGACTTGACCAAGTGCTTACCATATGTAAAGAACACCTGATAAAAGCCCTTGGTCCAGCGCATACGCTGCTTCCAGGATGCCTTGAACGTCACGGGTTGCTCGTCAAAGAACTCTGCCGGCGCATAACCGATGCGGATGCCGTGAATGGCGCAGAACGTGGTGAACTGAATGTCCTCGGTCAGCGTGTGGAACTGCCAGCCGTGCATGCCCTCAATAACACTGGCGGAGATGAGGTAGCCCGAACCCGAGACGGCGCAAGAAGTCTTGCAGATGTTGCGCGCGTTGTTGAGAAAGCGTGCCTCGCGCAGATACCAGGTGGCATTAGCTGCCGAGATCCACGAGCTGCCGAAGTTCTTGGAGTTGCGGTAGCTTGTGACCACATGGAAGCCCTGGTCAAAGGCGTCATTCATCTTGGATACGTAATCGCGGGAGATAACGTTATCGGCGTCAAAAATAAAGTAGCCCTCAAAGGTATCGGGATACTCGTTAAGAATGCGGTCAAAACCAAAGTCCATGACCCAGCTCTTACCCTTACGGGCCAGGTCGTTACGCTCATAGACGATGGCGCCAGCCTCGCGAGCGAGCTGCGCCGTGTTATCGGTGCAGGCATCGGCAACCACGAAGACCTCGATAAGCTCGGACGGATAGTCCTGGTCTTTGATGGAGCGCACGAGATTGGCAATTACCGCCTCCTCGTTATGCGCCGCAATAAAGAAGGCATAGCGATGGAGCTTTTTGGCCTTGGGAGGTGCGACCTCACCGCGCAGGGCGCCAATGACAAAGAAGACCACCTGGTACAGAAAGCAGACCGTGAGCAGCGTAACCACAATCTGGTTAAAGATCACGATGGGCGTGTTGGTTTGTAAAAAGGCGAGCATGCAGGCTCCCAGGAACGCGTTACGTAAACAACCCTATATCTTACCGCAGGCTAGGGGCGTTCAAGAAACCACCTAATACTAACTAGGCTTCGAGAAGACCGAGCTGCGGAACGATTTCATCTCCAGCGGCCGTGCGACCGAGCGAGCGCGGAGCCAGATCATCCAAAACCGCCGCAAGGTCCCACGGCAGCTCGTCGCGGCACTCAATGCGCTCCCCCGTCACGGGATGATCGAACGCCACACGCCAGGAATGGAGGAACTGCCTGGTCAGGCCCTGATCGGCGCGCGCATCGCACTTGCCGTAAAGCGGATCGCCCACGCAAGCGTGGTTGATATGGCGCATGTGCACACGAATCTGATGCGTGCGGCCGGTAAAAAGGTGGCACTCGACGAGCGTGTAGCCGTCGTCGAAACGCGTGGAATCAAAGCGCTCGAGCACCTTGAAGGTCGTGATGGCCTGGCGCGCAAAGGGGTCATCAGAAACCGCCATCTTCACGCGGTCGCGCGTTGAGCGGGCAATACCGGTGTTGATAGTGCCCTCGTCCATGGCGATGTGTCCGTGAACGAGCGTAATGTAGCGGCGGTCGAGCGTACGCGTACGGATGAGATTTTGAAGCGCGCGCTGGGTGTCGTCGTCTTTTGCCGCGAGCATAAGGCCCGAGGTATCGCGATCCAGGCGATGCACGATGCCGGGGCGGTCCTCACCCTGCACGGTGCCCAGATGGTCGATACCGCAGTGATAGACCAGGGCATTCGCGAGCGTACCGCTCTCATGACCATGCGCAGGATGGCACACCAGGCCGCGCTGCTTGGAAAGCACGATGAGGTAATCGTCCTCGTAGCGGATATCGAGGGGAATGGCCTCGGGAATCACGTCAGTCGGATCGTGAGGCTCGGGCAGGTCAACCGAGATGCGGTCACCGGCGCGTACGGCATACTTTTTTGACAAACAGGTCTCGCCGTTCACGATTACGGCGCCGCCCTCGATCAGATGCGCGCAGGCAGAGCGCGTAGGGCAGCCGTCATTGGCGCCCAGATAGGCGTCAAGGCGCTGACCAGCGGCATCGTCGGCAACAAGGATATGGATGTCGGCCATTAGCGCTCATTCCTTTCGCGAATCTTGCGGGCACGCTCCCCACGCTGCTTGGCTTTGCGCTTGGCGCGGGCCTCGTCACGAGCGTTAAGCTCGGCGGTCGCATCGACCTCACGGGCCGCGGGGCTCAAGAACATGTAGCCAAAGAGGGCAAGCACGACGCCTACGGTGATGCCGATATCGGCCACATTGAAGACGGGGAAGTCGATGAAGGTGGTGGCAATAAAATCAGTCACGAAGCCAAAGGCCAAACGATCGATAGCGTTGCCGATAGCACCGCCCGCAACCATCGCCATGCCCACAACCTCAAGATGGGCGAGCTGGGGTGCACGAACGAGGTACACGGCAATAGCGATAATGACCGCCAACGCCAGCGCGGCAAACGCGATGCCATGCCCCTCGCCCATGCTAAAGGCAGCACCGATATTGCGGACAAACATAAAGTCGATAACACCGGGGATGACGGTCACATGCAAAGCGTCGCCCACGGCACGAACCGCAAGCTTGGTCAGCTGGTCAACAAGCAGCACAACCAGCGCCACCCCACCAGCAGCACCCAACCGCCAACGCAAAGGCGGCGCCATATCCGCACCACGACCCAAAGAAATCCCCTACCCTCAGATAATCAAATTCCGTTTAACGCAAATAACCATCTTATATTGCCACACGCAGAGCACACGACACATACGCTAACGTCAGATAAATAACCAGCATAAAAGAAAGCGGCATTCCGGATAACGGAATGTCGCTTTTCTTCAGCGGAGCAAATGGGCCGAAGGCGTCAAATTCTCCCTATAACTAAAATGCCGAGTTACCGTGCCTTAAAGGGCATTCGCACACCTCTTGCAAATGTGAGCGTGACCGTTGTACTCGCCAACGGTGGTGCGGTAATTCCAGCAACGGTCGCAGCACTCGCCCTCGGCAGCCTCGATGGCAACGGAGAGGTCCTCGCCCTGGGTCAGTTCAACAGCGGAGACGATGTAGAACTCGGCCAGGTCGACGGCCTTGTCGCCGGTCAGCAGCGCATACATCTCGGCGGGAACGACTGCCTTGACGCGGACCTGCTGGCTCTTAGTGAAGGTGCCGGCGGAGCGGGCATCCTCAAGGGCCTTGGTCACGGCGCTACGGAGCTCGAGCGAAGCCTCAAGCACGCCCTCAAACTCATTGGCCTCGTCGACCGTAATGGGCGACTTATACCAATCGAGCAGCGCGGCGTACTTCTGGTGATCGACGCAGCCGGTGGGTGCATAGGCCATGGCCTCGTCGACCGTGTAGGACAGGATCGGCTGCAGGTCGCGCATGAGCATCGAGAAGAGCTCGGCAAGCACGGTCTGGGCGCTCCGGCGCTCGAGCGAGCCAGGCTTCTCGCAGTACAGACGGTCCTTCAGGGCGTCGAGATACACGTTGGACAGCTCGGTAACCACAAAGTCGTAAAGCGCACGGTAGGCGCGCGGGAACTCGTAGCTAGCGTAGGCGTCGTCGACCTCGGCCTGGACCTGGGTCAGGCGGGCAACCATGAGCTTGTCGAGCGGCAGCAGGTCGGCAAAGGCGACGCCGTCGGTCTCGGGCTCAAACTGACCCTCGAGCTCGGAGAGCAGGAAGCGCAGCGTGTTGCGGAAACGACGGTAGGCATCGGACGTACGAGCAAGAATCTCGTGGTCGATGGACACGTCGGAGCTGGTATCGACGGAAGCAACCCACAGGCGGATGATGTCGGCGCCCATCTCGTCACAGACCTTGTTGGGGTCGATAACGTTGCCGAGCGACTTGGACATCTTACGGCCCTGGCCGTCGAGGGTGAAGCCCTGCGAGACGACCGCCTTGTACGGAGCGTGGCCGTTGGCGCCCACCGAGGTGAGCAGCGAGCTCTGGAACCAACCGCGGTGCTGGTCAGAGCCCTCGAGGTAGACGTCCGCCGGGTACTCCAGCTCGGGACGGTACTCGCAGACGGCCTTCCAAGACACGCCGGAGTCCCACCACACGTCAAGGATGTCCTTATCAGCCTTGAGGTGATGGCCACCGCACTTGGGGCAGACGCAGGCCTCGCCCAGATAGCTCTCAGGAGCGTCGGTGAACCAGGCGTCGGAGCCCTTCTCGTGGAAGAGCTTAATGACGGCGTCGAGCGTGGCGTCGTTCATGACCTTCTCGCCGCAGTCGGCGCATGTGTAACTGGGGATAGGCACGCCCCAGTTGCGCTGGCGGCTGATGCACCAGTCGGGACGCTGCTCGACCATGGCGCCGATGCGGTTGGCGGCGTGAGCCGGATACCACTTGACGTTCTCACGGACCTCCTTGCCAGCCTGCTCGCGCAAACCGGTCTTGTCCATCGAGACGAACCACTGGTCGGTAGCACGGAAGAGCACCGGGTGCTTGCAGCGCCAGCAGTGCGGATAGCTGTGCGTGATCTTCTTCTCGAGGACCAGGGTGCCGCGCTCGCGCAGGAACTCGATGATGTGCGGGTTGGCCTCATCGGTATCCATGCCGCTGAAGGGGCCGCCGGTGCCAAACTCCTCGCCGGTGTAGAACTTGCCGTCGTCATCGACCGGCATGCAGATGTCGGTGATGCCCTCCTTGAGGCAGACGAAGTAGTCGTCGACGCCGTGGCCGGGCGAGTTGTGGACGATACCGGTACCGTCATCGACACCGACGTAATCGGCCAGCAGCGCCACGCCCTCAACGCCGTCAAAGATCGGCTGCTTGTAGTGGATGTGGTGGAAGGTCTCGGCGGAAACCACGTAGGGCTTGCCATCGACCATGACCGGGGTGTACTCCCAGCCAAACTCCTCACAACACTTAGGAGCCAGGTCCTCGAGCATGACCTCGGCACGGCCCTCGTGCTCAACGGCGACATAGGCGGCGCCGGGCTTAAGGGAAACGGCCTGGTCGGAGGGGATGGTCCACGGCGTGGTCGTCCAGATGATAAAGTCGACCGGGCCGTCGAAGTTCTCGAGGCCGGCGGGCTTGGAGGTCATCTCAAAGCGCACGAAAATGGACGGGCTCGTCTCGTCGGAATACTCGATCTCGGCCTCGGCGAGTGCGGTGTGGCAATGCTTGCACCAGTGAACCGGCTTGTGGCCGCGATAGATCATGCCCTTATCGAACATGGCCTTGAAGACCTCGATGTCGGCGGCATCATGCTGGTGATAGAGCGTCAGATAGGGGTTGTCCCAATCGCCGAGCACGCCCAGGCGACGGAAGCCGGCCTTCTGCAGCTCGATGTTCTCGACAGCGAACTTATTGCAAAGCTCGCGGATCTTAGCCGTGGAGGTCTGGTTGAACTTCTCGGTGCCGAGCTTCTCCTCGACCTTGTGCTCAATCGGCTGACCGTGGCAGTCCCAACCGGGGACATAGGGAACCTCATAGCCCTGCATCATCCAGTAGCGGTTGATCATGTCCTTGGAGATCTTATTCATGGCGTGGCCGATGTGGATCGGACCGTTGGCGTACGGAGGGCCGTCGTGCAGCACGAACTTCTTGTGACCCTCGTTCTTCTTCAGAACCTGCTCGTAGACCTTGTTGTCCTGCCAGTCCTTGAGTCGCTTGGGCTCGGACTTGGAAAGACCGGCACGCATGGGAAAACCGGTCTTGGGCAGATTCATCGTCTGCTTGTACTCGTTTGCCACGGTACCCCTTTCATGTCGTGGGCGCGCACGCCCTCTGGGCACCAAAAAAGCGCCCGTCCCTACAAGCTGGGACGAAGCGCCATAAAACAGGCAGTCTGCCCGTAAAAGCTCTTCGCTTAACCACCCAGCTTAGATGCCCTCGCCCGCGTATTCGCGCGCTCGCATCCGTTACTCGGCTGGCCTGTATCGACGGCCATCTCGGCGATGTCTACTAAGACGAACCTGCGCGGCACGTCCGTTGGGATCGCAGCTCCGGGGTGATTTTCATCGGTCGCATGCACGGGTTCTCAGCGCTCCCCGCTCTCTGTGGCATGCGGACGGCCGACTACTCGTCCCCATCAACGCTTATGCGGAGTATGCTAGCACGTTCCACGCCGACGAAAAACCCTCAACACTGGTTTTATACGTTCGAAATTTCTCGCGGCTGTGGACCTTCTCTTGGAGCAAAATACCTGAAAGCACTTTATCGAACGAAAGAAGGTTGCTATGCGCACGATTGGAATGAGCGACTACACCGTTGGCGAGGATTGCTTTGACGAGCTGCCCACCGCACTGGCGGAGTACGGAGCGACCAAGGTCGCGATCATCGGTGGCAAGCGGGCACTGGCCGCAGCACTTCCCGGTATCGAAGCTGCGCTAGCGGGTACCGACGTCGAGATTCTGGAGACGCGCGTCTACGGCACCAACAGTACGCGCGCCAATATCGCCAAGGTCGTAAACTCCCCCGCCTGCCAGGAAGCCGACGTGCTCATTGCTTGCGGCGGCGGCAAGGCGCTCGACACCGTGAAGACCGCAGCCATCGAGCTCAGGAAGATCGTCTTTACGGTGCCGACGATTTGCTCCAACTGCTCCGCTGCGACCGCCATTGCCGTCGTGTACAACGACGATGGCTCGCTCGAGGGCTATTCGTACCCCAACCGACCGGCGCACATCTTCATCAACCCCAAGATCATCGCCAAGGCACCGGCAGAGTACTTCTGGGCCGGCGTGGGCGATGCCCTGTCCAAACAGCCAGAGGTCGAGTACGCCACGAGCGCCGGCAACCTGGAGCACACCGCCGGTCTTGGCCTGGCGCTCGCCCACACCTGTTCCGAGCCACTGTTTACCTATGGCGTCCAGGGTCTTGAGGACGTGCGCCAGAACCTGTCGAGCGAGGCCGTCAAGCAGATCGCGCTCGACATCGTGGTCAACACGGGCTACGTCTCCAACCTGACCAACCAGAACGATTACTACTACAACTCGAGCGTGGCGCACGCGTTCTACAACGCCACCTGCAGCATTCCGCGTGAGGGCACTTACCTGCACGGCGAGGTCGTGAGCCTGGGCGTGCTCGTGCTGTTTGCCTATACGGGCGACACCGAGAACCTTGAGCGCTATGCTGCCTTTAACAAGCAGATGGGGCTGCCCGTGACGCTTGAGCAGGTCGGGCTTTCCGAGTCCGATATCCCGGCCCTGTGCGGGTACGCGCACGCCACCAACGAGTGGAAGCAAGGCAACCCGGAGCCCTTCACCGACGAGAAGTTCGCCGCCGCCATCAAGGCCGCCAACGCCTACGGCCGCACGCTCTAGGCCTAACCCAAAACCACCACAAAGGGGACAGGCACCTTTGTGGTGGTTTTTTATTGCTCCAACATTTAGTTCGCACTCGAACCCGATTCTATACGAGAAAGGGTCCGGGTACGTTTTTTTTGTTTATCGGTAATTCTGCGGAAGGACCACTCGGAACGGTAAACAGAAACGAACAGAGGCAGAGTACCATCGTGGTGATGGTATCCTGCCTTTTGTTTTGCGGAACCAAGGTCGCTTTATGCGAACTTGATCGCCACTTATATGGCGCATTGATGGCAATTGCTGCGTACGTGCGTACCGGGAGCCTGTACACCTCTGGCAAAGCGTAACACGCTAGACTTTGTTCCAAAGTCCGTGTGCTAAGGTGGCAGGGCCCTTAGAATTCCTGTGGAGTGTGTACGCACGTACGCAGGAAAACAGCAAATTACGCTATATCAGGGCGTTCTTTCATTGGAGCTTATGGTATACACGGCTTAGTTCAACAAATAAGAATTTATATACTAAGGAGAATATTGATGGAAATGTTTTTATGTTCGCACTTTTCAAGTGTAGGAAGTCTGATAAAGGAAGAAATTGA
>UQJV01000022.1 GCA_900541475.1 uncultured Collinsella sp.
AGCATGTGGTCGAAGAAACCGAGACCGGTAGAAATGTCGCAGCCGAGCAATTGCTCGGCCGCTCACCTTCTTTCCCTCAGCCCTTTTTCATCCGCGCGGGAGTAAAGCCAGCAAGGATACCGTAGGGCCCACCCCGGGAGTGTTTTCTTCTGAGCGATCCCGCAGCGCGAAGCGCGAGGACCAGCGAAGAAGAAAACACGCAGGGGCGGGCCCGGACAGGTTAACTTACTCCTTCTCGACCGCGCGCATGATCGCCTTGTAGATCTCCATCAGCGGAATAATCAGGAAGGCAAGGCCCAGGGCGGCAACAACGCCCTTGAGCTCAAGCGTCACGGGGCCAAAGAACATCTCGGCAAGCGTCGGCTGCACGGTAACGATCACCGTCAGCGCCAGCGCCAACGCGGCAGAGGCCCACAGCCACTTGTTCTGCTTCTTCATGGTGAACAGCGACGCACGACGGCTGCGCATATTGAAGCAGTGGAAAATCTCGACCATGTTGAGCGTGATGAACGCCATCATCACGCCTTCCTCGTCGGCATTGCCGGCGATCATATCGGCGATATGGATGTAGCCCATGTCAAAGTACACGCCCACAAAGAAGCTCGCCAGCACCAGCACGGTAATGATCAGGCCCTGGACCACGCAGTCCAGGCCCATATTGCCGGCAAAGACGCCGTCCTTGGCGTTGCGCGGCTTGCGCTTCATGATGTCGCCCTCGGCATCCTCCATGCCTAGCGCGAGCGCGGGGAAGCAGTCAGTGACCAAGTTCACCCACAGCAGCTGCACCGGCTGGAAGATGGTAAAGCCGATGAGCGTGGCGATAAACACCGAGAACACCTCGGCAAGGTTAGCCGAAAGCAGGAACTGGATGACCTTGCGGATGTTGTCGTAGATGCGGCGACCCTCTTCGCAAGCACCGATGATGGTGGCGAAGTTGTCGTCGGCGAGCACCATGTCAGCGACGTTCTTGGTAACGTCGGTGCCGGTGATGCCCATGCCCACGCCGATGTCGGCGCGCTTGATGGACGGGGCGTCGTTGACGCCATCGCCCGTCATGGCCACGATCTGGTCGCGCGACTTCCAAGCCTCGACGATGCGGGTCTTGTGCTCGGGCTGGACGCGGGCGTACACGCCGTAGTCCTCGATGTGTGCGTCGAGCTCCTCGTCGCTCATGCGATCGAGGTCGGCACCGGTGATGGCATGGCTGCGATCGGTGACGATTCCCAGCTGCTTGGCAATGGCAACGGCGGTGTCGATATGGTCGCCCGTGATCATGACGGTGCGAATACCGGCGTCGTGGGCCTCGCGGATGGCGTCGGCGACCTCGGGGCGGACAGGGTCGATCATGCCAGACAGGCCGCAGAAGACCAGGTCGTGCTCGAGCGCAGCGGGGCTGCAGTCGCTCGGGACCTCGGTGTAAGTGCGGCTTGCCAGCGCCAGCACGCGCAGGGCCTCGTCGGCCATGGCCTTGTTGGCGGCCACGAGCTCGGCGCGACGCTCCTCGGTCAGCGGGACGACCTTTTCGCCCTCGTAGATATGGGTGCACAGGCCGATCACCACGTCGGGCGCGCCCTTGGTGTACTGCTCGTACTCGCCGTCCAGGGTCTCGACGACCACGGACATCATCTTGCGGCCCGAGTCAAACGGGGCCTCGCCCACGCGCGGGTGCTCGGCAGTCAGGCCGGTGAGACCAGCCTTGCCGGCGTCGTTGACGAGCGCACACTCAGTCGGCTCGCCCACGGCCTCGCCCAGCTCCTCGTCCCACTGGGCATCGGAACAAAGGGCCATACCTGCCAGGAACTTCTCCTTAGGCGCAGCAAGCTCGTGCTTGACGACGGTCATCTTGTTCTGGGTAAGGGTGCCGGTCTTGTCGGAGCAGATAGTCTGCGTGCAGCCGAGGGTCTCGACGGCAGAGAGCTTGCGGATAATCGCCTGGCGCTTGGCCATCTTGGTCACGCCAAGCGACAGCACGATGGTCACGACGGCGACCAGGCCCTCGGGGATGGCGGCGACGGCGAGCGAAACGGCGACCATAAAGGTGTCGAGCAAGGCAGTCGGATCGGTAAGGACGTTGCCCACGCCGTGGCGGAGGATATCGACGCCAAAGATCACGACGCAGATGACGATCACCATAATGGTGAGGATGCGGCTGAGCTCGGCAAGCTTCACCTGCAGCGGCGTAAGCTCTTCCTTGGCCTCGGCCAGGGCGCCGGCAATCTTGCCCATCTCGGTATCCATGCCGGTACCGACTACGACGGCGCGGCCGCGACCGTACACCACGGTGGAGCCCATGTAGCACATGTTCTTGCGATCGCCGAGCGGCACGTCATCAGTGCCTGCGGCAAGCTCAATCACGTTGGCGTGCTTCTCTACGGGCACGGACTCGCCGGTGAGTGCGGCCTCTTCAATCTTCATCGTGGCGCTCTCGAGCACGCGGCAGTCGGCCGGAACGGAATCGCCCGCCTCGAGCATGATCACATCGCCGGGCACGAGCTCGGCGCTCGGCAGGTGCACGAGTTTGCCGTCGCGCAGCACCTTGGACTGCGCCGCGCTCATCTCCTGCAGGGCCTCGAGGGCCTCCTCGCTCTTGGCTTCCTGGACCACGCCCAGTACCGAGTTGACGATAACGACGAACATGATGATGGCGACATCGGCAAAGTCAGGCTCACCCTTGACCATGCCCGTGAGTGCGCTGATGACGGCGGCCACGATCAGCATGATGACCATGGGGTCGGCCATCTGCTCAAAGAAACGCTTCCACAGCGGCGTCTTCTCGGCTTCCTCGAGCTTGTTAGGGCCTGTCTTGGCGAGGCGCGACGACGCCTCGTCGTTGCTCAGGCCGAGGTTCTCATCGACGCCTTGGTCGCTGAGCACCTCCGCCGCGGCGGACAGGTATTCCTTTTGCATATAGAGTCCCCTCCTGGGATTCGGGCCACTCAGCAGATTGATGCCCGATCATAATTCCCAGGAGAAGGGCAAGGGCTCATCAAGGCTGCCGTGCTGAGCGGCAGTTGATAGTGGAGCTATGGTACCCCAAAGCAACGCGTCTAGCCAAAACAATCCATTTGGAAATACGGTCCATAAGCAACGGTGCAGACCGTGTGATGCTCAACATTGATAAAACGTTTTTTCTTCGGCGCATCATCGAACTAAAATATCGCCCAGATAGCAGCGGTTAGAACGGTTGGTAAAGTTTTTGCATATACCGTTTTTCCGCAAAAAATGAACTTCTAATTCGGCATACGGTCGATTTTTTGGGGTATTCGGTCGTCATTTCGTTATAATCATCTCAGTTTTATTTCTTATGGTTTATCTATCAGCGCAAGACGATGTCAGATGGAGGTCTGAATGTACAAGCGCACTAAGATTGTATGCACCATGGGTCCCGCCTGCGACAGCGACGAGACCATCCGCGAGATGATCAAGGCGGGCATGAACGTCGCCCGTTTTAACTTCTCGCACGGCTCCTACGACGAGCACCACGGTCGCATCGAGCGCGTCCGCCGTATTTCCAAGGAGCTCGGCATGCCCGTCGGCATCCTGCTCGACACCAAGGGCCCCGAGGTCCGCACCGGCCTTTTGGTCGATGGCAAGAAGGTTGCCGTCAAGACCGGCGACAAGATCGTCGTCACCGCTCAGCCCACGTCCGAGGATTTCCACGGCACCGCTGAGCACATCTCCCTCGACTACCTGGCTCTGCCCTCCGAGGTCGAGAAGGGCTCCCTCATCCTGATCGATGACGGCCTGGTTGCCCTCGAGGTCGAGTCCGTCGACGGCCAGGACATGACCTGCGTCGTCAAGAACGACGGCCTGATCGGCGAGCGCAAGGGCGTCAACATGCCCAACGTCAACATCTCGCTGCCCGCCATCACCGAGCGCGATCGTCAGGACATCCTCTTTGGCCTGACCGAGAACATCGACTACATCGCCGCTTCCTTCATCCGCGACGGCGAGTCCGTCCGCGGTATCCGCGAGCTTTGCCGCGAGAACGGTGGCGAGCACGTGACGATCTTCCCGAAGATCGAGTGCGCCCTGGGCGTCGAGAACTTCGATGAGATCCTCGAGGCATCCGACGGCATCATGGTCGCCCGTGGCGACCTGGGCATCGAGATCAAGCCCGAGCTCGTTCCCCACATCCAGAAGGAGATCATCGCCAAGTGCAACGCGGCCTACAAGCCCGTCATCACCGCTACGCAGATGCTCGACTCCATGCAGCAGAACCCGCGCCCGACGCGCGCCGAGGTTGCCGACGTTGCTAACGCCATCTACGACGGCACCGACGCCGTTATGCTGTCCGGCGAGTCCGCTGCCGGTAAGTACCCGGTCGAGGCCGTCAAGATGCAGGCCAGCATTGCTCTCGAGACCGAGAAGTACCTCCCGGCTCACGCTCCGCTCGAGGTTCCGGCCGACGCCCACGGCACCCGCGTCGTCAACAACGTTGTGGGTATGTCCGCTGTGAACATGGCCACCACCGTTGGCGCCAAGTGCATCACCGTGCCGACGACCACCGGTCGCACCGCTCGCCTGATCTCGCACTTCCGTCCCAACATGCCGATCTGCGCGTTCTCCCGCCACGAGTGGGCCGTCCAGCAGATGATTATGTACTGGGGCGTTATCCCGCACCAGGCCGAGATCACCCAGGGCACCGTCAACGGCACGATCGTCAAGGCGATCGAGACCGCTAAGGAGCTCGGCTACGTTGAGGCCGGCGATCTGACCGTCGCCACCGCCGGCGATCCCCGCATGAGCGTCCAGCTCGAGGACAAGGTCTCCTCGACCAACGTCGCTTACGTCGCTCAGGTGCGCTAAATCGCACTTGCAAGCACACTTGCATTGCAAAGGGCCCGGAAGGCTTTGCCTTCCGGGCCCTTTTTCTGTGCCAATGCCGGCGCACGGCAAAACACGCACTCATTTCTTTACCAAAAGTGCGAAATCCACCCTTCGAGGCTCAAAGAATAAAATCCCAAGCGCTAAAAATGTTCGCCCGGTGGCAAACCCACACCTCACGCAGGGCTGATAAATCGTTTTAGCAAGGTCCAAATCGACCGCGTTTTCGGAAGTGCGGGGAAAAATCGCTCACCCCCGAGCACAAGCCCTTTTATTTCGACAAAACCCCTGATAAAGTTGGCTCAAATACCGCTTGTGCTTAGCCTGTTTCTCTTTTCCCCGCACTTCCGAAACCGATAGCTTTTCTAGCCCAAACAACGCTCAAACGATCGGATTGCTATGTCATTTCTTGCCTGCGGACCCACGGCTTTTCAGTACTATCGCATCCCGCCCCAGATACTGGGACTCTATCCGGCAATCCTGCCGCCCAACCATGACCATCGCTTGGTGCATTACTCAAAACAACCAGTATTTAAAGACTTGCTTGGCACACCAGTTTGGAGATTCGTGAGCGAAAGAAAACAGCGCGCGAACGGAAAGCTATTTCATAGCCGTCTGCTGACCCAAGAGCCACCTCCTGGATCATTTAGACAGACTGAGCATGGGTTTGATGTCACATCGCCCGAGTTCACGCTGCTCAACCTCGCTACACAGGTCTCACGCAACCAGTTGCTCATGGCATGCTATGAAATGTGCAGCTCCTTCGCAGTGTTTAAGCCCTGCAAACGTGCACAACAACAGCTTGACGAAGCAATATCGCTTAAGCTCATCCCGCCCGACTGCGGTTGGGAACGCGTTGTCGACACCAAGGGCAACAACACCAACCTTTGGAAGCACCCACCACTCCTCAGCGCGGCGAATATCGCCGCGTTCGCTAAACAGGCCGCAGGCCTACGCGGCATCAAGCAGCTCCGTTGGGCCGCCGAACGCATGACGGGACAGACCGCCTCACCCTTCGAAGTCCAGACCTCCATGCTCGTCTCGCTCCCCCGCGACGAAGGCGGCCTGGGCATCGATATCGCCAACAATGTGCGCATCCCGCTCAGCGACGCCGCACGTTCGCTGTATGACAAAACCTGCTGTTACGCCGATATCCTCATCGAAAGCGCCACCGACAGCATGGGCGTCATTCTGGAATGCCAAGGCCGCTCCGCCCACGGCAGCGAAGCCGCGAGTCTCTCCGATGCCGAGCGCGCCACCGCACTTACAAGCATGGGCTACGATGTCATCCAAATTACCTATGGCCAGATTAAGGATAAGAAGAGCTTCGACCACATAGCCGAGCTCATCCATAAAAAGGCTGGGCTTACCTACGTCCCAAAGACTAAACAGGAGCGCACTGCCGAAGATGTCCTTCGGCAAGAGCTACTTGTCGATTGGGTTGAGCTATTCACTGCCGGGCCGGCCAGCTAGCAGCTAGCGATCAGGGGCAGAGCGGGCACACCGGGCGATGCGACGCGGGCGGTAAAACCCGCCTCGGTTAGCTCGACGACCTCGGTAAACGTTGCGTCAAAGAACGCTTCGCTCAGCAGGCGGTACGGTGGATGATCCGGCTCGCCGGGGTTCTCGCGCACGATCTCGTGCATGACGCCAATGGTCTTGAGCACATAATCTTGCGGAATCGAATACTGACCAAACTGGGCCGCCGCGGTATACAGGCGATCGGTCGCACGCGGGATAGAAACAATGCCGAGCGTCTTGCCAAACCAGTCAAAGTCGCCTTGCTTTTTAATGCGGAATTCCTCGCACGGCTTGCCGCCGTGCGCCTCCAGATACTGATTCACGCGCGTATTCCACACGGTATCGGCCACGAGGTGAGACCAAACACCCAGTGTCAGATCGAGCAACGACTGCGCCACGTCCTCGGGCGCGAGCGAAAGCTCGCTTGCGCCGGGACCGGCAACCGGCTCGGCGTCCTTGTAGCGTTGGGGATAATGCACCCGATTGAGCCGCTCGCGCTCCTCGGCAATCGAGGTCGCGGCAGCCGGCGTACCAACAGGCGCCCCTTTGAGCAGCGGCGCCACATAGGTGTCCCAAAACTCATGCTCGCGCGGCTTAGGGATGGGCTCAGGCTTGGCAAAGTGCGTAATGCGGTACGGGATGGGATCGGCGATGCCAGGGACCATATAGCCCACGAAGATATCCGGAACCACGCAGCCAAACAAAAAGGCATTGCGGTCGCGCACGTTATCGGCAAGCGTGCCAGCACGCGCCAGCAGTCGTTCCGTTTGAGCGATATGAATATTCCAACTTGGCATAGCCACCCCCGTAAAACCCGGATAACTATACCATTCACGGCAAGCCACGCGCGCGGCCGCAGCCCTACTACGCAGCAACTATTCCGCAGTGCCGCTTTCGGTTCCATACGATGCCACGGGTGCCGCGACCACGTGGTGATATCGATCGATATAGATGGCGCGGGCACCCAGGCGTCGCACCAAATCCTGATGATGCGTGCTCATCAAGACCGTCTTACCGGCAGCAACATAGGCCAGTAGAAAGTTGACCACGATGTCGCACGAGTCTTCGTCAAGTCCGTTGGTAGGCTCGTCGAGCACCAGGATATCGGGGTTCATCGACACGATGGCAGCCAGCGCAACGCGCTTCTTTTGCCCGCCCGAAAGCTGATAAGGCGAGGCATCGACCAGATCGGCCACCTGGAACAGCTCCATGGCATCGCGGACGCGGCGCTCGAGCTCGTCTGCCGGCAGCCCCATTTGAGCCGGGCCAAACGCAACTTCCTCGCCGACCGTGGCACAAAAGAGCTGCGCATCGGCGTTTTGGAACACAAAGCCCACGCGCTGATGGAACCGCTGGGCCGTCGCAGAATCCTTGAGATATGCCGCATCGACCGCATGCCCGTCAAACAGATACGTGCCCGCGTCCGCGAGCTCAAGGCCGTTGATAAGGCGCATGATCGTCGTCTTGCCGCAGCCGTTGGGACCCAGCAGGGCAACGAGCTCCCCACGGCCCACCTGCAGCGAAACGCCATCGACCACCGTATGGCCCGCATAGGAAAACACCACGTCGCGAAACTCGATGAGCGGCGTTGCCTCGGCGCCAGCAGCACCGCTCGCGCCCATCGCGTCATTCGTATCGTTTACCAAAACGTCGCCCTTCCCTATTCACATCGACGGATCGACCGCCCGCGCTACAGCACCGCGCACAACACGGCGAGCAGCACCACAACGGCCGCATAAACCGCATCGCGCCAGCCAAAAGAGCTGCGAGCGGGCGTCGGATACGCGCCGGCAAACCCACGGCAGAGCATGGCCTCGTCCATCGCGCGGCTGCATTCCATCGCCTTAATAAAGGTCATGCCCATGATACCCGCGATCGAATCGGTACGCGAAAACCCCTCAGGCGCACGGCCAACGCTGCGCAGCATGACCGATTCGGTCAGATCGTGCGCCGTTCGGCCCAGCACCTCGATGTGCTTGAGCGCCATATCAAACGTAAAGATAACCTCGTCGGGCAGGCGCAGCATCTTGAGCGCCGCCGACATGCGGCTCCACGTGAGGGTCCACGAAACGCCCAGTACCAGCGACACGTTAATGAACGTTTTGAGTGCAATCTTAAGCATGGCACCCGTGGCAGAAGCGCCCAGCAGCAGGGCAGGCAGTGCCAGAACCACGGCAAACCCCGCAGCAGCCAACGCCGGCATAAAGGTAGCGCCCAGCCCGCGTACGGGGCGCACCGCGACCAGCACCAACGCGATCGCCGCCATCAACATGAGGTACAGCGGGCTCTGCGTCAGACACACGCACAGAACGCAGACGAGCATCCCCACCAAACGCACCGGCGCCGAAACGGAAGAAAGGGCGCGGTCGATCATCGACCCGCCCTCGTGTGCGCCGCCGCCCAGGCGAACCCGCTCAAGCAGGCTCGCCAGGTGCAGGACGTTCTGTTGCATTACGCGATGCCGAGCCCCCACGGGCTCATATCGCTCCTCGGCCGCAAGCCAACTAGGCAGCTCGGCTATTGCCATGAGCACCGCTTTCCTTAACCGTCAGCGAGATCAGACGGAATGCGATGGTGAGCACCGCCACGCCAATCACACCGGAAAGGATATACATGGCAGCCTGACCGGCAAAGCCAAGACCCTGCTCCTCGGAATAGGCCTGCAGGTAATCGCCCGTGGGCAGCGCATCGGCAAAGGTCGGGGTATCGAGACCGACCGAAGCCTGCAGGCTGTTGTCACCAGCCTCCTGAACGGCGGTCGCGGCGCCCTCAGCGTCCCACTCACCCCAGGCGTCACCCGTGGCCAGCAGGCCCAGCGGCGTGGCCACGACAAGCACGGCAACCAAGATGAGCGTGGGGACCAGCGAGGTCTTCTTGGCAGCAGCGCCCTCGGCAGCAAGCTGGCCATCGACGGCCTCGGGTCCGACGATAATGCTCGGCGCCGTCTTCTTAATGAAACCGTAGATCGCAGCCGTCGCCACGCCCTCGACCACGCCGGCAACCAGCATATGCGGGATCAACATGGCCGGAATAGCCACAGACAACGGGAAGGGGCAATACAGCGGCGCGCCCGAAGCGTTGGTAAAGAGCATCGGCTGAATACCAAACTCGATTGCTGCGCACAGGGCCGCCAGGCACAGGCCGACCCAGCCGCTTACGATGGCCGAAACCGAGGTGCCCCAGCTTTTGTCGTACAGACGGCTGTTGAGCGCACGGAACACGATAGCAGCGGCAAACGGCAGCACAAAGGCCATGTTAAAGCAGTTGGCGCCAAAGGACAGAACGCCGCCGTCGCCAAACAGCAGCGCCTGCAGCGCCAGCGCGACCGAAACCGCGATGGCCGCGGCCTCCGGGCCCAGCAGCAGCGCGATGAGCGCGCCGCCGACGGCGTGACCAGTGGTACCGCCGGGCAGCGGCACGTTGAACATCATAAGTAAGAAGGAGAATGCAGCGCAGATGCCCAGGAAAGCCATATGCTCGCGATCGAGCGTGGCGCGCACCTTCTTGATGCAGTGAACCCAAACGGGCACCATCGCCACCGCCAGCACGGCATCCGTCTGCGGGGACAGATAATTATCTGGAATGTGCATGTACGCCTCCCGGTTATCGTCGCACGGAATTGCAACGCCGCTTAAATCACCTTGTCAGTGTTACGTATTGTTAGATTCGTAACACGCCGCGGGCTATCATAGCAAAACGGCGCACTGCCGACAAAGCAGCACGCCGCTATGTAATGCGCGTGTCATATATGCAGGCTCAGCGGTGCCTTATGTCGAGCACCGCGGTCACGCAGGGTCCCACAGCAACTGTGGAGGGGTCCCGTGCTCCCAGCGCAGGACCTAGCCGCGGACCTCGCCGTTTACGCCCTTGCACACCTTGGTGACGATCTTCTGGTGCGCTTTTTCGACCTCTTCGCTGGTGAGCGTGTGGTCGTCGGAGCGATACGTAAGCGCAAAGGCCATGGACTTCTTGCCCACGCCCACGCGGACCGGATCGCGGTAGACGTCGAACAGACGCACACCCTCGAGCAACTTGCCGCCGGCGCTGGTAATGCGGCGCTCAAGGTCCTCGCAGGTCACGGAGTTATCGACCACGATAGCAAGGTCGTGCTCAACGGCAGGGTACTGCGAGAACTCGCGGTAGTTCTCCTGGTTGCGGGCGCCCTTGATCAGCTTGTCCAGATCGAGCTCAAAGGCAACGACGACCTCATCGATGCCCATCGCCTCGCGCGCCTCGGGGTGAATCTCGCCGACCCAGCCCAGCACGGTGCCGCCGGACAGAACCTCGGCCGCACGACCCGGCTGCAAGAAAGCGTAGCCCTCGCCCTCGACGGGACGGAAGCGGACCTTCTCGATGCGCAACTGGGCAAGCAGCTCCTCGACAATGCCCTTGCCAAAGAAGAAGCGCAGCTTGCGGTACTTCATGCTCCAGGACTGCTCGCTCCACTGGCCCGAGAGCACACCCGCCACGGACTTGGTCTCCTTGGGCAGGCTGGCGTTCTCGCGACCGTGGAACAGGCTGCCGACCTCGTACAGGTGCACGTTGGGCGTGCCGTGGGCCTCGTTATAGGCCACAGACTGCAGCAGACCCGGCAGCAGTGAGCGGCGCATCTCGGTCTGCTCGGCCACCAGCGGGTTCATGAGCACGACGGGGCAGCCGCGGCCCTCGGTGGACATACCGATCTTCTCCAGGTCGCCCGGAGCGGCAAAGCCAAAGGTCGTGGTCTCGTTGAGGCCACAGGCGCGCAGGATCTCGCCGACCTTGCGGGTGAGCTTCTGCTCGCGGGTCAAGCCGCCGATATGGTTCTTGGCAGCCGGGATGGTCGCCGTCACACGGCCCATGCCCCACAGGCGCAGGACCTCCTCGATCAGGTCAATCTCGCGCGGCAGGTCGGGGCGGAAGCTCGGCGGGGTGACCATAAAGTCCTCGCCGTCGCGCTCGACAGTGCAGCCCAGGCGGGTGAGCGAGCGCTCGATAAAGTCGGGCTCGATGTCGGCGCCGCAGATGGCGTGCACGCGGGCCAAGCGCAGCTTGATGCTGTCGATGGTCTTGGGCGCGGGGAACACGTCCACATAGCCGGGGGCGACCTCGCCGCCGGCAATCTCCTCGATGAGCGCGCACGTGACGTTGGCGACGTCCACGCAGCCGGTCTCGTCGACCTGGCGCTCAAAGCGAATGGAGGCATCGGAGATCAGCGACAGGTCGCGGCTGGTGTGCGAGGTGCGACCGGCGTTGAAGCAGGCGCTCTCGACCATCACGTCGACGGTGTCGTCCTCGATCTCGGAATCCATGCCGCCCATAACGCCGGCCAGCGCCACGGGACGCTCGCCGTCGGTGATGAGGCCCATGCCGGCGTCGAGCGTGCGCTCCTCGCCGTCGAGGGTCGTGAACTTCTCGTCCTGTTGGGCGGCGCGAACCACCACGCGACGCCTGCCATCGCGCTCGGCAAAGGTGTCCAGGTCAAAGGCGTGCAGCGGCTGACCGGTAAGCATCATCACGTAGTTGGTGATGTCGACGATGTTGTTGTGCGGGCGCACGCCCAGGGCGTTGAGACGCTTGACCATCCAGTCGGGCGACGGGCCGACCTTCACGTTGCGCACGATGCGGGCGACATAGCGGTCGCACAGGCCCTCGTCGGCAATCTCGACCGAAAGCTCGTCGTCGGTCGCGCGGCCGGTCTCGGCCTTGATGGCGGGCAGCTCCACGTGGAAATCGCGGTCGAAGATGGCGCCGGTCTCGCGGGCCATGCCGATCATGGACAGGCAATCGGGGCGGTTGGGCGTGATCTCGCAGTCGAGCACGGTGTCGCTCGAGCCCACGTACTCGGCAAACGGCATGCCGCAGGGCGTATCCTCGGGCAGAATCATGATGCCGGAGTGGTCGCCGCCCAGGCCGAGCTCGCGTGCAGAGCAGTTCATGCCCATGGACACGACGCCACGAAGCTTGCTCTTCTTGATCTTGACGTCGCCGGGAAGCACAGCGCCGATCATTGCCGTGACGATGTGGTCGCCGGCCTCAAAGTTCTGCGCGCCACAGACGATCTGCAGCGGGGCGGGGTTGCCGTCGGCGTCGAGATTCTTGTCGCCCACGTCGACCGAGCACACATACATATGGTCGCTATCGGGGTGCGGGGTCTTGGTGAGCACCTTGGCAGTCACCACGTGGTCGAAGGACTCGCCCACGGTGTCAATCGCCTCGACCTCGGTGCCGGTACGGATATATTCGTCCGAAAGGGTCTTGGGATCCTCCGGAATATCGATCATGGTCTTGAGCCAGTCGTAAGAAACGCGCATGTAGCTCTCCTAGTTCTTAATCTCCGCAAAGGAAGGAATATCAAATGAAGACGTTCGCCTTAGGGTTGTCCAGGTGCCCCAGGTTGGCGTGAAAGAGGAGCGACGCGTACTAAAGGTACGCGAGCGACGGTTTGAACGCCAAGATGGGGTGCCTGGGCAAGCCTAAAATTGGTTCAGGAAACGCATATCGCCTGTCATGAGAGTACGCAGGTCCGGCAGGTCGTAGCGCAGGGCCGCGACGCGCTCGGCGCCAATGCCAAAGGCGAAGCCGGTGTACTTCTCGGGGTCGATGCCGCAGTTGATCAGGACGTTGGGGTCGACCATGCCGCAGCCCAGGATCTCGATCCAGCCGCTGTGCTTGCAGAAGTTGCAGCCCTTGCCGCCGCAGACGTGGCAGCTCACGTCCACCTCGCAGCTCGGCTCGGTGAAGGGGAAGAAGTGCGGGCGATAGCGCGTCTTGCGATCCTCGCCAAACATGCACTTAACAAAGTAGTCGAGCGTGCCCTTAAGATCGCCAAAAGTGATGCCCTCGTCGACGACCAGGCCCTCGATCTGGTTGAACTGCGGCAGGTGACAGGCGTCGGCCGTGTCGGGACGGTAGACGGTGCCCGGGCAGATCATGTAGATGGGCGGCTTCTGCGACTCCATAGTGTGGATCTGCACGCCCGAAGTCTGGGTGCGCAGCAGCACGTCGGACTCGCCATGGGCGTGAGCCTCGGGGTGCGCGACGCTGCCGGGGTTGTTGTCGACCACGTAGAAGGTATCGCGGGCTGAGCGGCTCGGGTGATCCATGGGGGCGTTGAGCGCGGTGAAGTTGTAGTAGGAGGTGTCGACCATGGGGCCGGACTCGACGGTGTAGCCGATGCCGCAGAAGATGTCCTCGGCCTCCTCGATGATCTGCTTGATCAGGTGCTGGTGACCGATCTGCGGACGGATGCCCGGCAGCGTGATGTCGACGGCCTCGTGCTCGAGTGCGTGCTTGAGGGCGGCGGCCTTCATCTCGGTGGTGCGCTCGTCGAGCATGCCCTCGATCAGCTGGCGCATCTCGTTGGCGCGCTTGCCCATCACGGGACGATCCTCGGGGGCGAGCTTGCCCATCATGCGCATCAGGCCGGTGATGCGGCCCTTGCGACCGAGCAGCTCAACGCGCGCGGCCTCGAGCTTTGCGGCGTCGTCGGCGCCTGCGACGAGCTCCTTGGCCTCTTCCTCGAGTTTGACCAGATCATCAATCAGACTCATGTCTTCCCTTTCGTCTCTCGCGCTCCCCGCTCGCCGAGACGACTGCCGTCGCTTGACGTTGCGAAAACGCGGCCCGGTTCGGTAACAAAAAACCGTCCTCGGGCATGTGCATTGCCCAAGGACGGTTGAATTCCGCGGTACCACCTTGTTTGACCCGGCGGATGTCTGGCCCGCCGTGCCCACTCTGCGCCCCTTATCGCGAGGCTCACGGCTTCCCTACTGGGGCTTCGCCGCCGCTGGCCGCGCGCCCGTTGAGGTCGCTGCTCGGGAGTGAACGCTTGGCCCTTGCCACCGCAGGAAGGCTTTCAGCCCATGACCTTCCCTCTCTTGCCGGCGACGCGGCGGGCAAAACCCTCTCCGTCAACGCATTGGGCTATAGGATACCACATTGTGCGAGCGTATCGCCGCGTTCCGTTTTGTTCGCGCTGGGTACAAGACGGGTAGCTGTGCAAACTGGCCGTGCGCCCAAAGGCGGCGCGGCCTGCGAGATTAAGGATATGGTATGGGAAAGAAACTCGATAAGAAGGCCAAGGCCGCCGTGGCAAAAGCCGCCAAGGGCGTCAAGGCCGACAAGGCCGTCAAGAAGTTCCGCAAGCTCGAGGGCAAGCTGTGGACCCGCGAGTACCTACTCAAGATTGCCGAGTTTGACGGCGCAACCATCGCCCCCGCCAACGGCGCCGCCGCCCGTGCCGATGCCATGGGCACGCTTGCCGGCGAGCACCACAAGCTCCTGACCAGCGAAAAGTCTGTCGAACTTGTGCGCTCGCTGGCACGCGAGACCGTCGCCGGCGGAAAGATCGACGACCCGCAGTTGCTCGACGAGATTCGCGTGCTCGGCCGCGACCAGCGCGAGGCCAGCGTCATCCCCACCGAGGAGGCCGAGGCCTGGACCAGGCTCACCTGCGAGGCCGATGCTGTGTGGCACAAGGCCAAGACGGCCAACGACTGGGCGAGCTTTGAGCCCTATGTGGACAAGATCGTCAGCCAGCTCAAGCATCAGGCCGAGCTCATGGACCCCAGGCGCGACCCATACGACGTTTGGCTCGACCAGTACGAGCGTGGCCTTTCCACCGAGAGCTTCGACGCGTTTTGCGATGAGGTCAAGGCGACGGTCGTGCCGCTCGTGCACGCCATCGGCGAACGCGGCCAGCAGCCCGCTGCCGACTTTTTGCACGCCCATGTGCCCGAGGCTGCCCAGCGCGCCATGAGCTTTGACCTCATGAAGCTCGTCGGCCTGGACCTGGACGACACCACGCTCGCCTTTACCGAGCATCCGTTTAGCGAGGGCTTCTCGGTGGGCGACGCGCGCATCGCCACGCACATCTACGAGGACGATTGCATCTCCAATGTCTACAGCATCATCCACGAGGCCGGCCACGCCATGTACGAGCTGGGCGTGAACCCCGCCTACGCGCGCACGTGCCTGGAGGGCGGCACCTCCATGGGCATCCACGAGAGCCAGAGCCGCTTTTTCGAGAACACCGTGGGCCGCAGCCGCGCCTTTATGGGACCGCTGCTCGAGGTACTGCGCCGCCACGCGCCCGAGGTCTACGGCAGCGTGGACGAGGACACGCTCTACCGCGCCGTGAACATCGCGCAGCCGTCGTTGATCCGCACCGAGGCCGACGAGCTCACCTACCCGCTGCACATTATGGTGCGCTACCAAATTGAGCGCATGCTGTTTGCCGGCGAAGCCACGGCCAAGGACATCCCCGCGCTTTGGAATCGCTTTATGGACGAGTACCTGGGCATTCCCGTTCCCGACGACACACACGGCTGCTTGCAGGATACGCACTGGAGCGGCGGTTCGTTTGGCTACTTCCCCACGTATGCGCTGGGCAGCGCCTACGATGCGATGTTTGTACCGGCCATGTGCCGCGACGGCGTCGACCTTACCGGCGCCTGCGCGAGCGGCAATCTGGCGCCCGTCCGCGCCTGGCTGGGCGAGCACATTTGGCAGTGGGGCCGCGCCAAGGACGCGCCGGAACTCATCAAGGGCGCATGTGGCATGGCGTTCGATGCCCGCTACTACTGCAGCTACCTGCAGGACAAGTTCACCACGCTCTACGAGCTGTAAGGATTGACCAGCACGCCATCGCCAACGCCAACCATGTTGACGCCAATGTCTTGGCAAAGTCAGCGAAAACGGCCCCAAGCGAGCAAGGTGACGTGAAATGAAAGGGCGCTGACCTTCTGGTCGCGCCCTTGAAATTGAACGTCAGATTGCCGCTTGGGGCCGTTTGCAGCGTCGAGCCCTTACGCGGTTTGGTAAAACCGCGTAACTACAGGGCCTCGAGTGCGGCGGCGATACGCTTCATGGCGGCGTCGGCAGCGGTTTGGTCGGGGGCTTCGGCCAAAACGCGAATCACCGACTCGGTTCCGCTCTTGCGCACCAGCACGCGGCCCTCACCCGCCAGCGACGCCTCAGCCTCGGCGATGGCGTTCTGTACGCCCATGTTCTCGAGCGCGGCATCCTTGTCGGCCACGCGCACGGCAATCTGCGCCTGCGGCAGCAGCTTGCACGGAGCCGTGAGTTGCGAGAGCGTCTCGCGCTCGGCGCGAATCACTTCCATCACACGCAGCGAGGTCATAATGCCGTCGCCCGTGCGCTCGATATCGCCAAAGATCGTATGGCCCGTTTGCTCGCCGCCCAGGCTGTAGCCGCCCTCGCGCATCTTGGCGTACACGTGGCGGTCGCCCACGCCGCTGGTCACGGTGCTCAGACCGGCAAGCTCCAGCGACTTGACCAGGCCAAAGTTGCTGGCGATCGTCGGCACCACGGTACCGCCCGAAAGTCGCCCGTGCTTGTTCAGGTACACACCGCACACGTACAGGATCTGGTCGCCGTCGACCACGCGGCCGCGCTCGTCCACGGCCAGGCAGCGGTCGGCATCGCCGTCGTAGGCAAAGCCCACGTCCAGCCCCTGCTCCACCACGTGGCGCTGCAGGCGCTCCATATGCGTGGAGCCACAATCCACATTGATGTTAAAACCATCGGGCGCGGCATTGATTACGCGCACATCGGCGCCCAGTGCGTCGAACACCGGCTTGGCCACCGAGGAAGCCGAGCCGTTAGCGCAGTCGATGCCGATCTTGACGCCCTGCAGCGAAAAGTTCGCGCTTGCGATGAGCGAGGCAATATAGCGGTTGCGACCCTGCATGTAGTCCACCGTGGCGCCGATGTGGTTGCCCGTTGCCAGCGGAACTTCGTTCTTGCCATCGATGTAATCCTCGATGAGCTCCAGCACATCCTCGTCCATCTTAAAGCCGTCGCTGTTGACGAGCTTAATACCGTTATCGCAAAACGGGTTATGGCTCGCGCTGATCATGATGCCGCAATCGAAGCAGCCCTCCACGGTCTGATGCGCCACGCCCGGCGTCGGGATCACGTGCAGCATGTAGGCGTCCGCGCCGCTCGCGACCAAGCCGCTCACCAGCGCCGCCTCGAACATATAGCTCGAGCGACGCGTGTCCTTGCCCACGATCACGCGTGCCTTGCGCTCGCGGTTGGCACCGTAATACCAGCCCACAAAGCGGCCGATCTTATAAGCGTGCTCTACCGTCAGTCCAACGTTGGCCTCACCGCGAAAGCCGTCGGTGCCAAAGTACTTCATAAGAGATCCTCTCTATAGACAAAGGCGCGCCGCCAAAGCAACGCGCCGCCGGCCTATTATCCTTTAAAGCAACCGCAGGGGCTACACCGTGAGGAACATCATCACGATGATCATGGCAAAGCCGATAAGATCGGTCGGCAAAAACACCGTGCCCAGCATAACGGCACTCGTGATGGTAGCCGAGATCGGCTCCACGGTTCCGATCAAGCTCGCACGCACCGAGCCGATGTCCTTGACGCCCTGCATATAGAGCATGTACGCCAAAAACGAGCCCACGACCACAAACACCGCGAGCGCCTCGACGCCGGCGGCATCGAGCGTCGGCATATGGGCCCAAGGCTGCACGATGGTGCAGGTGATGATACCAGCCGTGAGCATGGCTGAGCCCGTAACGATGGGACTGCCGTATTCGGGCAGAATCTTGGCGGGAATCACCGCCATGCAGGCGGCGCTCACCGCGCACATAAGACCCGCCACCAGACCGAGCGGCGAGATGCTCAGGCTCGTGGGGTCGCCGCCGGTGGCGATCAAAAACGTGCCGCCAAGGGCCAGGCCGATACCGATAACCTCGCGCATGCGCGGTTTGCGGCGATCGGTGATGCAGGTATATCCCATGATGATGACCAGCTGCAGGCACTGAAGGACCGTCGCGGTCCCGGCGTTGGTCAGGCGCACGGCCGAAAGATAGCAAAACTGGTTGAACAGCAGGCCAAAGGCGGTAAAGAGCAACAGCTGCTTGCGGTCGGTCGGCGTCGTCCAAAGCTTGACCAGGCGCGCACGGTCGCGCGCGACGACCACGACCATAAAGAGCAGGCCGGCAAGAATCTGGCGCACGCTCATGAGCCACAGCGTATCGACATGGTAGGTATCGAACAGAAAGCTCGCGCTGGTGCCCGAGAAGCCCCAAAACGAGCCACCCACGAGCGTAGCCAACACGCCCAACGCCATCTTGCGCGACGACGCATCGTTGAGGCGGTCGCGCCATGCACGGCGGGTGCTGCGGCTGAGCTCATCGGTGCCCTCGGGCACATCAATGTTCGATATATCGGTCATCGGCACCGAAGCCCCTGCGCCTTCGACCTGCTCGACACACTCTTTGCTCATCCCACTCCCCCGAAACAGTCTGGAAGCAATTCGGCTTACCTTACCACGGCGAAGGCACCAGCTGGAGGCTTGTCCGCTTATCGGTAGGACAATTCCTTAGGCGTCTTTCCATAGCTCGATACCGCAATGGCCTTGCATTATGCGACAGCCAAATCGCGGCAGCAGGCTCTTTTGAAATGGATATGGCAAAGCCCCCGAATTCCACAATGTAAGCGATTTTTAAAAATGTTCTTGCCACCGAGTTCAGGCTCCGTTATATTATCACTTGCGCACTTGCGCACCCTTGATCGGGCGTTTAGCTCAGGGGGAGAGCGCTTCCCTGACACGGAAGAGGTCAGAAGTTCAAATCTTCTAACGCCCACCAAATGTTCGCAGCTCAGAGGCTATGTACTCTGAGCTGTTTTGTTTTATGTCGCCAAATCCGCTGGCAGCTCCAACCGTCATCGCAACGTAGCATCAATTCACCTGACGAATGGCAGCCAAACAAATTCAATACCCCAACATCAACAATAGCCAGGCACAAAACTGCGCCGCAAGCTGCCCCAACCGCCCAACTGGCCAAAAGCCGACCATCTACTTGCCGATCTATCCATCGGCATAACCAATCAGTCCGCACCGCAACTTCTCAGCAAAACGCCGCGATGTCTGCGCCCTGCGGTATCCTTGAGCCACTTGCACCTGCAGCACCAAGGAGCCGCCATGCGCACCGAGCTCGATGTCCCCTTTTCGCACAAAGAAGAAGCCAAGGCGCTGGGCGCCAAATGGGACCGGACCAAGAAGATCTGGTATGTACCCAGCGGCGTCAACCCCGAGCCCTTTGCCGAGTGGCTGCCCGGTGTTGACCGATCCGACCCCTCAGCGCCGTATATATATCTAGTACTGGGCAAGCGCGAGTGCTGGAAGTGTCACAAAGAGACCTCGGTCGCGGCCTTCGGCATTCCCTATCGAACCGATAACGACGAGAGCATCGCCATCGCGCACGCGCCCAACGAAGCTGGGCACATCGCCATCGACACGGCCAACGCCAACGCACTCGCCATCGTGCCCGTTCTCGGCTGCGTGCCGGGCGAGATCCGCGACTACCTTCATAAGCGCTGCGGCTACAAGCCCGTAGGCGCGCGAGCCTCCAAAGCCCCGTCGCTCGGCAACACGTGCACCAGTTGCGACGCGCTGCAAGGCAGCCGCTATCTGTTCGAGGAGCCCTCGTCCCCGTTTGCCCTCACTGCCATCAACAAGCTGCCGGCACTGGAGTTTGTACGCGTCGAAGTTGCCGGCGTCTTTGGCGTCCCGGCCACGCGCACCGACTTTGACCAGGCGCTCTTTACCTGGGCACGCGACCATCACGCCAAGTTTCACAAGCAACTCGGTGAGGGGATTTATTTGTAGGGGCAACATCGAGGTATCGAGGAGCAGGAGCTCGATCGTCAAACAATCAAAAAGACAGGCTTTACGTACACGTATTCCGAGGGTGCCATGAGCTTCCCGGATGCTACCGATAAACCGAGCCGCACCATCCTCACAGGCGAAGGCGGCACGGGCGCCAGCCGTTTTAAGCATGTCATTGAGTGCCCCGACGGCCGTTTCCGCCGCCTTGTTCCCGACGAGCTCGATCAGCTCCAAGGATTCCCGAAAGGCTGGACCAATACCGGCATGACCGACGGCCATCGAGCCTTCTGCATGGGCAACGCACTCGTCACCGGCGTACCCCATCGCATTGGCGAAGCTATGGTCGAAGTGTACGGCCTCTAAGGCAAGTAATCCGGAGCCGGCAGTTCACGCTGTCGACCCCGTTTTTCCACCCCACTCCCCTGTATACTGATGTAGCACGTGTTTCATCCGGGCTTGTTGGGCCGGATTGTTCATGGGAGGGTCTTATGGCTGCTTCGAATCCGCCTAAGGGGAGCGTTTCTTCTTCGTCCATCAAGCCGGTAACGCGCAAGGCCGTGCGTTGCCAGCGCGAGGTCGCTTGGCTTGTCACGCAGGCGGCGGGCAGGCTTGTGGCGACCACTCAGGACGTCAATGCGCCTACGCCGAGCTTTGTGTTAGCGACGGCGCTGGATTTTGTGCGCCAATTGGAGCTTGCCGAACAGGATGCCAGCGGCCACCTCGACTACCAAAATGTTATGGCGCCCGACCTGCAAACGTTCTGCCACATGGCCAAGTTGCCCGCCGCGCCCAATGCGCTTTCGGACGCAGGCTACATGTTTACGCTTTCGGGCGCGGACCTTATCCGCGACATCTATGCATACTGCAGCGAGCTCGCCGAACGCCACGTCTTTGACGCGGCTGAAGTCAAACCGGGATATGTCATCAAGCTGGTTCTTAGGCTGTTCTTGATGGACGGGTTCGAGGCCATGCCGGCGTAAGCCGAGTCTTTAGCATCACCGTCGACTGAGCAACAACCGCTTTATCTTAGTGGGCGCCAATTGAGGGTCGATTATTGGTTCGCCTCGTCCACTAACGCATTTATTCCACGCGCTCTGACAATCGATACTTGCGGTTGCGGCTCGTCGCCGGCGCCGTGGGCTCAAGCTCGCCTTGAGCAATGAGCGCGTTGACGCGCGACCTAACCTGGGAAATTGTAAGCCCCGTGCGTTCTGCCAGCTCACGCGTCCCCAGCTCGCCGTAGTGTTTGAGTGCCGTCACAATTAAGCCCCCGCCATGATCGACCGGCTCGATCTTTGAACGGTAAAGTACGACCTTGAACCGATCGAACCCCGGGCAGAACAGGGGCTCGGCCAGACCATGTGCGCGCATGGCATCGATCATCATCGGGATGCCCGAGCCATTGCCCTCAGCCGGCGAACCTGCGCCATCCGGCAGCGGGACAATCGACATGAGTTTCACGAGCGTCGCGTTACGGCATCGGGAGCTGCCGTCAAACAAGTTCTCGCGAGTCTTTCCCCCGTAAAGGCCGCCAGGATTCGTCACCTCGACACGATCGTCAAAGACGTCGACGGCAATCGATTGTCCACAGAACCGATCCCCGTATTCTCGATGGATTACGGCGTTGGCGATTGCCTCGCGCAGAACCTCCTCGGGAATCTCCAGCGAGTCGACACGCGAGACGCCTTGGACGGTCGAGGTTCGCCGCAAATTCTTGGCGACGGCCGCGACAGCATCCGAGATCATCTCGCCCAACGTTCCCTCACAGATTGTGTGGTCCATGAACCTCAGCGACCCCGCCGTGCCTTTCCGGGTCCCCGCATAGACAGCCATGTCGATAAAGAGCTTGGGATAAAACTGCTGAGGGTAGGTGCCCGCAACTAGGAGTCCAGCCTTGGTGACATTGCCCTGGGAATCAAGGAAATTTAGGCGCTCCAGCTTCGTTTGTTTGTCCGGCGCGCCGCGCATTGCCCGGGGCGTCAACGAGAAAGCCCGGTCTATCGTACGGTCGACCAGCGTCTCGTCGAGATCGTCCGCGCCCGCGCCCACCACCGCGTCGCGATCGCTCGGAGTCGCTCGACCGTATGACGCCAATGCGAGCACCTCGGTCGATGAAAGCGGCACATCTTTGTCATCGATGCGCTTGTAGCTGCCACCCTGGGCGCCCCGCTCTATGACATAGCAAGGCTTGCTCGACGGGTCGAGCTCCTCAATCGTGATGACCAGAACCATGGTGCCCTGGAGCTCCACGCGCTCAATGGTGTATTTGGGCGGATTGGCCAGCTTTCCGCGACCGCCGGCATCGCCCATGCCTGACACAAATTGGTTGAGCACTTTCTCGGTCTCGAAGTTCTCAACCGGGACAAAACCTGCGCGCTCACTCACTCCGAGCACGATGATTCCGCCGGCAGTGTTCGCGAATGCGCTCACCGTTTCCCACACGTCGCGGGAAAGCGTCGTGGCGCTCTCCTTCACTTCGACGTTAAGATCATCCGAGCCCATACGCCTTAAAGACTCAAGCAGACCGGTCAGCTCGTTTTCGTTCATCTGCACGTCCTTTCGCTCGGTCCTGCGGAGAATGCCGCGGATAGATTTCCCTCGTCTCTCAGTTATCTCTCGTAATTATCTCTCATCTATCTCTCTCATCTTCCTGTCATCTCTCATATTAGAGACGAATGAGAGACGAGAGATACGCGAGTGATGGACGAACGAGGATTTTCGGACGGTCGGATATCGAGAGTGGATATTTGGACGGTTTTTGGGGCTTTTGCGGCAGATTCCGTCCAAATATCCACTCTCGTTCAATTTGCGTCCAAATATCCACTCTCGTCAGTCCGATTTTCCACGCCCGTTCGGTCGGCGTCCGAAAATCCACGCTCGTGTGTCCGAATTTCCACTCTCGTTCGACAGGCGACCAGGACGCATCGACTTCCCATCGGCATAACCGCCAGTTCGCCGCAGAGCCGCGGCCCCATATGGGTATACTCTCGAGGATTCGACTCGATTCGCCCCCGCTGGGGCGCCAAAGGAGACTGCATATGCCCACTACCTCAACCGACCCGCGCGCCGCTGCCGCCGCGCTGCTGGTGCCCGGCACTACCTGCCACGGCTTTGCCGTCGAGCGCTGCGAGACCGTGCCTGAGCTCGACTCGGACGCCTACGTGCTGCGCCACACTGCCTCGGGCGCTCGCCTGCTGTACCTGGCATGCGACGACGAAAACAAGGCCTTTGCCATTGGCTTTAAGACGCCGCCGGCCGATTCCACCGGCGTGTTCCATATTCTTGAGCACTCGGTGCTGTGCGGATCGGCCAAGTTCCCCGTCAAGGAACCGTTTGTCGACCTGATCAAGAGCTCCATGCAGACGTTCCTCAACGCCATGACCTACCCCGACAAGACCATCTACCCCGTTGCCACCACCAACGAGCAGGACCTGTACAACCTGATGGACGTGTACCTGGACGCGGTGTTCAACCCGGCCATCTACACCAAGCCGACCATTTTTGAGCAGGAGGGCTGGCACTACGAGCTGGACCTGCCGGAGGGCGCCGAGGGCGAGGGCGACGACAGCTCCGCGAGCCTGCGCGAGGGCACGCTGCGCTATAACGGCGTGGTGTTCAACGAGATGAAGGGCGCGCTGTCCGACCCCATGAGCGTGCTGGACGATGCTGTTAACGCCGCGCTCTACCCCGACACCGCCTATGCGCACGAGAGCGGCGGCGACCCGCGCGCGATTCCCGCGCTCACCTACGAGCAGTTCCTGGACACGCACGCGCGCCACTACAACCCCTCTAACTCTTATATAACGCTCTACGGCGACCTGGACGTGGACCGCGCGCTGGCGTTTTTGGACGAGCGTTATCTGTCGCAGCCGAGTGCCGCGAGCCGCCGCATGGATGCAGCCGTCGCCGCCGGCGAGGACCCGTCCACGCTGGCGCCCAATCCGCTGGGCGTGCAGGCGCCCGTGACCTGCGAGTATAAGCGCGTCGAGATGGCCACCACGCCCGAGAACGCCCTGGTGGGCCTGGGCCTGGTGCTGGGCAGCGCGCTCGACCGCAAGCGCACGATCGCGGCGGATATCCTGTTCGAGGCACTGCTGGGCTCCAACGAAGCGCCGGTTAAGAAGGCCATTCTGGCCGCCGGCCTGGGCGGCAACGTGGTGAGCTACACCGCGGCCGAGAGCCTGCAGCCCTACGAGCTCATTATGCTGCAAAATGCGCAGCCCGGCGTGGCGCGCGAGCTGCGTCGCGTGTTCCAGGACGCCTGCCGCGACCTGTGCGAGCACGGCGTTCCGCGCGAGCGCCTGGAGGCCATCATCAGTAGCAACGAGTACGACCTGCGCCAGCGCGACTACGGTATCGCCGACGGCGTGGCCATTGCGTGCGACGCGCTGAGCACCTGGCTCTACGATGACGACGCCGCGACGCTGGCGCTCAAGTACGGCCCGGTGTACGAGGAGCTGCGTGGCGAGCTGGACAGCAGCTATTTTGAGAACCTGCTGCGCGAGCTGGTGCTGGAGAACGACCACATGGCGCTTGTCGAGCTGGTGCCGGTGGACGCCGCCGAGGGTTCGGAGGGCGCCGAAGCTGCCGAGCTGGCAGCCAAGCGTGACGCCATGACCGATGCCGAGCTGGCCGACGTGGTCGGGCGCACGGCTGCGCTGCGTGCCGCGCAGGAGGCCGAGGACACACCCGAGGCCAAGGCCACGCTGCCGCGCCTGCGCGTGTCCGACATTGGCGAGGCGCGCCCCGAGCCGCCGCTGGTCGTGGACACGACCGCGCCCATCCCCTGCCTGCGCCATGGCATCCCCACCAACCGTTTGGCCTACGCCATGCAGTATTTCGACCTGAGCTGCGTCGCGTTTGAGGACCTGCCCTATGTGACGCTGCTCTGCCGTCTGCTCAAGCAGCTGCCCACGCGTGAGCATTCGGCCGAGGAGCTCGACAACCTACTCGCCGGCAAGCTGGGCTTTTTGAGCTTTACGACCGAGGTCATGACCCAGCCCGACGTGGACGGCGTGCGCCCCTACCTGCTGGTGAGCGCCGGCGCCCTGTCCGAGAAGATCGATGCGCTGGCAAGCCTGCCGCGCGAGGTGTGGTCGAGCACGCTTTTGCTCGATGCCGACGCCGACCGCGTGCGCGATGTGCTCACGCAGATTCGCATTGGGCTTGAGCAGGGCTTTATCAACAACGGCCACTCGGCGGCGCTCGGTCGCGCGATGAGCTACAGCTCGCCTTCGGCCGTGGTGCGCGAGCAGCTTTCGGGCGTGGACTTCTACCTGTTCCTGCGCGATCTGCTCGACCACTTTGACGAGCGCCTGGACGACCTGCGCGCCAAGCTTGCCGAGCTGGCAGGCCACATCTTTGTGGCCGACGGCTGCCTGGCGAGCTTTACCGGCAGCGACGAGGACTTTGACGCGTACTGGGCAGCCGCGGGCGACCTGGGGCTAGGCGCTGGCGACGGCGCCGATGCCGGCCGCAACGCGCTCGTGGTGCCGACGCCGTGCGACCGCCACGAGGCCTTTGTCATCCCCAGCGATATCTGCTTTGCGGCAAGCGCGTGCGATCCGCGTCGCCTGGGCATCGACGTGACGGGCGCCTGGGCGGTTGCCGCCAACGCGCTCTCCTACGACTACCTGTGGAACGAGATCCGCGTGAAGGGCGGCGCGTACGGCTGCGGATTCCGCGCGGCCGGCGAGCGTCAGGCGGCGTTCTACACCTACCGCGACCCGGCAATCGACCCCTCGATTGAGCGCGTGGCGCGCGCGGGCGAATGGCTCGGCAGCTTTGAGCCCGACGAGGCCGCCTTTGAGGGCTTTATCGTGAGCTGCGTGAGCGGTATGGACGCGCCGGTGAAGCCGTACGCGCTCACCAAGCGCCGCAACACGACCTACCTGGCCGGGCTCGATCCGCATGCACGCGAGGAGCGCCGCGCCCAGATGCTCGCCGCCACGCCTGGTGAGCTGCGCTCGCTCGGCGCCGACGTGGCGCGTATCGCAGCCGAGTCGCCAACGTGCGTCTTTGGCGGCCGAGACGTCATCGCCAAGAGCAACGCCGGCTTTAACGTAGTCGACCTGCTGGGCTAACCACAACAAAGGTAGATTTTTGGGACATGCCTGAAAATCTACCTTTTTCTTTTGCCGCAGTCTGCCGGTTTGTCTCGATCTGTAACGCCAAGACGGCAATATCGGCTCCAGATGTTACTAATCGAGACGTTTTCGGATGACCCCGTCCCTTTGTCTCAATCTGTAACATCTAGGTCCGATTTTGCCGAGCTACTGTTACAGATCGAGACAAACCGCCGCGAACACCCGCCCTTCGTCAAAACCACCACGAAGGTGTCCATGAATTGCCCCCTTTGCGATGGTCTGCATGGTGGTTTGGGTGTTTGTCCGGATAAAACCTGCCAAAATAAACCTGTCCCTTTTTGGCAGGTTTGCTAGAGGAGGTTGGGATGGACAAGGCCGAGTTGCGGAAGGCGGTGATTGCTCGGCGCGACGCTCTTGATTTGGATGTGCGGGCAGCGAAGTCTGCCGTTATCTGTGCGCGGCTTGTTGAGCTGTTGGATCACTTGGGTACCGCAGCGCCGCACACCGTTGCCGTCTATGCCGCGATGGGTTCCGAGGTCGACCCAGCCGCGTTTGCCGCTGCGGCCGCCAAACACGGCTGGCGCGTGGCCTATCCGTGCATGTTCTCGGCAACAGACGCCGCAGCTTGTGGCCAGCGCATGTGCATGCGGGCAGTTGCCGCCGACGATGCGTCCGCGGCGCCGTTTATCGCCCACCCCACGCGGGCCTTCGCGGCCACAGACATCGACAGCGGTCGCTTCCCTATCGTGCCTGCCGAGGCTCTCGACATGATTATCGTGCCGCTCGTAGCATTCGACCGCGCCGGCGCGCGCCTGGGCTACGGCGGCGGCTGCTATGACCGCTACCTGCCCATGCTCTCGTCCGCATGTCAAATCATCGGCATAGCCTTTGACGAGCAGCGTGTCGGCCACGTTCCCACCGACGCCCACGACCTGCCGCTACCCCACATCATCAGCGCCTGATCGCCGCTGTATCGCACCCGCAAGATGAGCGTGGAAAATCTCCCACTTTGAGCCCCCTTACGAGCCAAAAACGGGAGATTATCCACGCTCATTCAACAAGCGTCCAAAAATCCACGCTCGTGTGTCCGAAAAATCCACGCTTAACCAATGCGCGTCCAGATTTCCACACTCGTCCGTCCGGATTTCCACGCTCATGCGGCTCAACGCTCTACAACCGCCTCAGCACACACGCGCGGTACGCCGGCAACTTTGAGCTTGCGATCGAGCTTTATCGGGTCCCTCAGATCATCCCAGCACAAGCGCACGATCTTGCAGTTATCAAGCAGCGAAAGCCTCGACTCGCGCTGACGCTCATCAAACTGCGCCTTCGCAAGCTTACCCTCCTCCGCCGCTTTCTCGCTTTTAACGAATCCGTCGAACTCCCCGATAATCAGTCGGTCGCCCACACGCCACAAGTAGTCAACGCGATATGGCCGTCCCGGCTCAACTGGGTCGAACAGCTCAACTTGCAGCTCCGGCGTCTGCCAGCCGCGCTCGATCATCAGCGCGCGTGCCTTGGACTCGCCGCCGCTTTCCGACAGGCCATCGGCACACCGCGCAACCCTGCGCGCCGTCACAACACCGCGACGATTCAGGCCAAGCTTGTCGACAGTCTCAACGAGATGCTCCATCGACAACAGCTGCTCATGAAGCGCTGAGTCCGCAATGATCAGTCCCTCGACAAACGACGCATCGACCAGGCAATCCGCAATCGTCTGATCGATATCGGTCACGGCAATATCCATCTGGATTGCCCGCGTTTGACGAGCATAACGATGTCGAATCACCTGAGAGCCCGGCGTCGTCGATTGCGCCGGCGCCGCGGCGATATGGATGTGCGTCAAATTGGCATGCGAAACCGAAAGGCCATAGATAACAGCCGCCGTATAGGAGCAAAACGTCCAGTCGGGATGCTTTTGCGCAAGGGCCCGCACCCGATGCAGATAACGCTGCCGAAACTTGAGCTCGGACCAATAATCCGGACGCGCATACAGCCCCGGCATGACCGCCTCTAGACTTCCCGCCGCAACACGCCGCTCAATCTGCTTTGCCTCCGCCGCCGTGCGCGCGTACACGCAACTCATCTGCTGTTCGCATGCTTTAATGTGACTTGCAAGTCTTTGATTCGCCGTCCTGTTTCCCATGTCGCCTCCCAACTCTTGGAACGGCGCAAACGTACCAGACGGTTTCATGCGAAGTCTGACCAAATGCTGTCCAGGCGCTGACCAAATGCTTGACGGTTTTGGACGTTTTAGGCTGATGACTTATATCTGCAGGTAGAAGCCTTACCGAGAGGTCCCTGTCTCCACATTTAGATGCCTGTGTCCATCGGATTATCAGAAAGAAAAACCCGTCGAGATACGAGACTACGCCGAATGCGACTTGGCCTCTTCACGCACCGTCTCTTAGCCGAGCCATCGGCATCTACATACCTAAAAAAATGAGCGTGGATAATCTCCCGCTTTGAGCCCGTTCCTCGGACAAAAATGGGAGATTATCCACGCTCGATTTGTAAACGTCCGAAAATCCACGCTCGTGTGTCCGGATATCCTCACTCGTCACGTCACGGCAGCAGCCACAGCCGCAGCCTAGCGCTCCTCGCCGGCGCGGGCCAGGTCGTAGGGGGTGGTCTGGTAGACGTAGTAGTTGAGCCAGTTGGTGTAGAACAGCTGAGCCTGGCTGCGCCAGACGTTGCGCGGCTCGGCGGTGGGGTCGTCGTTCGGGAAGTAATGCGCCGGCACCTGAGGGTTGAGCCCGCGCTTAACGTCGCGCTCGTACTCCAGACGCAACGTGTCGGTATCGTACTCGGGGTGACCAAATACAAAGAAGCGACGGCTGTCGGTCGACTTGACGATGTACAGGCCCACCTCGTCTGACACGGCCACGACCTCAAGCTGCGGCTCGGCCTCCACGTCCTCACGGCGCACATCGGTGTTGCGCGAATGCACGGCATAGAAACGGTCGTCAAAGCCGCGGACCAGCGGGCTTTGCGGCTTCACCAGATAATGCTCGAACACGCCGCTCGCCTTTGCCGGCAGGTCGTACTTCTGGATGCCGTAATGATGGTAGAGCCCCGCCTGCGCGCCCCAACAAATATGCAGCGTAGAGTGCACGTGCGTGGTGGACCAATCCATGATCTGGCAGAGCTCGGGCCAGTAGTCGACCTCCTCGAACGGCATCTGCTCCACCGGCGCGCCCGTGATGATCAGGCCGTCGTAGTGGATGTCGCGGATGTCGTCGAACGTGCGGTAGAACGTCTCCAGGTGGCCGGCGCTCACGTGCGTGGCCTCGTGCGTCTTGGTGCGCAGCAGGTCCACCTCCACCTGCAGCGGCGTGTTGGAGAGCTTGCGCATGATCTGCGTCTCGGTGGCGATCTTGGTAGGCATGAGGTTGAGGATGAGCACGCGCAGCGGACGGATGTCCTGGTGCAGCGCGCGGTACTCGGTCATGACAAAGATGTTCTCGCTCTCGAGCTGCGCGGCGGCAGGGAGGGCGTCGGGGATGCGAATGGGCATGGATGCTCCTTATGAGTCAGTTGCAGCTATGGTACAACGACCGGCCCCATCCGCGCGAGCGCATCGCCCAGCGATGCCGTCAGCGGCCCAAATCACTCCAAAAGTAGAGATTAAGGCATGTCCCAAAATCTACGGCACTTTAGCCTAGCAAAGTGACGGCAGAAGGCTACAATGGTTCGACGCGAAAAACTCGGCCGAAAGGATACGTATATGTACCAGACGCGTAAGATCGGTGTGGTCGGCCAGGGCCACGTAGGAGCACATGTCGCCAACAGCCTACTTATGCAGGGCATTGCCGACGAGCTGTACCTGTGCGATATCAACGAGGCCAAGGTGACGTCCGAGGTCCAGGACCTGCGCGACTCCCTTTCATTTGTCCCGTACAACACCAAGATCGTCAACTGCTATGACCACTACGAGGAGCTTGCCTGCTGCGACGTCATTGTCAACGCTGCCGGTAAGGTCGCGCTGGCCGCTGGCAACCGCGACGGCGAGCTGTTCTTTACCACCGACGCCGCCCGCACCTTTGCCAAGCGCATCGTCGACGCCGGCTTTGACGGCATCTTCGTGAGCATCTCCAACCCCTGCGACGTCGTGTGCACCGAGCTGTGGCACCTGACCGGCTACGATCCCAAGAAGATCATCGGCTCGGGCTGCGGCCTGGACTCCGCCCGCCTGCGCACCGAGATCTCCAAGAAGGTCGGCGTGAGCCCCAAGTCCATCGACGCCTACATGATCGGCGAGCACGGCTTTAGCCAGCTGGCCGCCTTTAAGGCCGCGACCATCGCCGGCAAGAGCCTCAACGAACTTCAGGCCGAGAACCCCGACAAGTATGCCTTCGACCACATGGAGATTGAGGAGCTCGCGCGCAAGGGCGGCTACGTAACCTACCAGGGCAAGCAGTGCACCGAGTACGCCGTCGCCAACTCCGCCGCGCGCGTCTGCGCCGCCGTGCTGCACAACGAGCACGCCGTGCTTTCGGCCTCTACGCTTATGACCGGCCAGTATGGCGAGGAGGGCATCTTTACCTCCCTGCCGTGCGTGATCGGTGCCGAGGGCGTAGAGGAGGTCTACACGCTCGACCTTTCCGAGCATATCCACGCGAACGCCGACGGCGAATACAGCCAGGATGTGCGCGAGCTGTATCTGGGCAAGACCTTCCGCGTGGAGGATCACGAAATCGAGTTCACGGCGGACGAGCTGAAGCGAGTGACGGGCATTTACGGCGACGCGCTGGATTTTGCCGTTCAGATGTACGACCGATTCCTGCGCGACGGAACGTACAAGGCCGAGTTTGAGATTTCCATCGACGAAACCGGCACGCCCACGCGCCCGAGCGAGCATTTCTTTGTGGCGAACGAGCTGAAGCGCCGCGGCGTTGTGTTCATGACGATCGCGCCGCGCTTCATCGGCGAGTTCCAGAAGGGCATCGACTACATCGGCGATGTGAGCGCCTTCGACGCGGAGATGGACGTGCACGCCGCGATTGCCCGCCATTTCGGGCACAAGGTCAGCGTGCATTCCGGCTCCGACAAGTTCAGCATTTTCCCGTCCGTGGGCGCGCGCACGCATCAGCGCTATCACGTGAAGACCGCGGGCACGAACTGGCTGGAGGCCATGAAGCTCGTGGCCGAGCACGCGCTGGAGCTGTACCGCGAGGTGCACGCCTACGCGCTGAAGGCGTTTGACGAGGCGACGAAGTATTACCATGTGACGACGAACCTTGCCAACATTCCTTCGCTCGACACGCTGAGCGACGCGCAGCTGCCCGCGCTGTTTGAAAACAACGACGCGCGC
>UQJV01000023.1 GCA_900541475.1 uncultured Collinsella sp.
CTCGCACGGAGAGCACATTAAGTGCTCTCCGGCTCGTGCGGAACTCGCGATCGACTTCATGTGCCGCCACGCGGCCGGGGCGAACGCAGGTCCAAGATTGTCAAAAAGCGGTCGGCGCGCAGTGCGCCGACCGCCGATATAAGGGGTCTGATGATTTTTACCAGTTAGGGCCTCTTACTCGTCTAGGAGATCCTCTGGCATGTCGTTGCCGTCGCCTAGGTCGACTGGGGCCTCTTCGGTGTCGGCTGCGGCCTCAGCGACTTCGCCTTCGGGTTTTTCTTCGGCTGCCGTCATGCGGGCAACAGCGCATACGCGGTCGTTGTCGTCGACGGTCATCATCTTGACACCCTGGGTGGCGCGGCCGGTCTGGCTGATCTCGTCGGTCTTGACGCGAATGACCGTCGCGCCTTCCGTCACGATGAACAGCTCGTGCTGCGGGCCCACCGTCTTCATGGCCGCGAGGTTGCCCTTGCGCTCGGTCATTTGGATGGTGTAGACGCCCTGACCGCCGCGGTTTTGCTCCGGGTAATCCGCGACCGGCGTGCGCTTGCCGTAGCCGCGCTCGGTGATGACAAACAGGTCACCATTGCCGTTGGTAACCTCCATACCCAAAACGCCCACGCCGTCTTTCATGCTAATACCGCGAACGCCGCTGGTGTCGCGTCCCGTGGCGCGAACTTGGTCCTCGGGGAACATAATCGCCTTGCCCGCAGTGGTGGCCAGGATGATCTTGTCGCCCTCGCGCACACGGCGCACGGCGAGCAGCGCGTCGTCGTCCCTCAGGTTGATGGCGATCAGACCATCACGGCGGCTACGGTCGTAGGCGCTCATCACGGTCTTCTTGACCATGCCGCTCTTGGTGGCAAACATCAGGTACTCGTCGGCGGGGAACTCGCGACAGCTGATGACGCTCGCGATCTTCTCGCCTTCCTCAAAGGGCAGCAGGTTGACGATCGCGGTACCGCGCGCCTGGCGCGTACCGACCGGCAGCTCGTGCACCTTGAGGCGGTAGACCTTGCCCTTGCTCGAGAAGAACAGCACGTACTCGTGCGTGGATGCGATAAACATCTCGTCGATGACGTCATCCTCTTTAAGGTTGACGCCCGACACGCCCTTGCCGCCGCGCTTCTGAGCACGGTAGGCAGCTACCGGGATACGCTTCACGTAGCCGGTGTGGGTAATGGTCACAACCATGTCCTCGTCGGCAATGAGGTCCTCGACATCCAGGTCCTTCTCGACACGGCTGATCTCGGTGCGGCGTTTGTCGCCGAACTTCTTCGAGATCTCGCGCATCTCCTCCTTGATGACGCCCAGGATCTTCTCCTCATGCGCCAGCAGGTCCTCGTAGTAGGCGATGGCGCGGCGCAGGCCGTCCAGCTCTTCTTGGATCTTGTCGCGCTCCAGGCCGGTCAGGCGACGCAGCTTCATCTCGAGAATGGCAGTGGTCTGCTCGGGCGTAAAGCCAAAGCGCTCGATCAGGCGGCCGCTGGCCTCGGAGTCGGTCTGCGAGGAGCGGATAATGCTGATGACCTCGTCGATATGGTCGAGAGCCATCAGGTAGCCCTCGAGGATATGGGCGCGCGCCTGGGCCTTCTTGAGGTCAAAGCGGGTGCGGCGGGTGACGACGTCGACCTGGTGGTCGATGTAGTGCTGCAGCATCTCGCGCAGGCTCAGGCATTTGGGAACGCCGTTGACGAGCGCCAGGTTGTTGGCGCCAAAGGTCGTCTGCAGTGAGGTGTACTTATACAGGTTGTTGAGCACGACCTGCGGAATGACGCCCTTCTTGAGCTCGATGACCAGACGGATGCCCTTCTGGTTGGACTCGTCGCGCATGTCCGAGATGCCCTCGATGCGCTTGTCGTTTACGAGCTGGGCGATCTTCTCCTGCAGGGTGCCCTTGTTGACCATGTAGGGAATCTCGGTAAAGACCAGACGACTGCGGCCGGTCTTGGTGGATTCCACATGGGCCTTGGCACGCACGGTAATGGAGCCGCGGCCGGTCTCATAGCTCTGCCTAATGCCGGCGCTGCCCATGATGATGGCACCGGTGGGGAAGTCCGGACCGGGCATGATCTGCATAAGCTCGTCGACGGTAGCATCGGGATTGTCGATCAGGTAGCAGGTTGCCTCGATCGCCTCGGTGAGGTTATGCGGGGCGATATTGGTGGCCATGCCGACAGCGATGCCCTGGCTGCCGTTGACCAGCAGGTTGGGGAAGCGCGCGGGCAGTGCCACGGGCTCGGCGAGCGACTCGTCGTAGTTGGGCTGCCAGTCGACGGTATCCTTTTGCAAGTCGCGCAGCAGCTCCATGGCAGGCTTTGCCAGACGGCTCTCGGTATAGCGCATTGCCGCCGCGCCGTCGCCATCGATGTTGCCAAAGTTACCGTGGCCATCGATGAGCGGTGTGCGCATGGAGAACCACTGCGCCAGACGAACCATGGCCTCGTAGACTGCGGAGTCACCGTGCGGATGGTACTTGCCGATAACTTCGCCGACCGTCCAGGCCGACTTCTTATGCGGGCGGTTGGGGTAGATGCCGCTCTCGTTCATGGCGTACAGGATGCGGCGGTGCACCGGCTTTAGGCCGTCGCGCACGTCCGGCAGGGCGCGCGCCGTGATGACCGACATCGAGTACTCGATGAACGACTGCTTCATCTCGCGGCCGAACTCCGAAATCTGGAGCTGGCCACCGTTGATATCCTCGCCGGCTGAGGCGCCACGATCGACCGCACCGAAGCTCTCCTCGAGCTCGGCGTCATCATCCCCTTCCTCTTCATCCTCGGCGTCGGGGTTATAGGAATCCGGATCGCCGTCCTCGCCCTGCTCAGCGCGGGCGAGCAGGCGCTTCAGATCATCGGGCATACCGGCGTCGCCGGCCTCGTCCATACCCTCGTTGTTGTTGATATCGTCTGCCACGTTACCTCCTCATGGTTTGCGTGGTCCATTAGTTCCCTACCACGGAGACGGCTTTCCCAGCCACCGCAGATTCGCCCGAAAGAGGAGGGAAGCGTACTTCGGTACGCGACCGACGATTGAGGGCGAAGGTGCGGTGGCTGGGAAAGCCGCAGGGATTAGGCATCCAAGAATCGTGCGTCGTGGGCGTGTTTTTCAATGTACTCGCGGCGATAGCCGACCTCGGAACCCATCAGCTCGCGCACGGCGCGGTCCGCCACCACGGCGTCCTCAATCGACACGCGCTGCAAAATGCGGGTCTTGGGGTCCATCGTCGTCGAGGCAAGCTGCTTGGGGTCCATCTCGCCCAGGCCCTTGTAGCGCTGGACGGTGTAGCCCTTGCGCTTCTTGGTGATCTTGCCGTCCTTGGCCTTGCCGTCCTCGTCGTTGTCGTCGGGGTTCAGGCCCAGGCTCTGAATGGTGTCGCGCAGAATCTCGTCTTCGGGCTGGCGGCCGTTGGGATACACGTAATGGATCTTGTTGCGCACCTTAATGCCAAAGATGGGCGGGCAGGCGACATAGACATAGCCGGCATCGATCAGCGGGCGCATGTACTTGTAGAAGAACGTCAGCAGCAGGATGCGGATATGCGCACCGTCAACGTCTGCATCGGTCATGATGATGATCTTGTGGTAGCGCGCCTTGGTGATATCGAAGTCGCCGCCGTCGCCGGCACTCGTCGTGACGCCGCAGCCGATCGCGGTGATGAGCGACTGGATGGTGTCGCTCGAGAACGCGCGGTGGTCACCCACGCGCTCGACGTTCAAAATCTTGCCGCGCAGGGGCAGAATCGCCTGGATGTCTCGGCGACGGCCGTCCTTGGCCGAACCGCCTGCCGAGTCACCCTCTACGATAAAGAGCTCGGTCAGCTCGGCATCGCGCACCGAGCAGTCGGCGAGCTTGCCGGGCAGCGAAGCCGTCTCGAGCAGACTCTTGCGACGGGTCGCCTCGCGCGCCTTGCGGGCAGCGTTGCGGGCCTTGCAGGCCTGCTGGGCCTTCTTGACGATCTCGCGGGCGGGCTTGGGGTGCTCCTCCAGATAATCGGTCAGTCCATCGGTCACGATCTTGAGCGTGAGCGCGCGCATGTAGGAACTGCCGAGCTTGGCCTTGGTCTGTCCCTCAAACTGCGGGTCGGGTAGCTTGACCGAGATGACGGCCGAAAGCCCCTCGCGCACGTCGTCGCCGCTCAGGTTGGCTTCCTTCTCCTTGAGTAGGTTCTGCTTGCGGGCGTAATCGTTGATCACACGGGTGAGAGCGGTGCGGAAACCCTCGAGATGCATGCCGCCCTCGGGGGTGTAGATGTCGTTGGCAAACGACATGACGTTCTCGCCGTAGCCGGCATTCCACTGCAGGGATACCTCGACCTCGCCCATCTTGGTCACGGGCGCATCCGGATCCGATTTGCCCTCGATATAGATGGGCTCCTTAAAGGCCTCGGGGACGTCCTTGCCGTCGTTGAGGAACTTGACGAAGTCGATGATGCCGCCCTCGTAGCAGAACTCCTCCACGTGGGGAGTCGCCTCGCGCTCGTCGGTCAGCACGATCTTTAGATTCTTATTGAGGAACGCCGTCTCTTGCAGACGGTTGTGCAGCGTATCGAAATCGTAGACACAGGTCTCGAAGATCTCGTCGTCGGGCCAGAAGCTGACGGTGGTACCCGTCGAATCCGAGGTGCCCACGACCTCCATCTTCTTGACGGTCTTGCCGCGCGAGAACTCCATCTCGTAGACGCTGCCATCACGGCGCACCTGCACGACCACGCGCTTGGACAGCGCGTTGACGACGGAGATGCCCACGCCGTGCAGACCGCCCGAGACCTTGTAGGCCGAGTTATCGAACTTACCGCCGGCGTGCAGGATCGTCATAACGACCTCGAGCGTCGGGATCTTTTTGATGGGATGCTCGTCGACGGGGATGCCTCGCCCGTTGTCGACGACCGTGATGGAGTTGTCGGCGTGGACCGTCACCTGAATCTCGGTGCAGAAACCGGCCATGGCCTCGTCAACGGAGTTGTCAACGATCTCCCACACCAGGTGATGAAGACCGCTGGCGCTCGTCGAGCCAATGTACATGCCCGGGCGCTTACGAACGGCCTCGAGACCTTCGAGAATCTTAATCTCGCCGCCATCGTAATCGTTTTCGTTTGCCACACGTCCTCCTTCAGTTAAGAAAATGTGTACAGCCTTACTAGTTTATCGTAAAAAAATACCCTCGGGGACGAGGGTATTTGGCTCTACAAGGCCACCAGATGCGATTTAAGGCTCTTTCTCGCTTTGCACGCCCTTGGCCCACTCGGCACTGGCTCTCATGGCATTCTCGAGGGCCTCGCGCAGTTTTTGATCTTCGATGGGCGCCACTTGGCGCTCGATCTCGCCGCGTTCGTCTTCACTGAGATCGGCGTGTGGGGCCGGCGGGCGCTCGGTCACGGCTGGGCGCAAGCGCTCCTTGGCAGCCGGCGGCGTGTGACCGGGCGCGGTCGTTTTGAACACCAGGCCGTCCACATGCGCGCCGGCCCGCTCCATGCGTGCCCGGATGATCTCGCGCAGCAGCGTCATCTCCTGAGTCCACGAGGGCGAATCGAGATACACCAGCAGCTCATTGGACTCGGGCAGGTAGCGCAGGCCCGTCACGTGGCGTCCCTCGCGCGTGCCCGAGCACACCGCATTCCAGGCACGATAGACCGCACGAGATTCCTCTGCAGCCTCCATTTGCGCGCGGCACTCAGATGTCGCGGCCGCCAGGATGCGCTGACGCTCGGCATCCAAAAAGCCGCCAAAGGCAACCGTTCCGTTCTCGCGCTCGTAGTTAGCACGTCTCACCCATGCTCACCACCTTGGCTCGATTAAGCAGGTCATCAGTAAAGTACCCCAGGTTGGTGGTGGTTATGACTGTCTGGATGTCATCACCGATCAGCTGCAGAAAAGCGCCCCGGCGCTCGGCATCGAGCTCGCTCATCACATCATCCAACAGCAGCAGGGGTGCAGTGCCCAGGATGTCACGGGCGACGGTCACCTCGGCCACCTTCCAAGCCAGCACCAGCGTACGCTGCTGCCCTTGGCTGGCAAACGAACGGGCAGATCGACCCGCAACGGTAAACTCAATCTCGTCGCGATGTGGGCCCACGAGCGTCACGCCGCGGCGCATCTCCTCGTCGGCACGTTCATCGAGGGCCGCGAGCATATGCTCGTACGCCCAGTCCTTAAGCTCCTCGCGCCCTTCGGTTTGAGGTAAATCCCCCAGCGTGGATACATAGGACACGCCTGCGTCCTCGCCGGACGCCACCTGCCCATACGCGGCGCGCACATGGCCCGCCAGTCGGTCGAGCAGGGCCAAACGATGCACGAGCAGGGCTGACCCGGCGCGGGCGATGGAGTCATTCCACGCACCGAGCATCTCGCGGCAGCACCAGGTCTCCTTGAGCAGGGCGTTGCGCTGCGTCACACAACGCCCGTAGGTGCTCGCCAGGTCGGCGTAACGGGCGCTCAGTTGTACGCCAAAGTCGTCGAGGGCGGCGCGGCGCACGCTGGCACCGCGCTTGACCATATCCAGATGATCGGGGCAAAACAGCACGCTCGGCATAACCCCTCGCACGCCGGCAGCCGAGCACCTCTTGCCGTTACGGCTAAACGAGCGCTTGCCGTCCTCAACGCCCAGCCCCATATCGAGCACGCGGCCATCGCCCTCGAGCCTCAACTCGAGCTTGCACGAGCCCGTGCCGTCGTGCACGAGCTCGGCAGCTGTGGGATGCCTAAACGAGGTGCCACTCGTCAAAAGCTGCAGCGCCTCTATGAGGTTGGTCTTTCCCGCCGCGTTGGGCCCCGCAAGCACCGTCACGCCTTCGTCCAGGTCAAGACGGTAGCTATCGAAACTGCGGTAGCGCGCGACGGAAAGGTTGCGGGCAAACACGGTCATGGCGCAGCGCTAGATGCGAACCGGCATAACCAGGTACAGGTAGTTGATCTTGTCGTAGGACTTAAAGATACCCGCCTGCGAGTAGCTCTTGAGCTCCAGCGTGATCTCCTTCTCCTTGGACAGGGCATTGAGGCAGCCAAAGATGTAGTGGTAGTTAAAGGCGATGGTGCCCGACTCGCCCTCGGCCTCGACATCGATTGTCTCCTGCGCCAGATCCTGGTCATTGGAGATGGAGGACAGGCCCATCTGACCGTTCTCGACATCGATCTCGAACTTGACGGCGGGGTTCGCGCTCGCGATGACCGCCACGCGCTTAAGGGCGGCATTAAAAGCCGCCACGTCGATCTTGACGCTCGTCACGCATGAATCGGGGATGAGCTGCTTGTAGTTGGGGTACACGCCCTCGATACGGCGCGACACGTAGGTGGTGTTGCCGGCCTCGAAGACAACCTGGGTGTCGGTGGCGCCGATCATGATGGTCGCCTGGCTGGCCATGATGCTCAGGGCGTCGTTGAAGGCGTCGGCCGGAACGTTGAGCTCAAAAGAGCCCTCGAGCGTCGAGGTCTCGACCTGGGTGTCGCATACGGCCAGGCGGAAGGAGTCGGTTGCCACCAGGCGCACGGTGTTGTTCTCGACCTTCATGTGCACGCCTCCCAGGATGGGACGGGCCTTATCGGTCGAAGTGACACGCCACACGCGGCCGACCATCTCGGACAGGATGTCGGTCGGGAGCTCCACCGCGCTCTCGATGGCATAGGCCGGGAACTCGGGGAAATCGTTGGCATCGAGCGTGTTGAGGCGGAAGGAACTCTTCTCGCATCCAATCAGCACCTGACGCTCCGAGAGCTCAAAGGCAACCGGAGCGTCGGGAAGGGTCTTCGTAATGTTCGAGAGCATCTTGCAGGGAATCACCATCTCGCCCTCTTCTTCGACATGCGCGGCAATGCGATGACGAATCGAGATGGTGTAGTTAGAAGTTTGGAATTCCAAGATGCCGTCCTGCGCCTTAACGAGCACGCCCGACAGGATGGGAAGGGTAGATGCCGAAGCGACGCCTTTCATAACGACGCCGATGGCTTGCGTGAGCGAGCTTTGGCTGACGGTGAACTTCATCTTTTAATACCTTTCTATAGATATAAATATCTTAATAATAGTAATAGCACTGACGAAACTGTTGATTACTCCCAAAAGCGCTGGTCAACCCCAAAAAGAGAATCGACAGCATCCTGTGCGCAACCGACCGTGTTTTCCACGTTCAAAACCTGCGGAAAACTTTTCGTCGCCTTGGGGTGAGTTTTAGACACGTTATGCCCGGCGTTTCGACAAGTTTTCAACAGGTGTCTCTATTTCCCTACGAACGCAGTGTAATTTTATCTCGTAGCGATTTGAGATCCTCGGTTACGGTGCGGTCTTCCTGAATCATCTTCTGAACCTTTTTATAGCTCGTGCTGACGGTTGAATGGTTGCGGTTGCCAAACTCCGCGCCCACCGCCGTAGTCGTCATCTCGCACATCTCGATGGCCAGATAGATGGCGATGTGGCGGGCTTTGGCAATGTTGGCGTTGCGGCGCGGGCCGATGAGCTCCTCGTGCGTCACGCCGTATTGCTCCTCGATGACAGACTGGACCGTCTGCACGTTGATCTTCTTGGCCGACGTGTCGAAGTACTGGCTTGCGATGGCGTCGATGTCGTCGAAGCTGAGCTCGCTGCCCTCGCGTTCGCGGTCTCCCGCCTCGCCGGCACAGCGTTCGCAAAAGCTCTCGAGTTCGCGAATGTTGGTTCCCGAGACTTCTGCCATGTGCTTAAAGTGCTCGTCGGTCAGATGCCCACCATCGCCGCCATAGGCCGCCAGCAGCGAGTCGTCACCCGCCTCGGGTGCGGCGGCTATCGTGTTCTCGTAGTAGCGCTGCAAGATCTTGTATTTCATCTCGTAGCTGGGCTCCGCCACCAAACAGAGCATACCGGCGTTAAAACGGCTGGTAAGGCGTTCGTCCATGCTCAGGTCTTTGGGTGCGCGGTCGGCTGCGATGACGACTTTTTTGTTGTTGCGGATAAACTCGTCCATGAGCTGGAAGAAGTAGTCCACGCTCGCGCGCTTGCCGATGATGTTTTGAATGTCGTCGATAATGAGCACGTCCACGCCATGGTATGCCTGCATGATGGGGGCGTTGCTTTTCTTTTGGCGGTCGAACTCCGTCATCAGGTCATCGAGGTATGCCTGCGAGTTGGCGTACTTCACCTTGATCTCGGGCGACTTTTCGGCGAGCTCGTTTTTGATGGCGAGCAGCAGATGGGTCTTGCCCAGCCCCGATTTGCCATAGATGAACAGGGATGTGCATGTGCCGCGTTCGTCCGCGAGCGCGGCAAACTTGAGCGCCGAGCGATAGGCATGGCTGTTTTCGGGGCCGTAGACAAAGTTTTCGAAGGTGAATTTCGAGTTGGCCGCGAGGGGTGCGCCGTCAGCGTTTTGCTCGGCCGGCGCCGCAGCTGCGGGGGCACTCGTGGGCGATGTAGAGGCTGGTTTTGCACTCTTTTCGGGCGCACCGCCTTTCATCTGGTTCATCATGCGGCGGAAATCGTCGGCCGAAAGCGTGTTTTTGATTGCGATGCCCGAATCCTCGCCCGGTGTTGCGTCGTGCGCGATAGGCATGTGTGTGGCAGCGGGCATGGGGGCTGCCCACGCCGAGACGGCGGGCATGGTTTCACGGGAAACATCGTCGTTTTGATGCTCGGGAGCCGACACTGCGGCGGCAGCCGGCGCCGCCGGGGGGACGACGGATGCCGCGGGTACGGCATTATCTGCCGCGGTGCCCTGCGGTGCCACGATGTTGAGCGCGATCGGCGCAAAGGCGATCTCTTCCAGGTACGCCTCGATGGTCGGCTGATGCTTTTTGAGCTGAGCGATGGCAAATCGTGAGGGGGCCTCAATCGTCAAGGTGTCCTCGGTCAGGCTCACGGCGCGCGATTGCCCCAGCATGTTGATGAGGCGCGCATCTTGGCCGTCGCGCTGACAAAAGGCGATGGCATCCCCCAGGATGATGCTTGCTTCCTCGTCCACTGTCTCTCCCGTTCCTTAAGCCTGAGCCCGCACGCGAGCGCTTCCAATTTCGGTCAGATGGTATTTCTGCCCATGTTTGACCACCAAGCCCGCCTGTGCCAAATCGTTGAGCGTGCGCGACCAGGTGGGTGCGGAGTTTCCAAACGCCCGCGCCAAGTCCGTTGCGCCGCACTCTTGATGTTGGGCCAGATACCCCAATGCAGCGTTGCCGCGTTCGCTTACAAACACGTCCGGCTGCGGTTGTGCGTATTGATTCGCCGCATTAGGATACATCATTTGAGCTGCTGGTTGTTGAGAACTCTGCATGGGCGGCACCTGCTGTTGAAAACTTTGCGGCCACTGTTGGTAAGGCTGCGGCGGCATCTGCTGCGACCAAGGGTTAAATTGCCCCTGCGGCATCTGTTGATACGGCTGCTGGTATCCCTGAGGGTACTGCTGCGGATACGGCTGGGCATATCCCTGCTGCGGCATATATTGGGGAGGATACCCTTGGGGGTACGGTTGGTAGCCCATTTGCTGGACGTTCGGCATGGCCGCCGTCTGTTGCGCGACGTTTGTGTCCAGACCTGCCGAGTTTATGGTCTCCGACATGCTTTGCGCCGTGTGGCCCAGCGATACCTGGGGATCTTGCACTGGAAAAGCTCCAGGTTGCTGCATGTGCACCACGGGTTGCTGCATCTGTTGTGCTATCACAGACTGCTGTGCAAACGTGTCGGGTAGGGGGTATGCTGACCGCTCCGTCTCGGGGCGCACGGCGGCCCCTCGCCCTCCGGCTCGCTCGATTTCCTGCACGCGTTTGGGGTCCAGGCTTACCGTGACCACGGTGCCGTTGCCCATGTTGTCCTCGATGGATACGGCGCCGCCGGCGTTTTCCAAGTACTCCTGCACCATGGGAAACCCGGCTCCGGTTCCGCGGATGTATCGCTTCATGTTGCTGTTTGCGCTGGTGACGCCAAAATCGAAGGCGCGCTCCTTGTCGTCGATCCCCGGTCCCTGATCTGCGAATCGGATGGTGTCGCCGCCGTCTAGGATCGAGATGATGGGCTCTGCAAAGTGGGCGTGGATAAAGTTTTCGACAATCTCGCGGATAACCATGAGCGAGATGTGCCCGCCCTGCTCTTTCATGCACTGGTAGACGGTGTTGGTTGTCTCTTCCAGATAGGTGCGCACGTCCTTCGGTTCGATGACGATGACGCGCGGCGTCGACAGCATGTCGTCATAGACCGCGATGCGTGCCGCATACATGGCACCCTGCGCTTTCGCAGCGGCCTGCTCTTCCTGGCCGCGCTTTTCGCGCACGCCGGTGATGTGCTCGTTGTCAGGTGCCGGGTCTCCGGAATCGACCATGGTGTAAAAGTCGTCAGACATGCTGCTCGCAATCTTTCATAAGGTTTCGAACAAATAGTAGCTCACCGTGCAATGTTTCTCATCTTTCGACAACTTTTCAAAACCTGTTGAAAACTTTGGAAAACTGGCGAAAAGTTCTCAACATTGCCAACATGACCTGTTGAAAACTTGGTGAAATATCGTGAAAAGTTGCCGTACCCTGCAAATTTCAGTTGGGCTTATGGGGGAACCGTGTGAACTACGCAACCTTTTACCTTTGATTTCTTGACATTTGAACATTGATTTCCCTACAATCTTCAAGCTCACGTGTCTATATCTGCGTCCGCGCTCCCGCGGACACTCGAAATGCAGCAGGAGGAACTTAAGATGAAGCGTACGTATCAGCCTAATAAGCGTAAGCGTGCCAAGACCCATGGCTTCCGTGCCCGCATGGCCACCAAGGGTGGTCGTGCCGTGCTCGCCCGTCGCCGCGCCAAGGGCCGCAAGCGTCTCACTGTCTAGCAGCGATACACACATCTCGCATGAAGACTATTAAGTCTCGGCAAGATTTCGAGCATGTGTTCAGTCAGGGGCGTCGTTTCAATCACCCTCTGATTCGAATGACCATATGTGAATCGGTTGGCGAAGGCGACTCCGGAAGGGTCGCCTTCGTTGGTGCTAAACGGCTCGGTTGTGCAGTTGTGCGCAACCGTTCTAAGCGTGTGATGCGCGAGGCCGCCCGCAGCTGCGGATTTCCCGTTGCGGGTTATGACATCATCTTGTTCGCGACTCCCAAGACGAGGATCTCCTCGCCGCAGGAGATGGACAAGGCATTGCGTTCGCTTATGAAACGCGCCGGCGTTGCCGGGGAGGAGCGATGAGCAATCACGTTTTGCGACGTGTTGCCATCGCTCCTATTCGCATATATCAACAGGTTATTTCGCCCTTATTACCTGACGCCTGCATTTATTACCCAACGTGCTCGCAATATGCCGTTCAGGCGATTGAGAAGTACGGTGTTTTGAGAGGCTGCTGGCTTGCCGTGAGGCGCATCGCTCGCTGCAATCCCCTGCACGTCGGCGGTTATGACCCTGTGCCCTAGTTGGCACTCGCTATCGGAGGAAAACTTACATGTGGGATTGGATCGTTAACATCCTTTTCGAGCTGCTCAAGCTCATCCAGACCTTTGCGGTCGACTGGGGCCTGTCCATCATCATCCTGGTGGTCATCATCCGTCTGCTGCTGACGCCGCTCATGCTCAAGTCGACAAAGTCGACGGCGCGCATGCAGGTGCTTCAGCCCAAGATGCTCGAGATCCAGGAGCGCTACGCCGACGACCCCCAGCGTCAGGCCGAGGAGATGCAGAAGTTCTACAGCGAGAACAAGTTCAATCCGCTGGCCGGCTGCCTGCCGCTTCTGATTCAGATGCCCATCCTTATCGCCCTGTTCACGCTTCTGCGCAACCTGCCGCAGTACTTTAACGAGGGCACGTTCTCGTTCTTTAACATCCTGCCCGATCTGACCACCACGCCGAGCGCCTCTTTTGCCGATGGCTTTATGGTTGCGCTGCCTGCGCTGATCTGCCTGATCCTGTTTGCTGTCTTGACCCTGATTCCGCAGCTGTATATGTCCCGCAATCAGACTGGTCAGCAGGCCCAGAGCATGCGTATGATGGCTGTTGTCATGACCGTCATGATGCTTTGGATGGGCTGGAGCCTGCCCGTCGGCGTTCTGCTGTACTACGATGTGTCTTCTGCCTGGCAGGTTATCCAGCAGATCTTCGTAACGCAGAAGGTTATCGATAAAGCCAAGGCCGATGAAGAGGAGCGTCTTAAGAACGCCCCGCTGCAAGTCGAGGTTACTCGTCGCGAGAAGAAGCCGCGCCCGCACAAGAAAAAGTAGTGGGATAGTATTCTTATTTAGGTACCTAACTTTTGGAGTTCGTTATGTCTGAAGAGATCGTCGAGGATATGCTTGAGGAGGTTGCCCCGCAGGTCGCGGGCGATTATCCCGAGATTGCACAGCGTTACAAGGCTGGTGAAGAGCTGACCGATGAGGAGCTCGACACCATTGCCGATGTTGCTATTTCCATTCTGCGTTCCATCCTTTCGCACTTCGATGCGGCGAACTCTCCCATCGATGAGTATGAGGGCGATGAGGGCGAGTTGATTCTGGACGTAACCGCTCCGGATCTTGCTGTTCTTATTGGTCGTCATGGACGTACCCTAGATGCTCTTCAGGTTATGGTTTCGCTGCTGGTGAGCCGCAAGCTTGGCTTTAGGTATCCGGTCGTCGTTGACGTCGAGGGCTATAAGAGCCGTCGACAGGACAAGGTTGCTTCTATGGCACAGTCCGCCGCCGAGCGCGCTATTCGCACTCATAAGAGTGTTTCGCTGCCGCCTATGAATGCCTATGAACGTCGACTGGTTCATATTGCCCTTCGTGGCAACGATGCTGTCGACACGCATTCTGAGGGCTCTGATCCCGATCGCCATGTTGTGATTGTTGCTCGATAAGCTTCTCGAGTCTATGCTAAGGGGACGTGGTTTCCACGTCCCCTTTTTTTGTCAAAAGTTCTCGATACACTGATTTTTGTCAGAAAGGAGTCGTCTTGTTTGTGTTAACTAATGAGCAGGCAAGCTTGATGCTGTCCCGTCTCATATCCTATTGTAAAGACTATTCTTTGAAGGTCTCCGACGATAGTCTTCGTGTCTGTATCCAGCATCTTGATCTAGTTCTGGAAGCCAATAAGAGTACTAATTTAACACGTATCCTAAATGTCGATGATGCTGCTATCCTCCATATTCTTGACTCACTTGTTCTGCTTCCCTATATTAATAAAGCTCCTGAAGGCGCTTTGCTGGATATGGGTACCGGTGCTGGCTTCCCCGGTATTCCGTTGACTATTGCAAGCGGACGAAAGGCTACCTATATCGATTCGGTTGGCAAGAAGGTTGATGCCGTTAATTCCTTTGTTAAGGAGCTTGGCCTTAAGCATGCTCATGCCGTTCACGATCGTCTTGAGGAATATGCCCGATCCCATAAGAAACAATTTGCTGTCGTTACTGCTCGCGCGCTTGCACCGTTACCAGTTCTCGTTGAGTACGCTTCTCCTTTCTTAAAAGATGGAGGCTTCTTTGTCATTACTAAGGGGAACCCGTCGGACGATGAACTTCAGTCTGGCATGGCTGCTGCTAAGATATGCGGGTTTACCACGCTTCTGACGGATGATTTGAATTTGCCAAATGACTTGGGTCATCGTGAGTTCATAATTTTAAAAAAGTCTCGTCCGTCATCCGTTTCTCTTCCTCGTGCTAATGGCATGGCGAAGAAGAATCCGCTTGCCTAGATGTTTCACGTGAAACATAATGGATAGCGTCGAGTCGTTATGTTTCACGTGAAACATAACAGTCGATATCGAATCGGATTGTTTCACGTGAAACATCCTCCGTTTAACAGCTTTAAATACACCAGGAGGGACCGTGGGATTTCGCGACGTTAAGCGTTCTAAGAGCGCAAAAGACACGCGTATCATTGCTATCATCAACCAAAAAGGCGGCGTAGGTAAGTCCACCACAGCTGTAAACCTTGCAGCAGCGTTGGGTGAACAGGGACGAAAGACGCTCATTGTTGATTTTGACCCGCAGGGTAATAGTACGAGTGGTTTTGGAATCGAAAAAGAAGAACTCGATCACTGCATCTACGATGCATTGTTGAATGATGTGCCGGCCGAATCCCTTGTTCTTGATACGAATTGCAAAAAGGTATTCGTAATTCCAGCTACCATCCAGCTTGCAGGCGCTGAAATCGAGCTCGTCAGTGCGATTGCACGTGAAACTCGCTTAAAGGATCTGCTTGAACCAATTCAGGATGAGTTTGACTTCATCTTTATCGATTGCCCGCCTTCACTGGGTTTGCTAACGATTAATGCGTTGACAGCGGCAGACAGCGTTTTGATTCCGATACAGTGCGAATATTACGCACTCGAAGGTGTCACAAAACTGCTTGAATCGATGAAGATGGTTAAGACACGCCTAAATAAGAGCCTTGATACCTATGGCGTGCTTATGACTATGTACGATTCGCGCACATCGCTTTCGAACCAGGTTGTCGAAGAGGTTCAATCGTATTTTGGCGACAAGGCGTTCAAGACTTTGATTCCACGTACCGTTAAAATTTCAGAAGCACCGTCGTTCGGTGAGCCGGTAATTACCTATGCGCCACAGAATAAGGGCGCAAAGGCGTATATGAACCTTGCTAAAGAGGTGATTAAACGTGCCTAGCCCTAAGAAGCGCGGCGGCTTGGGTCGTGGACTCAATGCACTGGTCTCGGAAGCTGAATATGAGACTGGTGGATCTGCAACGTCAGCATCAAATGCTGCTTCGGAAACTAAACTTCCGATTGAGGATATCATTCCGAACCCAAATCAGCCACGAATTCATTTCAATGAGACAGAACTTCGGGAGTTGAGTGAGTCAATCCGGGAGCATGGCGTTCTGCAGCCGCTTCTTGTGCGTAAGCACGGTAATGGCTATGAAATTATTGCTGGTGAACGTCGCTATCAGGCTTCAAAGCTTGCTGGTCTTGAAGAGCTTCCCGTTATCATTAAAGACGTTGATGATGAGGAGATGCTTGCTCTCGCGCTAATCGAAAACCTTCAGCGCTCAGACCTCAACCCCGTCGAAGAGGCTAAGGGATATCGACAGCTCATCGATTCGAGCGGTATGACTCAAGAAGCCTTGTCAAAGGCTGTCAGCAAGTCTCGTTCTGCAATCACCAATTCGTTGCGCTTGCTTGATCTTCCAGAGGTAGTTCAGCAGATGATTTTCGAAGGAAAGCTCACCGCTGGTCATGCTCGTGCAATTCTTGCGGTTCCGTATGAAGAAGCGCGCATTAAGCTTGCTGAGAAGGTTGTTGCCGAGGGATTGTCTGTCCGTGCGACAGAAAATCTTGCTCCATTGTTTTCTGCCGGAGAGACGCCTAAGACACCTCGCCCTGCAACGCCTCAGTCTTTTAAGAAGGCTGCACGCGTTCTGCGTCAGGTGTTTAACACGAACGTTCGTGTTAAGAGCTCGCGCGGCAAGAATAAAATCGAGATTGAGTTTAAGGATGAGGAAGAACTGTCTCGAATTCTTGGTGAAATGATTCAATTTGATCAGGGAGGCCAGGATGAAGAATAAAGTTCTGGCTGCTCTTGCTGTAGCTGCAACTGTAGCGGTCGGCGCATTTGCGGGATTTAAGGTCGCAACAGATGATGAATTGCGTGGTCGTCTGCTTCGCGGGGCGCAGGATATCGTCGATACATCCAAAAAGAAAATGGACGTTATGACCGAGGATGTCGCTATGCGTACAGCTCAGGTAACTAAGAATCCCAAGATTAATCAAGATTGGGTTAATCATCAATGGGAAAATGTAGGCTTTTAGGTACCTAACAATTACTAGCTTTTTTGAAGGGGTTCTTGTCTGAATGCCAGAACAGGGACCCCTTATTTCTTGCGAAAAAGTTGTCGAACAATCGCGCGATGCAAATTAGTGATAGATATGAAACAGCCCCGGTTGCAATTAAGCAACCGGGGCTGTTCGATGTTTCACATGAAACGTTTAGGTTGGTCTTCCCTACGCGTTTTTCTGAACCTTGAAGCGCTGCTTGAGTTGGCCGCAAGCAGCGTCGATATCGTTGCCGCGAGAGTTACGGATGGTGGTCTCAATACCACGGGACTCAAGACGACGCTGAAGGTCTTCAACCTTATGAATCGGCGAGGGCTTGAGAGGGCTGCCCTCGATATCGTTGAGCTGGATCAGGTTGACGTGGCACAGCGTGCCCTCGCAGAAGTCGCAGAGCGCCTGCATCTCGGGGTTGGTGTCATTGACGCCTTCGATCATGGCAAATTCGTACGTCGGTCGGCGGCCGGTCTTTTCGGTGTAGAGCTGAAGAGCCTCGTGAAGACGCAGAAGTGTGTACTTCTTAACGCCCGGCATGAGTTTATTGCGGGTGGATTGAATGGCAGAGTGCAGCGAGACAGCGAGCGTGAACTGCTCAGGAATGTCTGCAAACTTACGAATACCAGGAATAACGCCGCTGGTGGAGACAGTGAGGTGGCGCGCTCCAATACCGATACCGTCAGGGTCATTAAGAATGCGCAGCGCCTTGAGGACCTCGTCGTAGTTGGCGAAAGGCTCACCCTGACCCATGAACACTACGCTCGTCGCGCGCTCACCAAAGTCGTTAGAAACATGGAGTACCTGGTCAACGATTTCCTGAGCGGTCAGCGAACGCTTGAGGCCGTTCAGGCCGGTAGCGCAAAAAGCGCAGCCCATGCCACAGCCGGCTTGGGTGGATACACAGACAGACAGCTTGTTTCGACGAGGCATGCCGACGGTCTCGACGGAGATGCCGTCGTGGTACTCGAGTAAGTATTTACGAGAGCCATCCTTAGACACCTGTTTGGCGAGCTCGGTCGGCGTGTCGAAGGCAAATGCCTCCTTCAGCTGCTCGCGGAAGGCCTTGGGAAGGTTGGTCATATCATCAAACGAACAAACGTTCTTCTCAAAAACCCATTCGATGAGCTGCTTTGCGCGAAAAGCGGGTTGGCCGAGTTCGGCGACAAGTTCGCGAATATCGTTTTGGCTCAAGTCGCGAATGTCTTGAGATTTAGTCCTGGGATTCATGGAAGCCTTTCGATTTTGGGGAAACGTAGAGGGTATCGCTACAATATGGTATCAGCTGCAGGAATTATAGAAGAGGAGTCTGCCCATGCCGGGTAAAAGCCTAGAGAACATGCACGTAGCGGTCTTGGCGGGCGGCCATTCCGCCGAACGCGAGATTTCGCTCAATTCGGGAAAGAATGTCGTGGTGGCACTGAAGGAGGCTGGCTACACCTCGGTGGAGCTGCTCGATACCGCCGCCGATGACTTTATGGTGACCATGGCGACGGGCGGCTTCGACGTGGCGTTTATCGCCATGCACGGCGCCGGCGGCGAGGATGGCGCCATGCAGGGGGCCATGGAGACGCTGGGTATCCCCTACACGGCGTCGGGCGTGCTCGCCAGCGCATGTGGCGCCGATAAGGAGGTTTCAAAGCTTCTGTATGCCAAGGCGGGCATCCCCGTTGCCCCCGGCCTGGCGCTTGAGGCGGGCGACGAGATCGATATCAATCGTATCGTCGATGTTTGTGGCGAGCGTTGCTTTGTAAAGCCCGCCGTCAACGGCTCTAGCTACGGCATTTCGCTTGTACACGAGCCCTCCGAGTTGCCGGCGGCAATCGCCAAGGCTTTTGAGTACGGCGATAAGGTGCTGGTCGAAAAGTGTATCGAGGGAACCGAGATCACCGTGGGCGTGTATGGCGAGGACGACGTGCGCGCTCTGCCGATTGTGGAGATTCGCAAGCCTGAGGACTGCGAGTTCTACGACCTGGATGTAAAGTATGTCGATCCCACGGATATCCACCGCATTCCGGCACAGATTTCGCCCGAAAACTATGCGCGTGCCCAGGAACTTGCCTGTGCGGCCCATAAGGCCCTCGGCTGTCTGGGCATTTCGCGCAGCGATTTTATCGTGAGCGAGGACGGCCCTGTCATTCTCGAGACCAACACCATTCCCGGCATGACCGATACGTCGCTGTATCCTGACGAGATTCGCCATACCGATGACATGACGTTCCCGCAAGTGTGCGACAGCCTGATCCGTATGGGTCTCCGTCGAGCAGGCGTTGCATGCTAATTGAGGACGCCGTATCTCCTGGAACGCCGCAGTTTGTCATCGATTCTTACGCCACGCTCGTCGAGCGGGCCAAGACGCAGTCGTTTGGCCTCATCGAGGAGGATGTAATCGTCCTCGATACCGAGACCACGGGTCTTTCGGTGCAGGACAACGAGTTAATTGAGATTTCCGCGGCCCGTCTTTCGGGCCGCGAGGTCATTGACCGCTTCGATACGTTTGTGCATCCCAAGCATCTGATTCCTGCAGAGATTACCGAGCTCACGAGTATTACGAACGCCGATGTGGCAGATGCCCCGTCGGCCGTCGAGGCCGTCGCGGCACTCGCCGATTTTGTGGGCGGCTGTCCTGTTATCGCACATAACGCCACGTTTGACCGGTCGTTTATCGAATCGGTCAAAGGCGGTGTCAACGTGAGTGATATCTGGATCGATTCGCTGGCGCTATCGCGCATTGCGCTTCCGCGCCTGATATCGCACAAACTGTCCTTTATGGCCGACTTGTTTGGGTGCGATTCGGTATCGCACCGTGCGAACGCAGACGTTGATGCCCTGTGCGGTGTGTGGCGCGTGCTGTTGGTCGCACTTACCGACCTGCCTTCGGGCCTTATGGCGCGCTTGGCGAACATGCACGCGGACGTGCCTTGGTCCTATCGCCCCATTTTTTCTTTTTTGGCTGGCCAGAACCCGGGTTCGATATTTTCGCTCAGCGCCGCTCGTGCTGACGTGCTCAAGGCCGATCGCGCGGACGATCGCGTTGATGCGGACGAGCTGTCGGTCCTTAAGATGCCGAGCCGTGAAGAGATCGAGGCAGATTACGCCCCCGGCGGTCTAGTCAATCGTATGTACCCCACCTATGAGCCGCGCGACGAGCAGATCGCGATGGCGGTTGAGGTTCGCGATGCGCTGGTCACAGGTACCCATCGCGTGATCGAGGCGGGCACGGGCGTCGGTAAGTCGATGGCCTATCTCGTGCCCTTCGCCGAGGCCGCCCGCCGAAACAACATTACCGTCGGCATTGCGACCAAATCGAATAATCTTGCCGACCAACTTATGTACCACGAGCTGCCAAAACTCGCCGAACAGCTGGACGGCGGCCTGTCATTTTGTGCACTCAAGGGCTATGATCACTATCCGTGCCTGCGCAAGCTCGAACGCATGAGCCGTAGTCAGGTCGAGATAACCACCAAGCGCGATCCTGCCGACACGCTCACGGCGGTTGCGGTGATCATGGCGTATGTGTGCCAATCTGCCGATGGCGACCTCGATTCGCTCGGGATTCGCTGGCGCAGCGTCAACCGTCCCGACTTTACGACGGCTTCGCGTGAGTGCGCCCGTCGCTTGTGCCCGTTCTTTCCCGACAAATGCCTGGTCCACGGAGCGCGACGTCGTGCGGCGCACGCCGATGTGGTGGTCACCAACCATTCCCTGCTGTTCCGCAACGTGGCCGCCGAGGGAAGGATTTTGCCTCCGATTCGTCACTGGGTGGTCGACGAGGCCCATTCCGTCGAGCGCGAGGCTCGTCGCCAATGGGCGCGCGTGGTTTCGGCCGATGAGTCGCGCGTGCTGTTTGAGCGCTTGGGCGGGTCGAGTGCCGGCGCGCTGAGTCAGGTTTCCCGTGACCTGGCCACTTCCGAGGGCTCTACGCTCTACCTGGGACTCACCGCCAAAGCGACGTCGACGGTTGCCCGTGCGAGTATGGCGATTGCCGATGTGTTCGATGGAGTGCGCGAGCTTGGCCGCCGTGCCCGCGGGAGCTATGACAACGCGAATCTGTGGATTGGCCCCGAGCTGCGCGAGTCGGATGACTGGCACGATTTTTTGCAGTCGGCCCATACTGCGATCGATGCGCTGGAACAGGCGGATAAAAGTATAGACGCGCTGGTGCAAGCCGTCGCTGCCGATAAGCCCGAGGTCGTCGTCGACCTGGGTGACATTTCGCGCCGTCTTCACGAGTTGGTCGAGAATCTCAAGCTCATCATTGAGGGTACGGATGAGCACTATGTGTACTCACTGCAGGTGAACCGCCGGCTGCGAGCGGGCGGGGAGTCTATGACCGCCGAGCGCATCGATATCGGCGAGGCCTTGGCGAACGAGTGGCTGCCCGAGGTGCACACGGCCATCTTCGCTTCGGCGACCATGACGGTGTCCAAGAGCTTTGAGCATTTCAACCATGCCGTCGGGCTCGATCGTATCGGCGCTTCGACGTCCTCATCGCTGCACCTGGATTCGAGTTATGACTTTGACTCAAATATGGCCGTGGTCGTTGCTGGCGATATCCCCGACCCGCGCGATCGTGAGGGCTACCTGTCGGCGCTCGAGCGTGTCCTGGTCGACGCCCATCTTGCCATGGGCGGATCGGTACTCACGCTGTTCACCAACAGGCGCGATATGGAGGACCTGTATGCCCGTGTCGAGCCCAAATTGGCGCGAGCGGGCCTGGAGCTCAATTGCCAACAGCGCAACTCGTCCCCGCGTCGCCTGCGCGATCGGTTTATCAACGAGCCGACTTCATCGCTGTTCGCACTCAAGGCCTTTTGGGAGGGCTTTGACGCCAGCGGCGAGACACTGCGTTGCGTCATTATCCCCAAGCTGCCGTTCTCGAGCCCCACGGATCCTCTTTCGTGTGAGCGCAACCTGCGTGAGGACCGCGCCTGGGCGCGCTACTCACTGCCCGAGGCGGTACTCGAAGTCAAGCAGGCCGCCGGTCGTCTCATCCGCTCGTCGACCGATTGCGGCGTGCTCATTTTGGCCGATCCACGTCTGGTGACGAAGGGCTACGGCAAGAAGTTCTTGACGTCGCTGCCCACGACTTCCTACCAGCGTATCGAGTCGGCACAGATCGGTCATTATTTACAGCTGTGGCGCGCACGCCACGAACGACGCCGTTAAAGCGGACAGATCAAACTCTTTGCCATATCGCATAGACGCTTTGCCGAGGCGGGGTCATCCAGTATGCGGATGGCTCCGCCCGCTGCGATTACCTGGCAGAACAGCCAGTGCTCTGACCCATAACGCACGGTCACCGTTGCCATGTCTGCCCCGTTTGGCTCTATCGACATGATGCCGGCCCAGTCTAGGCGTTCTGCCATGTCGAGCGGCATGAGGAGCTTTGCGCTCTGCTCCGCTCGGGAAAGGGATTCGTGGAGGGACGCGGACGCGGGCATGTGGCGCTCCACGGAATCGTCGGTAAGGGCAAGGCCTTCGATTTTGTCCATGCGGTAGGAGCGCTGCTCATCAACTTCGACATCCCAGGCAATCAGATATGTTTGGTCGCCATGCGTCGCGATGCGCAGGGGGTCGATGAGACGCTCGCGCGGCCGCGCGTCGTCCATCGAGCGGTAGGTGATGCGGCATCGAACGCCGTCTTGAATCGCGCAGTTCAGCTGTTGCCAGTGCGATCCTCGGGCAACGGTATCGACGACGCGCTGGTTGTAGCCGAGCTCCTCGGGTAGGAGGGCATGCCGGATACGCTCTGCTGCCCGAGAGTCGATTCCCATCGATTCGAGTTCGTGGTTGAGTACGGCGCCTTCGGCGACACTCAGGCGCAAAGGTAGCACGCGCCCCGCATCGCCTGTCAGGACGATGCGCTCGCCGTGGCGTTCGCAGATGATGCGTGCGCCCGACTCACGGTCAGCGAGGGTCGAGACGATATCGATAATTTCATCGAGCGCCGCACCCGTGATATCAAAACGGCTGCAGATATCCCCTCGTGTCATACCTGTCTCGCCGGCAGCGTAGAGGGCCTCCATGATGTCAATCGCACGCGAGAGCCTTTGCTCGCCGGTGAGTTTACGCGCGGGCATGCTCGTGCACCGTCCTTTCGATGAGGTGGTTCCACGCCAGTTTGAGTGTATCGGGGGCAACGGGTCTCATGCCGTCCATGGCGTGCTCCATGCAAAACGTGGCAGCGGCGTTAAAGTCGCGCACGCCGACGGTCCAAGTCCAACCCTCTTCGGTGCGTGTGAGCTCCCCGCGACCGCGCGTAAGGCCGCTGACCATGTCGGCCTGGGCTTGCAGGGCAAACGAAAAGGTCGCCATAACGGGCTTGCAATCGGCAAAATCAAACTCAAAGAACAGGCGATCGTTCAGGTTGAAGTCGGCTGGGATGGAGTAGGCCTTCGAGGGACGCCATGCGCGAACGATACGGTCGCAGCGAAACGTCCTGATTTCGTCGGTGGCGTTGTCGAGTCCGCAAAAATACGCCACGCCCTCGTGCTCGAACATACCGTATACGCAGACGGTGCGCTCTTTTTGCTCCCCGTGCCCGTTTTGATACAAAAAGCGCAGCGCGCAGCGTTCGGCAAAAGCGCTCCACACCGCATCGACGGCGGGCGAGCGACGGGCGGGAGGCTCTTCTGCGGTCGATGCGCCGGTGAGGTAGGCGATCTTGGAGCGTATGTCTGCAAGCGGCGTGGCAAACGCGGCCGAGCCGGTCGCAAGGGTCTGGTCGATAGCGTCGAGCAAGATGTCCGCGTCGTCTGCAGTGATGAGGCCGCCGGCCGCAAACGTGTGCTCGCGATCGATGGTCCACGCGCTTTCTTCGGTTTCTTGAGCGCCCGCTGCGCGGACTTCCTTGATCGTGATTCCGCGTTCGAGGAGTTTTTCGCGATCGCGGCGAAACTTGCGCTTGTCCGAGTCGATATTGCCCGACCCGTAGCCAAGGTCGGAATCCAGGACGATTTGCTCTGTGGTCAATGGCTCGGGAGAGCTGTTAAGGACAAAGAACAGATTGAGGATGCGCTGGGCGGTCTTGTCGAAACCAGGCCCCGGCACCCCCTTTTTATTTGTTCCGGTTGTAGCGCTTGCCATCATAGAATCCTCGCATGGGAAGGTGTTTGATGCCATGATTTTAGTCCGATATGGAGATTAGGCTATATCCTTGTCCGCTCGCGGCGTTAAGATGGCCCGAATTCGGTCGTTTGCGCTCGCTCGGGGTATACTTTCGACTATATACGGTTCTAATGTGCATACATTGGGCCTATTTGTCGGATTATGGATGTGGAGCGCACATGGCGAACACCCAGAACTATATTAACCACCTGCTGCAGAACACCGGCATTACGCCGGCGTGCAGCGAAGAAGAGCGCTTGGCTGCCGAAGATATCGCTCAAATTTTCCGCAACCACGGCTTTGATCCCGAGGTGCAGGAGTTTAATGCTCCCGCGCCGAGCAGGATGGCGTTTGCCGTTACGGGCATTCTGACATTTGCTGGTGCCCTACTTATGGGCATTGGCGGCGGTATCGGTTTAGTCGGCACCCTGTTGGCCGTTGTCGGAGCCGTGCTCTATGTGCTCGAGCGAACCGGTCGTCCCGTGATCTCGCGCCTGGGTAAGACGGGCGTGAGCCAAAACGTCATTGCCTACCACAAGGCGTCGGGCCCGCTTGCCTCTCCGCGCAATCGCCCGGTTGTCGTCGTCGCGCACTATGACTCCCCGCGCGCCGAACTGCTCGCTCGTGAGCCCTATGCGCCGTATCGAGCACTGATCGCCAAGTTGCTCCCGATTGCCACGATTGCTCCCGCGGCTATTGCCATCCTGCGCATCTTGCCGCTTCCCGGTGCGTTGAAGGTCCTGCTGTGGATTGTTGCGATCCTTGCCTCTCTTGTGGCTCTCGCCAATGCCGCCAATATCATTTCCAATCGTTTTATCCTTCCCTATACGTCCGGCTCGGTTTGCAACAAGTCGTCTGTTGCCGCCATGCTGGGTGTCATGGATAACGTCGCCCCCTATCAGGGCGAGAACGAGTTCCCTGACGATATTCCGTTTGACACGTATTTTGGCGAGCAGAAGCGTCGTGCCGAGGAGATTGCGCGTGCGGCGGCCGAGTATGCCGCGGCCCAGCAGCGAAACGATTACGGCAATACTGTCGAATACGAAGAGCCTTCCTATACCGAGGACGAGTTTGGCCAGCCGGTCGCTCCCGAGGGCGAGCAGGGCGAGGCTTTTAATGAGCAAATTGAGGAATTCGAAGGTGCCCCTGCTGACGAGACCTCGATTGGCATCATCGCACCCGAGGCTCAGGTCCAAGATGTTCCAGCCGAAGAGCCCGCCGCGGACGAGTCCGCTGCCGAGTCAACAGAGGAGCCTGCCGCGGCTGAGCAGGCCGAGCCCGAGCCCAAGCTTTATCGCAATGCCGCCGGCAACATCCGATTTGGTTCGGATGCCATCCGTGCCCTGGGCATGCTCCCCGAGTCCTGCACACTCGATTACGAAGAGGGCGAGGAGCCGACGTTTGAGCCTGTGCCCCAGCCCAATCCGGTCGTGGCTGCTCAGCCCGATGATGCCAACGGCATCGAGGCGGAGACCGACGCAGAGCCCACTATCGATTCCGCAGCCGGTCTGGACGTCATGGCGCCTGCCCCGGCGCCCGAGGAGCTCGATAATACCGAGGACGATTACGATGCATATCCGCAGCGCGTGTCCTATGAGAGCGACACCGATTTCTCTGCCGAGCTTCCGGTGACGACGCACCATGCCGACATCGCTTCCGCGTTTTCTTCGTTCGGTGCCAGTGCCTCCCATTTCTTTAAGGGGGCATTCGAAAAGGGCAAGAAGCTCGTCGACGACTTTGAGGAAAAGCGCGCTGTTGCTCGCGAGGCGGCCGAGCGCGAGGCTGTGGCCCAACAACAGGCGGCCGAGGCCGAGCGTGAGCGCGCGGCACAGGAATTTGAGCAAAACGACGCTGAACAGCCGGTATCCGTTGATGTTGCCGACGCCACGACGTCTTTCGAGGCGCCGCGGCTTTCGTCTGCGGATGCTGCCGAGGAGACGACGACCTTCGAAACCCAACAGCCGATCGACAGTACTGTGTCGTTCGATACCACGATGACGTTTGAGAAGCAGGGCACCGCTATCGCCGAGTCCCTTTCCGCTCCTGTCGAGGACGAGCCTGCTGCGCCCGATACGGTCGAGAATCAATCCGCGGCGGAACAGGTCGCTGCGGACAGCTCCGAGCAAGAGCCTGAGCCCGTGGCCCCCGAAGCTCCGCAGACGGATGAGTCGAGGCCCTACTCTACGCAGATCTTTACCATGCCCGCGCCGAGCGATCCTGGCGCCACGGTTGCCAACGCTGTTCCGTCGCAGACCGAGACGGTCGATGCTCTGATGGCTCAGATTTCGTCTCAGGCGTCGCCGCGCCCGAACATGAACGTTCCCGACCCGGCATCCGCGCCGGCTCCCATGCCCTCTGCGTCTCCGCTGGCCTCGGTCCCCGATCCTTCGATGCCTTCGATGCAGCAGTCCAATGTCGCCTCGCGCACCTCGCTGTTCGACCTTCCCGACCCTTCGGCTCAGGTCAACGATCCCTTCGCGACTGCACAGGGTCCCGAGCCCACATCGGCTCCGGTTGTTCCTCCCATGCCGGCCACCACGGATGTTCAGCCGTTTGAGACCATCTCGGCTCCTGCCGCTTCGAGCGCTAAGCCGCAAAAGCGCGGCTTGGGAGGTCTGTTTGGTCGCAAAAAGAAAAACGAGCAGGGCAGCATGAGCGATTGGCTTGGCGTCGAGGATGATTACGACGCCAAAAAGTCTGGTCGCGGCATCGGCTCGTGGGATAACTTCGAGGATGATGACGACGGCTGGAAGGGTGGCGCCACGTCTTCCGATGGAGCTTCCGCCGAGGATATGCTCGCTGCCGTTGCCTTCATGGGCGATGACGAGCTGCTTGGCCACGACATCTGGTTTGTGGCTACAGGCGCTTCCGATTGCGACGGCGCCGGCATGAAGGCGTTCCTGGCCGCACATCGCGACAAGCTCCGCGGCGTGTTCTTTATCAACCTTGAGTCCATTGGTGCCGGCAGGCTTTCGGTCGTGACGGTCGAGGGCGAGCAGCAGTTGCTCAAGGGTGACCGACGCATCATGAACCTGGTCAATAAGGTGTGCAAGTCGTTCCATGTCGATTGCGGTGCATTTGAGATGCCCTATGCCAAGACCGACGCCTATGCTGCGCTCGAGGCAAGCCGACGCGCCCTTACCATTGCCGGCGTTGACGGTCCGCGTCTGGCGTGCGCTTACACCGAGGACGATCTGCCGCACAACGTCAATCCGACAAATATCGCTACGGTGTCCGAGGTCGTGACCGAGGTCATTCGTCGTTCGTAGGTTGACCTCTAAGGAGTCTGCGTGTTTTCGTACATCAAGCGCCACTGGCCCATCTATCTCATCTTGGCCCTGATCGCCATTGCCCTTGGTTTTGGGGCCGCGTATATCGTGGGTGTTAAAGGCTCAACGCCCGAGTCCACGATTAGCGAAGAAGTGGAGCACGAGCAGAGTTTGGGAGCCGATGGCATCTCCGAGTCCGAACAAGCGCTCATCGACGGTGGGTCTGCATCTGGGGAATAGCCATTTCGCCATGCACGAAAAAGAGGCGAGCCGGGAGACGGGCTCGCCTCTTTTTATTGCGTCAGCGACGTTTCGACGCCAGCTTTAGATGGGCAAACCAGATTGCCGCGGCGCCGGAGGTCATGAAGGCGGTGAGGCAGGCGACGATGGGAAGGGACCCCGTTGCAGGTAAATCTTGCGGTCTGGCGCATCGCTGGATGATGCGATCCTCGTCATGTGATTCAAGGTTGCTACCGCCGCCATTGCGACAGAGGTCAACGCGAGCGCTGTTGGCGAGTGCGGTCTGGGGTGTGTAAGACGATGCGGCCTGCATATGGATGACGGCGCCGTGAATATCCGAGTCAAGGACGGCGTTCACATCATCAAGGTCGTCATGCTCGTTTTTGAGGTCCTCGCGGGTCCAAGATTCTGCAGTGTCTCTTGTCGTGAAATCGGCCGATACTGCCCCGTACTCAAGACGAACGCCTGTGATGGTGGTGCCGCCCAAAAGAGCGAGTTCTTTTGCCTCGAGGGTGACTGATTTCGTTGTTGGAATATCTGCTTTCCAAAGATGCCAATTGCTGTAATCGACTATGCGCAAATCGTCGCCTAGGAGATTTTTTACTTCATCCGTTTCGAGCCAGGGGTTGTCATGCCCGTCGCTGAGCGTTGCGTTGACCTGTTCGCCCGTATCGGTGCCTCCCGCTGGCGACGTTCGATACCACACGTTGCAAAGACCGTCGAAATCTCCGGCGGCAATAGGGGTTTCAATGGCAACAAGTTTCGCTGCGCCATCTTTGGCACACTCGAGATCGTCTGTGATGGTGAATTCATCAACCCAGGTACTCGACTCATTTTTAGCATCGAGCGTATAGGAGAAGGAGCCATCCGTATCGGATTGTGTCACCGCTCGGTTTTTGCCATCACCATTGGCGACGAGACCCTTACCGATAGGGCGGGCGATCTCTTGCCGCTTGTCGACTCTGCCCTCGACCTCGATGGGTGTGTCCTTCATGGACGCCGCCTGCACTTCTCCCGTCGCTTTAATTTCAAACGTCATGTCTTGAGCGAGGTCGTAGGTGCGCGGGGACATCATTTCGCGCAGGATGTAGGTGCCGGGTGAAAGATGCTCGATGCGATGCGGCTTGTCAGAAGAGGTCCAAGCGTCAATTTCGGTTCCGTCAGCATCGTGGAGGGAGAGCCTGGCGCCTTCCACTTCTTGGTTGCCCGTCAGATCGACTTTGGAGATGTCGATTTTGGTGTAGTCGTTAGAAACGTCGAGGTGCACATTGATCACGGGTGTTTCCTGGTCGGTATATGACAGCTTGACGGCGTGGGTGCTTTGGTCGAGCAGGTATCCTTCGGGTGCCTGCGCCTCGATAACCTCATAGTTGACTGTTCCGCACCCCAGTGAAAGATGATTTGCGCACGCAAATCCCCGCTCGTCGGTCGTGATGGTGGTGACGGTTTCGCCGTCCAGGGCAACAATGCTGCCGTCGGGGCGCACGATATCGCCCGCGGCGCGGATATCAAAAACAGCGCCGGCAAGGGCGTGTCCGTCTACGGTATCGTTCTTAACGATCTCGATGCTTCCTGTTGCCGCGTCGTCGTTAAACGAGGCGACCGCGACGGGCGTTAAGTTCATGTCGGCGGGAATCGTTATCTCCAGATCTTCTCCAACAAGATACGGTTCCTTGGCGGAAATCTCTCGTATGTAATACGTGCCCGGGTTAAGCGATTCGGGTAGGGTGACGGTGCCGGTTTCATCGGACGTAAAGGTATTCATAACGGTATGGGCGGGATGCCAGGATGTTTGCGAGATGGGCTCACGGTTGCCATTGAGCAGCTGAAAGGTGAACCCGGCGAGTGGTACGGCGGATCCAGTCTGAGCATCGCGCTTCACGATTTGAAGATGTGTCGACAGGGCGTGGTTGTCTACGATGTACTGAAGTTCTGCGCCGTCCGAGATCTGCTCTGCCGTGATGGTCCATTCCCCTGCCTGCTTAAAGCCGTCGGGCACGGTGCCGGCAACCTCACGAACGGTGTAGCCGGCACGGTCATACGGTATGGTTCCGCTGACGCCATCGGGGCGCCCTCCTGCGCCAAACCATGCTCCAGCCTGGTCTTTGGTCGATGCGAAGCCGTAGATATTGGTGGTCAGCGTTCCAACAACCTGCTGCGAAGTGTTGCTTACCACTTCAAAGACCACGCCTTCCGCCGGCTGCTCTATACCAGACCCATCGCTATTGCCGTAGTCCTTGAACTTTGAAATCTCAAGGTCAAAAGCGATAGGGGTGTTGGGGATGCGGCGCTCGAGCTCAACGACGCCTACGTCTCCGAGCTGGTCGGCCCCGATGGTGTAGCTCCAGGTTTCATCGGAGGGCAGATAGCCCTCGGGAGCTCTCGACTCATAGATGGTAAAGGTGCCCAGGGGGATGTCGGTAAGTATTGCCCAGCCGTCCTCATCCGTCGTGAGGGTGTGCGTCCAGCCCGGGGTAGACTGTGAGACGCAGGTGAACTCAGCGCCGGCAAGTGACGCGCCGACTTGAGGACCTGCCCCTGTCGCGGCATCGACCTTTGCGATGCGCAGGGTAATGGTACCGGGTTGCTCATCGATGACGACATTCCCGCCGTCATTGCTGGTGGAAAAGGCGATGCGGTCACTCCTGGGGATATAACCCGCCGGAGCTTTGGTTTCGACCAGATAATATGCCGTGTTGGGCAAAAGTGTCGCCTGCGCACGGCCGTTTTCATCCATCTTGATGGTGGCGACGCGTATGCCGCCCGCATTCTCAAAGATATCGAAGGTCGCGCCATCGAGCCTGTAGGTATCGTTTTCGCTAGTGATAGCGGCGTTGGCTGACTGTTTTTGGAAGGATACGGAGACGGCCGGGAGCACGTAAAGCATGTCTTGACGCTTGCTGCCGCCCGACACGGTTCCCAAATAGCGCCGCGCGCGATGCGGTGCGGCTTTAATGCTTCCCGACTTGGCGCTGTCGTGGAGCCAGCGCGCTGCGGCAACGACCTCATTGTCGGCGGTAAAGTGCCCACTCTTGGTTTTGCCCTGAGCGGTCGTGTAGGAGTAGGTGCCGTCGACATGGGTAGTGCCGTTGAGCATCCATACGGCAAGCTGGGTGGCGGCGCGGGCGCGATCGGGTGAAAGATGGTAACTGCCAAACGACGTGGCGGTAGGATATCCGTGACAAACGATTGCCGCGAACTCGTCGTCGAGCCACATCCAGCCTTGATCAAAGTTGAGCCATGGGCCGCCCGGCTTGGTGGGGCCGGGACGCTCCTGGTTCATGCAGTAAGCAATCGAGGCGTCTTGAGCTTCATACTTGCCGATGAAGAAGGGTCCACAATCATCGCTAATAGTGCGGAAGCCGAGCTGATCGTAGCCATCGACGGCAAATGCAGTTCCCGGTGCCAGGCAGTCGAAAAGCAGGAAGAGGACTAGGAGCAGCGATCCTGCTGTGATTGCGCTGTGGACAGAGTGCGTGGGTGCGTTGGACATGGCTGCTCCTTATCCCTCGTGCGCCGCGTGGGGAGGCCGCGGTGCGTAGGATGAGGCTACCCCCAAGGTTCATGCGGGTAAGTACCGGAACCTGACCAATCGCTTGCCCGATATCTGACAAATGGCACTTACGAAAGACAATGGAATAAATCTGCAGGTAGACAACGGTAAATAGAAGAACGTACAGGTCCCCATCTCCACAATTGGCCTGTTTTTCAGGATGATTCTCCACAGCTAAAACAAGCATCGTCACCCTTGTATAGAACAAGACAACCGCGTTATACTATCCCCCACATATGCGGGCATCGCCAAGTGGTAAGGCATCAGCTTCCCAAGCTGACACTCGCGGGTTCGAGTCCCGTTGCCCGCTCCAAAAAAATAAAAGCACGACGCTGTTTCGGCGCCGTGCTTTTTTCAATA
>UQJV01000024.1 GCA_900541475.1 uncultured Collinsella sp.
GGTCAGCGCCCTCTCATTTCACGTCACCTTGGCGCAAATGCGGCTCGCTCGCTGTTGGTGACTGACATCGACCGCGCCACTGTTGGCATCTGGCACTTGGGCAGCTAATCGACTGAATGGTAAAAGGTGTCGACGACCGTCTGCTTTACGTTGTCTTGGTCTAGGTAAAACTCGGCAAAGGTGTCGCCCTGCTGCATGGTTCCCTGCAGCGTCACAACATCAAACGAAGTCAGGCCGTGCTCGAGCATCGTAGTCGCCAGGTAGCTAAACTCATCGAGACCCAGGTTGGTCCATGTATAGTCGCCCATCGTCTGGTACAAGTTGATCAGCACGGCCGGATTGCTCTTGGCGCTGTTGAGTACCTTGGCCGCGAACGCCTGAAGGTAACTCACCTGACGCGTGGTTCGGTCGAGCGAGGACGTGAGCACAGAGGTATCGCGCCACTGCACGTACTTCTCGGCCATCTTGCCAAAGAGTGTTGTCTCCTGGCCCTCGACCACCGAGGTGCCCGGCACAGTCTGCGTGGGTACCAGCGTTACGCCGCCGATGGAATCGTTAATGGGCGCCACGCCCTCAATGTTGAGCGTGTAGTAATAGTCGACCGGAATATTGTCGAGCACACGCGAAGCGGCGGCGGCCGCCAGAGCCGAGGAATTGTCGCCGTCGGTGCCATAGGCAAACTGCAGGCACAGTTGCTCGGTCACCTGGCCGGCAAATGACCCATTGGAATACGTGTCCACGGCAACCATACTATCGCGCGGGATAACAATGCCGCGCGCCTCACCCGTATCGGTATTGAGTGCCACAACCATCACGGTATCGGACTGACCCTTCTGGGTGCCATCGTCGTTGTCGCGTCCATCAAAACCAATAAACGCCACCGTGGCCATATGCTTGTTGAGCTCATACTTCTTGCCGTTATAGGTAATGGTGTCGCCCTTGGCCTTAATGACCTTTTCGGTCTTTTCCTCAATCTTCTTTTTGCCTTGGTTCACGCTGTGATTCACAAAGCCCCAGCCGGCAGCAGCAACCGCACCAATCACGAGCAGCACGATCACGAGCGTGCGGATACGGCGACGACGCTTGATGCGCTTAATCGACTCCTCAGAGTGACGACGGCGTTGCGGTGCCGTCTCATCGAGCGAAGGCCATTCGGCCTCATCAGCCGGCTGCGGCACATCATCCGCAACCTGCGCCGAAGCCTCGGCCTGTTCCGCGGCTTTGCTCTGCGCCCCATCTTGCGCGTCAGATGCCGAGACGACATCGGCGCGCTGCTGCATATCGGCAGGCTCCACCACATCGGAAATCTGCTGCTGGGAAGTGTTCTCCTGGCCGCTTTCTTCGGGGTCGGCCGCATCGATAAAGTGTTTACCGCGTGGGTTCATTGCTACTTGGTTTCCTGATCATTAACTAAAACACCGCTAACGATATAGCGCGAGTTGCTGCGCTGTGATTTGTCGAGCACGCAGGTGCTCAGCTGCACAATCTTACTATCTGCATCAAGCGATACGCCTTCGCGCACGTTTTTAAGGAGCGCGTCGGGATTGCAAACGGTATTGAAATACTCCTGACGCACGGCGGGATCGGCAAAGTTAAACGAGTTGAGGATGTGGCGATTGTCGTACTGGTAGGCCGAAACGATCTTGTACTTCAGGATATGACCGGGTGTGTAGATGAAGAACTCGGTGTTCTCGTTAAAAAAGTCCGCATCCTCAAAATAATGTAAGTTATGGAACATGCGCCTGTTCACATGACCATAGATCACCGTGACAGGGTCACTAAAATCGCGGGCGTTGGCCATCTGGCTAAAGGCGGTGCCGTACGGATCGTACTTGCCATCCTTGTCGTGATTGAGATAGAACAGGTCGTCCACCGAACTCTGCAGCAAGGGCGTATTGATATCGGTACCCGGAATGTAGAGCCAAGCGTAGATGTCGGCGTTCTCCTGGATCAGTGGAGCAAAATCGATGGGATTATCCGGCAGCTCGTCGTTCTTAGACTCGACCTTGGTCGCGGGTTTGCCCGTCGCGCTCATCTCCTCGGCGCCCTGCTGGTCTAGATGGTGCATGTAGAGCACGTAGCCGCCACAGCCAACTGCAACCAACAACAGCACGGCGATAACACCTTTGAGAATTGCGGCGCGACGCTTTTTGCCCGGGTTGCCCACGTGCTTGCCCAACGGCTGCTCTGCCATGATATTCCTTAATCCCAAATCAGTTAAAAAAGGACCCGCACAAGTACGGGTCCTCAAATCTTACGGTTGAAACCGTATACGTGCTAGTTGTTCTTGCGAAGAGCAACAAAGGCGCAGGCGGCACCAGCGGCGGCAACAACAGCCACGGCGGCGACACCGGTGGTGTCCACGCCGGTAGTCGGAGACTTAGCGCCGTTGTCGGTGGTAGCGGCACCAGTGGCGGTCTTCTCGGCCACGATAGTGTAGATGGAGAGCTTGGTGACCTTAAAGGTAACATTGCCGTTGTTGTCGGCAGTGAGGTTCAGGGTATCCTTGCTGCCGTCGTTGTGCTGGACATAGACGGTAACCTTGGCGCCGGCGTAGGCCTTGCCAAGGGTGAAGGTGACGGTCAGCGGGTTGGACTCAGAAACAGTACCCGCGACGGTCTCGGTGATCTCGAAGGAGGCGACCACGTTGGCGTTGGCGGGGGTGCCCTCGGCGTACTTGGTGGTGGACTCAACCTTGACGTTGGCGTTGTTGACGCTCGCGGTCACATTGTTGGCGCCGGTGGTGGTGGTGTTGGCCGGGCTCGGAGCAGCAAAAGCAGCCACGGGTATAGCCAGGGCAAGAGCGAGAACGCTCAGTGCTGCCATGAATCTCTTCTTCATGTTAGGTACTCCTCAACTTGCAGCTTACGGATTTTCAAGTGCCTAGTAGTATAGCCTTTTTCTGCAAACTTCGACCAAAGAGCTCTGCATGAAACAATGTTGCAGATTTTTGTTCGCCCATAGCCCCCAAACGGCACCTCGCTGTAACGATTTTATGTTCCGGCAGGTCTATGTCGTTTGACTTGGAGTCGAATTCGCCCCGTCATCGCTCGCTTGTACCGCTCCCTCTGCTTTTTGCCCGCCTTCATCCTTTTGAGCATCGGCAATGGTGGCAGCGACTGCGACCATGCCGCGCTGGGGCGCGACGCCCGTCTGGGCCTGAGCGCCCTCGACAACTTCTATGCCTGCATGCGCAAGTTCGGGCGATTTGAGCATCGCGCCCAGACTCGCGCCGCCACCTACATAGCCAAGCGCCGCGAGCGCGATGACGATTATCGCGGCAACGACCACGATCGGCACGTAACGATGCCAGCCTGCAGGATTGAGGCCGCTACGGCGGGCAGCACCGCGGCTAATATAGCCAAGCGTGCCATCGTGCTTGAGCTTTGAACCCACCACACGCCTTCGCCCCCTCAACGAGGACTCGGCCTGCATGGCCAAGCGAGCGCTTGCCGAAGGATAGCCATATTTTGTGCGCTTGAACGAGCCGTCGAACCCCGAGGCACTTTTACCCCACGTCCGCGAAGTCGTACGTCGGTTGACCGGCGCCGCACTTCGTTTTGTTCGGTTCGTTTTTGAAGTTTCCGCCATACTCCCCCGCACGCCTTAACACAATCGAAACAATACTGCTTTGGACTGTATCACACGCGCCACTCATGGTCACGGCGCCTCGCTCAGCGGTCGTTGTCCTTCAGCAGGCGCCATAAAGTCGTGCGGCTTATACCGAGCACCTCTGCCGCACGAGTCCGGTTGCCGTGAAGGTGCTGCAGGATCAACCGTGCGATATCGCGCTCGGTTTCGGCCAGGGGACGCAAGATATACAAATCGCTTTCGAGCGTCGGGGCGCCAAAAGTCGCGGTCTTGATAACGTCCTCCTGGGCAAGCACCTCTTTCGCCACGGCACGCTCCACCGTACCCGCCCCTACTAATATATAGAGTCGTTCCGAGACTTCGCGCAGCTGCAGGTAATTGCGGGGCCAACGGTACGCATCGAGCGTCTCTGCCGCAGCGGCGGACAGCCATGGGGCATCCGTTTCAAACATATCTGCCAGATACTTCAAATAGCCCGTAATTTTATGCGACACGCCGCCCTGCTCGGCAAGCGCCGGCGCCACGCTCACGGCGCAGGCCAGACGTTCGGTCACAAAGGCAGCCTGGTCGCTTTCGCCGCCGCCCGGCATATCGTTTGCCGTCAACACCACATGGCAACGAGTTGCGAGCGCCGTGTCGACCATTGCGGACACGAGCTCGCGCAGGCGCTGGGGCCCAACGGCATGCCAGCCGCCCACGCAAAGCGTCAGCCCCGTTTGGAATAGCGGCGATTCGGAACTTCTGAGCAGATGGCGCCAGCCGCGATCCGTTAGCTCATCGAGTGCAACGGACACAAAGGGCTGATCAGCATAGGGTCCATCCAGGTACAGGCGTTTTACAATCTGATCCTGCCCCGCGCCCAGTTCACCCTCGAGCATAAGGGGCACCCCGCGTGCGTAGCTCTCCCGTACGGGGAGAGCGACCGCTGCCGCGTCTTCGACGATGCCGTACGTGCTCGACTCGTAGCGAGCCTCGACTTCGTCGGCATTAAGCCACTCGATGCCCGCATGCGCCGCGGCGGCGCGCACCTCATGCGCCACGACCACCCAAAGCGCTCCGTGCTCCTCGGCCGTCGGTCGCACCGTCAAGCTCAACCGCACGCCCTCGCGTCCCATCACCAGGCGCGCTCCATCGCCTACGCGAGCGAGACGCTCGGAAACAAAAGCGGCGATATCCTGCTCGAGCGCAGCGTCACTCATAGTCGAGATCACAACACCACCGCGCTCGTCGATTGCCAGCACCGATACTCCGGCTGCGGACAACGCCTCAATCAGAATCTGCAGCTTGGCATCGCTGTCCATGGTTCGCCCCGTCTCCAGCCGCGGTCCCATCTGGGCCCCGACATCTCAAGTGTTTCAAAATTGAACGATAATGTTCACCAAACACTATAGGGCCTGCGGTGTCTTCTTGCGAATATATGAATTGCCCCGCATCGCCATCCTGGCGGGGCGATAAGAGCTCTTCGGGACCTATCAACCTGCGGACAAGCCATACCCGCAAGAGCTCCTATCGCTCCACCGCGAGGATGCGCTCGCCAGCACGCAGCACGCAAATCAGCTACTTCTCTACCAGATTCCCAGCACGTGCTGCATTCCCAAGCTCATGCACGCAATGCCAATCCAGCAGCAAAAGCCCAATGCAATGGGCTTTCCGCCCTTTTTGACCAGCTCGACGATATCGGTATTAAAGCCAATAGCCGCCATGGCCATCACAATAAAGAACTTCGACAGCTCCTTGATGGGCGCCGTAAAAGACGCGGGAAGCTGAAGCACCGTGGTGATCACGCTCGCCAGCACAAAGAACAGCACGAACATGGGAAACGCGCGTTTAAGCGAGAACGTGCTTTTGGCGTCGCCGCCGGCCTTGCGCGCCAGATGCATCTGCCAGCATGCGAGGACCAACGTGATGGGAATGATAGCCAGCGTCCTGGTGAGCTTGACCACCGTGGCGCTCTCGAGCACATTGGCGCCGGGATGCATACTGTCCCAGGCGCTCGCCGCAGCCGTCACGGACGAGGTGTCGTTGATGGCGGTGCCGGCAAACAGGCCAAAGCCCTCATTGGTCAGCCCGAGCATGCCGCCGAGTGTCGGAAACACGAGCGCCGCGATAACGTTAAACAGGAAGATGACCGAAATAGCCTGTGCAATCTCGCGATCGTCGGCATCGATGACGGGTGCTGTCGCGGCGATGGCCGAACCGCCGCAAATCGACGAGCCCACACCCACAAGCGTCGCGATCTTGCCCGGCACGTTCATAACGCGGCAGAGCACGAAGGCGATGACAAGCGAGGTCGAAATCGTCGCCACGATAATCGGCAGCGACTGAGCGCCCTTGGACAGAATCTGGGAGAGGTTCATGCCAAATCCAAGCAGGATAACCGCGTACTGCAAGACCTTTTTAGACGTATAGGTAACACCGGCAGCGAGCTGTTCGCGACGATTCTTGGGAAAGACGAGCGCCAGGACCATGCCAAAAAGGATGGCAAATACCGGACCGCCGACCACCTCAATTTGTTTGCCGAGCAACGTCGCGGGAATGGCGATGATCAGGCAGAACAAGACGCCTTTCCAGCGCTCGCGTACGATATTTGCCAGTTGCATATGGGATTCCTTCTTTCTTTTTCACGTGTGCGACGGCTTATGATACGGCAACATTGAGCACAGCCTTGCGCAAACACAGACTAAGATGCCGCAATAGTTCTCAGGCAACAGCCGAATTACCCACCGCGGAGAGCTGATTCGCGGCATAATTAACAACTGACATATGAGTTTGATAGAACAGTTGCGAGGCGCTATGGAAGAATCGATGCACGTCGGCGAGCAGGAAACGAGTCTACAGGACCAGTCCTACCACACCATTCGACGCAAAATCGTCTACCTGGACTACAAGCCGGGCGAAAAGCTGGGCGTCAAACAGCTTTGCGACGACCTGGATATGGGGCGCACCCCTGTACGCGAGGCGTTGGTGCGTCTGGCGCAAGAGGGTCTAGTGCGCACCGTGCCCCAAAGCGGCACCTATGTCTCGCCCATCAACCTCACCTTTGCCGAGAGCGCCTGCTATATTCGCGAACACTTGGAAAAACAGGTGATTGTGGAGTGCTGCGCCCGTGCCACCTCGGCAGGCATCGAGCAGCTCGACCGCGCCATCGCGCTGCAGGAAAAGGCCATGGCCGAAGAGGATCGCATCGGATTCTTTTTAAGCGACAACCTCATGCACCGCATGATTTTTAGCATCGCGTGCCGCAGCACCGTGTGGTCATGGCTCGAAGAGACCAATGCCGACCTGGAGCGCTTCCGCTGGCTGCGCGCCGCCACGCAGACACTCGACAATCAGGAGATTGTTAACGAGCACAAGCAAATCCGCCGCGCCATCGCCGGTCGAGATCCTATCGAGGCGAGCTTTTTGGTCAGCAAGCACCTGCATATGATGTTCCGCAACCAGACCGAGGTCCTGGACCAACATCCCAAGTACTTCGAGACCAGCAAGCTCCGCTAACCTGCCAAAAAGGGACAGGTTTATTTTGGCAGGTTTTATCTGGTCAAATGCAGCAAGGCCCGGCTCCGCCACACAACGGAGCCGGGCCCTTCTTGTTAGCACGTTTCGACAACGGAGCACTCGATGTCAGTCACCAGCAGCGAGCGGGCCGCATTTGCGCCAAGGTGACGTGAAATGAGAGGGCGCTGACCTTCTGGTCGCGCCCTCGAAATTGAACGTCAGATTGGCGTGAATGCGGACCGCGCAGCGTCGAGCAGTTCCGGCGTTTGGCAAAACGCCGGAACATCCGCTACTCCACGGTCACGCTCTTAGCGAGGTTTCGAGGCTGGTCGACGTCGCAACCGCGCAGGATGGCAACCTCGCGGGCGAGTAGCTGCAGCGGAACGCTCGCCGTGATGGGGCTGAACACGTCGCGGACGGCCGGCACGCGAATGATGCAGTCAGCGATCTTGTTGATTTCCTCGTCGCCCTCGGTAGCAACGACGATGACCTTGGCGCCGCGCGCCTTGCACTCCATAAGGTTCGACACCGTCTTATCGTACGTTGCGCTCTTGGTTGCCACAGCGATGACAGGGAAGCCCGGATCGATCAGCGCGATGGGGCCATGCTTCATCTCGCCGGCAGCATATGCCTCGGCGTGCAGGTAGCTGACCTCCTTGAGCTTGAGCGCGCCCTCGTAGGAAATGGCGGCGCCCATGCCGCGACCCACGAACAGTGCAGACTGCGCGTCCTTGCACACAAGCGCGGCCTCGTGCACGGCCTCGGTCTGCGTATCCAAGATCCACTGGATCTGCTCGGCCGTATCAGAAAGCTCGCGGAACAGCATGCGCGTCTGCTTGGTAGTCAAACGGTACTTCACCTGCGCCAGCAGCAGGGCCAAAAGCGTGAGGCTCACGACCTGACCGATGAAGCTCTTGGTCGAGGCGACTGCGATCTCCTTGTTGGCCTTGGTGTAGATAACGCCGTCGCTTTCGCGCGCCACGGGGCTGCCCACCACGTTGGTAATACCAAAGACCTTGGCGCCCTTGATGCGCGCATCGCGAATGGCGGCAAGGGTATCGGCCGTCTCGCCCGACTGGGACACGGCAACGACGAGAGTCGTCGGCGTGATGATGGGGTTGCGATAGCGGAACTCGCTAGCCGCCTCAACCTCGGTAGGAATGCGAGCCCAGCCCTCAATAAGGTTCTTGGCGATGAGGCCGGCGTGATAGCTGGTGCCACAGGCGATCACGTAGACGCGGTCGATGTCGTTGAGCTCCTCGAGGGACAGGCCCAGCTCATCGATATCGAGCTCACCGGCGGGGGTCATGCGGCCCACCAGGGTATCGCGCACGACGCGAGGCTGCTCGTGGATCTCCTTGAGCATAAAGTCGGGATAGCCACCCTTTTCGGCCATGTCCAGATCCCAATCGATGTGGGTGACCTTGGGCTCAATCACGTTGCCGGCCTCGTCGGTATACTCGACGCCCGCAGGCGCGAGCTTGGCAAACTGACCGTCTTCGAGCACCACGACATCGCGGGTGGCATCGATAAGCGCGATCACGTCGGAGGCAACGTAGGAGCCGGTCTCGCCCACGCCGACCACAATCGGGGAGTCCTTGCGGGCAACGGCGATTACGCCAGGCTCGTCGGCGCACACAGCGGCCAAGCCATAGGCGCCCACCACATGGGTGCAGGCTTCGCGCACGGAAGCCATCAGGTCGCGCGTCTCGGCATAGGCCTCTTCGATCAAGTGCGCGAGGACTTCGGTATCGGTCTCGCTCTTAAAGTGATGGCCGCGGCCCTCCAGCTCTTCGCGCAGCTCGGCGAAGTTCTCGATGATGCCGTTGTGGACGATGGCGATGCGACCATCGCAGCTGGTGTGGGGATGGGCGTTAACGACCGAAGGCTTGCCGTGAGTGGCCCAGCGGGTATGGCCGATACCGCAGGTGGCGTCGCTATCGATGTTGGAAAGCTCGCTCTCCAGGCCCGCAACCTTACCCACGCGGCGAATGACGTCGAGGTGAGCCGCGGCACCCTCGCCCACCTCGAGCGCGACGCCCGAGGAGTCATAACCGCGATATTCCATACGCTTAAGGCCTGTGACCAGAATGTTCTTTGCAATATCAGAGCCGGTGTAGCCGACAATTCCGCACATAGGATAAATCCCTTCGTCCGCGTGACTGCAAAACGTCCACGCACATGGGCGCTGAGACGCATAACGTTCGAGTATTGTACTCACGCAAACGCAAGCTGATATACCAGAAGTGGTATCTCAACTTAGATACCACTCGATGTACACATGCCCAAACCACTGCGATTGGAACAGGCGCCTTTATTGTGGCTTGGACCGGAGCGGTGGCCTGTCCCGACGAAAGATCTCGATCTGTAACATCTGGGGCTCCGGAAGCCGGCTTAGTGTTACAGATCGAGACATTACGGTTCAGCCCCTGCACTATGTCTCGATCTGTAACAGGTAGAGCCGGTTTTGCCGTCCAGATGTTACAGATCGAGACAATTGAAGGCCCGGGCAGCTCAAACCGCCACAAAGGAGCCTGTCCCCTTCGTGGTGGTCGCGCTGGCAACGGTGTTTGCCCAGATAAAACCTACCAAAATAAACCTGTCCCTAATTGGTAGGTTTTGACACCCTGGAAACGGGCGATGCTACAATCTGACTCGTACTTGAAACGCATCAAAGGGGCCGCTATGGCAAAGGTAAAAATCAGCGATGTCGCGCGCGAGGCAGGGGTTTCGCTGGGCACGGTATCCAACGCGCTCAACCATCCCGAAAAGCTGCGCCCCGAGACCCTCAAACTCATCAACGAGACCATCAATCGCCTTGGCTACCTGCCCAACCAAAGCGCCCGTCAGCTCGCAGGAGGCACTACCAAGTCCTTTGGCCTGGTCCTCCCCCGTCTCGACCACGGCTTCTCGCTCCAAATTGCCAGCGGCGCCCATAACGAGGCCCGCAAGCACGGTTACGACCTGCTCATCGCCAACGCCGATAACGACGATATTCTCGAGGACCATTACCTGCGCTACTTTATGGGCACCCAGATGTCCGGCGTCATGGTTCAGCCCATGGCGTCCCCCGACTGGCACCCCGATATGACCAAGATGCCCGTGCCGATCGTCCATCTGGACATCCACTGTTCCGAACCAGGTTACTACGTGGCCGCCGACAACGAGGCACAGGGGCGCATTATCGCCGAGCTCGCCATTGCCCGCGGCGCACACCATATCACCGTTGTGGGCAGAGCGGCATTCATGCAGCTCACCCTGCGCGTGCTTGGCATTCACAAGGCCCTCGCCCTGCATCCCGATATCAAAATTGAGGTCATTGACGCCGGAGAATGGAATACCGCTGCCGACGGTTACGGCATCGGCGCCCAGATTGCCGAGCGCTCTACCGACGAGCGTCCCGATTTTGTCATCGGCCTTTCCGATGTATTGGCCTCGGGCGTTATCTCGGCGTTGATCGACAAAGGTATCTCCGTCCCCGAGCAGGTCCGCGTAGCCGGCTGCGACGGCAACCCACTTGCATGGAGCGGGTCGGTCCCGCTCACCACGGTAGCACCGCCTGGCTACGAAATCGGCCGCAAGGGCGTACAGCTCCTCATGGAGCAGATCGAGAACAAGTCCGTCGCCAAGGCCAAACGCGCGCGCATCGGCTCCGCTGCGCGCGCCGTCACCGCGGGCACGGCAACCGAGGACATCAACCGCCAAGAACTGGTACGTCCGTTCCTATTGGAACGCGCCAGCACCCAGGCAAGCAGCCAGACCGACGCCACGGCCATCAACCTCGGTGCGTATCTATAGCACGCCCGCAAGTATGCTAAGTCCCCGCTCAAGCAAAAGGGGCCCGACCATTGCCGGGCCCCTTTTGCTTGAGCGCAAACGTGGGCAATTGCTCGTTTCAACACCGCAATTGTCTAGCGCACGGCCTTGACCGCCGCCGCCAGATCGAACAACGTATCGAGCACGGCCTCGCAGCCATCCACCACGTCCTGCGGCAGCGGCACGATATCGGGGACGGCAAAGACATGGCATCCGGCCGTGATGCCCGAGACGCAGCCGTTGCGCGAATCCTCGACCACGGCACATTCCTCGGGAGCAAAGCCCGCGCGCTCGCAGGCGAGCAAATACATCTCGGGGTCGGGCTTGCCGTGCACGACGTCCTCGCCACACGTTACCGTTTCAAACTTGTCAAAAAGACCGACCATCTTAAGGTTGCGCTCGGCCGTAACGAGGCGCGACGACGTCGCTAGGCCCACGTGATAGCCCGCAGCTAGCAGCTCGTCTAGACACTCGGCGGCGCCGGCCTTAAGTTCCAGTTCGGTCTTGACCATCTCGTCGCGAATCTCCTTGTGGCGACGATAGATCGCCTCGGTGGTTTCGTGGCTGCCATAATGCTTATCGAGGATGTCCATAACATCGGGCAGCGTGCGGCCGATAAACTGATGGATCAGCGCTTCATCAATCGCGAGCCCCAGCTCAGCGGCGCCTGCCTTCCAGGCCTTAATCCCCAAACGCTCGGTGTCGACCAGCGTTCCGTCCATGTCAAAAATAACAGCCTTGATCATATCGGCCCCCTCACCGGATTGTGTTACTGCCACTCTACCGCACTTTACAAACTTGTATATAACGTATATAGCATATTGCACTTTCGTTACATAGATAGAAGTCTTATGGCAAGTAACGCATTAGGATTATAGTTTTCGACCGAGTACTCAACGATAAGGATCGTTTCATGATTTTAGACACCGCGGCACCCGCAGAGGAGCTTCAAGACAAGCTATCGGCGCTCGAACAGCTGCTTTTGGCATACGGGCGCGTGGCTATCGGGTTTTCCGGTGGCGTCGACAGCAGCTTTTTGGCCGCCGTATGCGCCCGCATCATGCCTGCCAGCACGCTTCTCGTTCACCTCACCACGCCGCTCATCGGCACGCCCGAACAGGCTTCGTTTGAGCGATCCGTTGATGGACAAGTCAATGAAGGGGTGCATTTTAAGCTCCCCGTGCTCAATCTTTCGGTCGATCAGCTGCAGCTCCCCCAAGTAGCCTGCAACGATGCCAATCGCTGCTACCACTGCAAGCGCGCCGGCTTTACCGCTATCGTCAACCACGCCAGATCGCTGGGCTTTTTCACCGTCATCGACGGCAGCAATGCGAGCGATCGCGGTGACTACCGCCCTGGCATGCGCGCGGCAGAAGAGCTCGGGGTGCGCTCCCCGCTCATGGAAGTCGGCTTTACCAAGGACGAAGAGCGCGAGCTGCTGCGCGCGTGGGGCTATCCCGTTTGGAACCTGCCGTCAGGTGCCTGCCTTGCCACACGCATTCCTACGGGCGAAGAGCTGACGCGCGAGAAGGTCGACCTGATTCGCGCCTGCGAGGATTGCCTGCACGATCTTGGTATGGCGCAGGTTCGCGCGCGCTTGGTCGGCGGCTGCATGCATATCGAGGCCGCACCCGCAGATGTCGTCAAGATTGCCGCCCTCGGCGGCACCGCCGTCGATGCCGAGGGCAAGACCCCGCTGCCTGCCGCCATCGAGTCTGCGCTGCGCGAGCTGGGCTGCGGCCATATCTCCCCCGAGGTCACCCCCTACATCCACGGCAACATGAACCAATAGCGCATCCCGATGAGTTGCGGTGGAATAGTTCCTGTTTTGCGGCCAATCGGGCACAAACAGGAACTATTCCACCGCAACTTCGTTTGGCGGGCATTGACCCGCAGACCTGCCAATAAGGGACAGGTTCATTTTGGCAGGTTTTATCCGGAGAAACGCAAACAGGGCCACGACACCCATATGGCATCGCGGCCCCAGGGCATCTATGCCAGTACGTATTGATAAGTATCCCCCATGGGCACAAAGGTGACCGGCAAGCCTGCACCAGCGTCTCCGAGCGCAGCGGGCAACCATGTCGACATGCATTCCATACCCGGCTCTTCGCCGTTAAAGTGACCCATATGGATGGCGCATTTCCCCTGACCGAGCATTGCGGCGTCGCGGATGTACTCACTCACCGTAAAGTCGATAAACTCCATGGCCAAAATGCAATCGATGTCATCAGAGTCGATATGGGCAATCTCGTCGTTATCTCGTCCCATAATGTGCATGGGAATCTCGACATTGCGAACGAGCGCGTCACCGTCGCCGATCAAGCGCGTTCCATTTAATCCAAGCTTGTGTACGAGCGCCTGCGCAAGATCGCGGGCCGGCGTTGGCTCAATGCGGTACCTCATGAATGACTCGTCTACCGCGGAGCCAAGCCAGTCCATCTTGGCCGCAAATCCGTAAAAGATGCCGTCGACCATCGAACCGTCCGAGGCGAGCGGAACGCCCGAGTGGATATAGTCATGGCAACGCCAGACCGCTCCACCCCAATCGTCAAGCAAGGCGCACTTTGCCTCAAAGGTCTCGTTCCCTGCGACCACCTCACGGCTGTCTCCGTGGTTCCAGAACAGCGCCTCGTGCGGAACAATCAGGTTGGCGCCAAGCTCCTTGGCACGGCGAATTACCTCCGCCGTAGCCCAAATGCATGTAACGATTCCGGTACATTGCTGATCGATGTTGCCGTAAAGCACCCGGTCGCGCGTCGTCGCAAGCTCGATGGGCTTACCGGTAAAAGCATCGATGCCGCCGCAATAGTCCTGGATAGCTTGAATAGCCTCACTGATAAGCATATGTAACAACCCCTTCGACATAATATGCAGGGCGGCAGCAAACACACCGCCCTGCGGAATCATCTATAGGCGGCATTTTTTGAGCCGAACCACCTATATGCGACCGCTTTTCTAGCGCTCGGAAATCGGACCGTTCTCAAGCTCATCCTCGCTAAAGCCAAAGAACCAGGCAACGGCAAAGCTTACGATAAAGCCAGCTGCCGAAGCGATAGCGGCACAGATCAGGTTCTCGTTGCCACCGCCGACAAACGTCATAATATTGAGCACGTTGGAAGCAGCACCAGCAAGATAGGCATTCACATGCAAAGCGAGCGCCCCGGCACCGGCGACAAATGAACCCGCCATGCAGGCAACGAACAGTTTACGATAGCGGAACAGCATGCCATAGATGAACGGCTCGCCGACGCCTCCGATGAGCTGGGCGACAAGATAGCCAGCACACAGGCGCTTTTCCTCCTTGTTACGGAGTTTGAGCCATGTCGCAATCTCCACTCCATAGGCAGCCCACAGCGCAACCGTAGCAGCGACCATAATAAAGCTGTCAGAGCCCGTCGACATGAAGTTTGCAATGGCAATCATAATGACCGCGACATGCATGCCCGTAATGACCATGGGCAACCAAATTGCTGCAAGCAAGCCTCCACCAATAATCGCCGCGATGCCACCCTCGGCGCCGAGGAACCCAAAGATTGCAGCCAGGCCGTTGCCGCACAAAGAGCCAAGAGGGGCAAGCAGGCAAAGCGCAAAGGGGACAGTCAGAGCAAGCGTGCAAAGCGGCGTAAACACCGTAGTAAGCGAATCAGGCATATGCTTGCGCAGGAACTTTTCGAAGACGGACATCAAGGCCACTGTGAGCAGAACGGGGATGACCGTCTGTGCATAGTTTTCAGGCACGCAGGGAATGCCGTAAACGCTAAAGGCTTTTCCCTCGGCTGCCATTTGCATAAACGTCGGTTCGATAAGCACACCGCCCATAAAAGCACCGTACATAGGCGTGGCGCCAATGTTCTTGGCGGCCGAAAAGCCCAAGAAGACTGGTATAAAGTAGAACGTCACGTTGTAGAGCATATTGAGCAGGACATATAGATCGCTCGTATCCGCAATGAGATTGAGCATCGTTGGCCCGAGTACGACGGCAACGGTTTTGAACATGCCCGAAGCGAGCAGCAATGGAATCATCGGAACCATGGAGCCCGAGAGGTAGTTAAGAATCGCATTGCCAACGGCTGCCGGGGTAAGCGGTGTTTTGACTCCACTTGCATCGAGGTTCTCGTCGATACTCTCCTGCTTGGCCAAGCCGCTCATCTTGATGAGCTCGTCATATACCTTAGGCACGTTTTGCCCAATAATCACCTGGAACTGCCCGCCAGATATTTGAGCGCCGATGACGCCGTTAACTTTTTTAACAGCGTTAATGTCAGGCAACTCCATATCCTTAAGGTTAAAACGCAGGCGCGTCATGCAGTGGGCTGCAAAGGTGATGTTATCTTTGCCACCCAACGCCTCGAGCACATCGGCTGCGATCTTCTTATTGTCAGCCATATCATCTTCCCTTTCGAACGATCCGGTTCCTTCCTCGCTGCGCGCGCGAGGAGACAAAGCGGACGGTGGTCTGCCGCCCACATGGAAATATTCGATTGTTGAGGGAAACGGCGTAAAGACAAAAAGCTCCAAAACGAGACATCGACAGGTCGCCCTGTCTTTACGTCACGCTTCGGAAGCTCAGCTCTCGAATAACACCTTATGTGGTCCAAGGTTATCAGCTCTGCCATGTGAACGGCGGCCTCATGGTGCCCAAAAGCCTGCGAACGGTAGGCTTTCTTCCCCGAACGGTATAGAAAGCGCCTATTTGTCGGCTAACACCTCGCCCGTCACGTTGCCGGCATAGACCCGATTGACATGGAGCATGAGATACACCTTCTCCTCGGGCACGATGGAGGCATGATACGTTTCCTCGATAAGTTCTGCCATTTTGTCAACACAAGCCGCTATAGCCGGATGCTCTTCACAGAGAGGACGATAGAGCGCCGCATTATCGGTATTAAGCGGCTCCCCGGTGCGGACGCGCTCTAACAAGTAGCGTACATGAGTGTCATAGCGCGCATAGTCAAAAGCATCGCGGTCAACGGCGATAGCAAGATCTTTCTCGATAATCGCTACGAGCTTTTCAATCAGACGTTCCTCGCGGCGGACGTCGTTTGACTTTGCCTTACTAGAACTTGCCATAACGCTGTTAACGATGCAGAGCGCGATGCCTGCCCTCTCCCCGCGTGGCATAGATAAACCGAATTCGCGCTCTATGCCAGCATGGGCAAGCGCCGCAATCTTAAATTCAATGGGATATTGTTGCTGAACGTCACAAGAAAGCGGCATCTGAACATACATGTGCTCACGGCAGCGCTTGATGGCAAAACTGATATGGTCGGCAAGCGTAAAAGGGAGGTTCGCCGACAGCTCACGCGAAATGTTGGTGCGCGCGACATCGGCAATCTGCGCACTAAATTCCATTACCTTGGGATCGATCTCGTTAAGAAGTGGCAGGTAGCGTGCATCAACGTTGTAAAACGTGCGCTCAATCTGCGCAAGCGAAACCTCATCGGGGCCGTCAGGGAAACCAATGCCTTTCCCCAGCGCCACAAGCTCGGTTCCCTTATCGTTGACAAGCAAGGCGGCATTGTGATTAATGCGCTTAACGACCCTCATGATGCCTCCGAAAATAGGCGCAGCCGAAGGGCAAGCGCAATGAATTCCAGTTAAGATGGTTCGCCTCGATTATTCCACGCAACGTCACGCGAGACAAGCAAACCCGAGCTCCCACAACCTACCAAAAAGGGACAGGTTTGTTTTGGCAGGTTTTATCTGGGGAAACGTAAACAGGGCCGCGACACTTATATGGCGTCGCGGCCCTTTTCCTTGGAGAAGGATCGATTAGTTGAACGGGATGACCGTTCTAGTCTTCGAGTCCGCTATTGATGAGCTCCGCGATCTCAACGGGATCGGTGCTCGCGAGAGGCGGCGGTATACCCGATCGTCCTTGGTTGGCAGATACCAATCCCGCGGAAGTCTTCCTTACAACACAGACCTGACCGCAGCTTCGATACCGTCGGCGTCCAAACCGTACTTGTGCAGCAAATCGACCGCAGGGCCGGACTCGCCGTACACATCGCGCACGCCGACGCGTCGTATCGGCACCGGATGCTGCTCCGCGAGCACCGAAGCCACGGCCTCGCCAAGACCACCGATAACCGAATGCTCCTCGGCGGTGACCACGCGACCGGTCTTCTTGGCGCTGGCAACCACCAGACACTCATCAAGCGGCTTGATCGTGTGCATGTTGATGACCTCGGCGTCAATACCATCGGCAGCGAGCGCCTCGGCAGCCTCAAGCGCCTCGGCGACCATGAGGCCGCATGCGACGATAGTCACATCGGACCCCTCGCGCACGACCACGCCGCGACCAATCTTGAACTCATAGTCCTCGCGGTCGTTGATGACCGGTGTTGCCAGGCGGCCGAAGCGCATGTAGACCGGTCCCTCAAACTCATAGGCGGCGCGCACGCAAGCGCGAGCCTCGATGTCATCGGCGGGAACGATTACCGTCATACCCGGGATCGTGCGCATGAGCGCGATGTCCTCGCAGCACTGATGCGTTGCGCCGTCTTCACCGACCGAGATACCCGCATGCGTGGCGCCAATTTTGACGTTGAGGTGCGGATAGCCGATGGAATTACGCACTTGTTCGTACGCACGGCCGGCGGCGAACATGGCAAAGGTACTCGCAAAGGCGACATGGCCCGTGGTCGCAATGCCAGCGGCGAGCCCCATCAAGTTGCTCTCGGCAATGCCGGCATCGTAGAAGCGCTCAGGATGCGCAGCCTTAAACTTACCGGTCTGCGTGGCGGCGGCCAGGTCGGCATCGAGAACCACAAAGTCATCGCGCTCATTGCCCAGCTCGACAAGTGCCTCGCCATAGCTAACGCGCGTGGCGACTTTCTTGACGTCTGCCATTAGAGCTCCTCCCCTGCTGCCGTGAGCTCGGCCATGGCCTGCTCAAACTGCTCATCGTTGGGCGCCTTGCCGTGCCAGCCCACCTGGTTTTCCATAAAGGAGACGCCCTTGCCCTTCACCGTCTCGGCGATAATGGCCACGGGCGAGTCGCTCACTTTGCGGGCCTCGGCAAAGGCGGCGGCAATCTGCGCCATGTCATTACCGTCGGCAAGCTCGATCACATGCCACTTAAAGGCGCGGAACTTGTCGGCAAGCGGCATAGCCGAGTTAACTTCGTCGATACTGCCGTCAATTTGCAGGCCATTGTGATCGACGATAGCGACGAGGTTATCCAAGTCGTGGTTGCCGGCGAACATGGCCGCCTCCCACACCTGGCCCTCCTCGCACTCGCCGTCGCCCAACAGCGTGTAGACGCGGTAGCTGTCACCCCAGTGCTTTGCGGCGAGTGCCATTCCAACCGCGGCGGAGATACCCTGACCGAGCGATCCGGTAGACATGTCGACGCCCGGCGTGTCATTCATATTGGGATGGCCCTGCAGGCGGCTGCCGATATGACGGAGCGTCTCGAGCTCCTCCTTGGGAAAGAACCCGCGTTCGGCGAGCACGGCATAGAGCGCCGGAGCGCAATGTCCCTTGGAGAGCACAAAGCGATCGCGCTCGGCGCGGCTCGGATTCGCCGGGTCAACATCCATTTCCTCAAAGTAGAGGTAGGTCATAATGTCGGCGGCGCCAAGCGATCCGCCCGGATGCCCCGACTTGGCGGCGTGAACCGCAGTCACGACACCCTTCCTGACCTCATTGGCGACCTTCGCCAGCTCCTGGTTGGTCATACGAATTCCTCTCTTGAAAACAACCCCGGCACTGGATGATGCGATGCCGGGGCAATTCACTCTTTTAAGCCCGCGCGACGACCTATTCCAGTCAGCTTCGAGGGAGGCGAGACCTTGATCGGTCAGCGGGTGGTGCAGCCACTTCTTGAGCGCGGGCATAGGCACGGTCGCGATGTCGGCGGAGTCAACGTCTTCCTGCGTCAGCTCCTTCTCGATACCCAGGCCACCCTGGGCCTCAACCTTGCGCTCAATGCCACAGGCGGCGCATTCATTCTGAATCGCCTTCTGGGCCATATACGCGTAGGCGATACCCAAGGTACAGACGGCACCACCTGCGATCTTCATTTTTCAGATGGCGTGCCAGACGGAAATTTCACCCTGAAACACAAAAGCCCCAAGTCAACAAAAGCCAGGAGCCTTTGCCAACTTGGGGCATTACGAGTCGCCGCCGTACAGGCAACGACGACCCTTACTCCTTCTGCCATCAACCGATATGGACGACTCGGCTTATCCGGTTACGGCAGGATGTGGAATCCAAGCGTTTCGATATCACGCGCGAAACCCTTAACGGTGTCGAGCGAATACTCCATGAGGTCCTTACCGACGTTCTTGCGCTTGGCCAGGATGCTGTTGGGAACGGTAATGATCTGGCACCCCACGGACTCGGCCTGATAGATATTCAGCAGCTCACGGGTAGACGCCCAGAGCACCTCACACTGCGGCTTTGCCGCGGCCTTTTTGACAGACTCAGCCATCAACGGCAGCGGATCAACGCCGGTATCGGCAATACGGCCGGCGAAGATAGAGATGATAGACGGCGTCTCAGCGGAGACAGCGTCCACAAACTCATCGACCTGCTCGGGAGTAAAGATCGTCGTAACATTCACCTTGATGCCGTCGGCGGAAAGACGTTTAACGAGCGCCGCGGTCGACTCACCCTTGGTATTGAGTGCGGGAATCTTGACATACACATTGTCAGCCCAAGTCGCAATCTCGCGAGCCTCGGCCTCCATGCCCGCCTCATCGTCCGCAAAGACCTCAAACGAAACCGAGACATCGGTGATGTGCTCGAGCACGGTCTTGGCGAACTCGCGGTAATCGGTCACGCCACCCGCCTTCATAAGCGATGGGTTAGTCGTAAAGCCCTGAACGTTACCGTTCTCGGCCATGTCGAGCATGCCCTCGAGATTGGCACCGTCGGCAAATACCTTGATTGCCATAATGTACTCCTTACATACATGATGATATAGAAATGTACGGACTGAATTGTTTGCAAAAGTGCCGCCGCGTCAGAGCGGAACGGAGAACCCCTTAATCGAGTTCGATCTCGAGGTGATAGAGGTCGGCGCGGTAGAACGACTCCACATACTCACGGGGCACATTCTGCTGGTCATGAGAAACCCTCGTAATGTTAAGCAACGGAGCACCGGCGCTGATGCCCAAAAGCTCGGCCTGCTCGTCGGTAGCAACGCAAGCTCCAATCTTTTGGCTCACACGGCTCCAGCGAATATCGCACGAGTTATTGAGATAAGAGCGAAGCGATTCCTTGGAAAAGTCGCGCTCCGCAATATGCGGAACATAACCGTCTTCGTAATAAATCGTCTCCAGATAGAATGAGCGATCGCCCGACACGCGCACACGGCGAAGGCAAAAGGCCTCTGTGCCCTCAGCCAAGCCCAGCTCGTGGGCAACGTGCTGAGGCATGGTTACAACGCCAGACTCAATCAAACGTTTTTGAGGCGCTGCAAACTCGTCCACATTCTTTTTGATATAGCTCGAGACACGCTTAGGCGAGCTAAGTGGCACGTTGGCAATAACCTCGGATCCGCGGCCGCGCTTCTTCTCAATCAAGCCATTATTAGAAAGCAGCTCCATCGCTTTGCGCGCCGTTGCACGCGAAACGTCATAGCGCTTCATAAGATCGCTTTCGGAGGGAATGTAATCGCCAATCTTGTAGGCACCGCTCGTAATTCCCTGGAACAAGATATCGTACAGCTGAGAGTACAGCTGTTCCTTGCCGCTAAAATCGAGCTCAGACGTATCGGTCATCATCCCTCCCCTATCTGGACTAATTCTCTAAATCCTTGATATCAGGTGCTGTCTTTTAACAAATGTTAACTGCATAATCTCAAAAGACACACATCGATAACGCTGCCCGCGTATATTCCACTCCAGCCGAGCATACTCCACCGACTCACCACCATCTTGGGGCATTCTTTATGCAAAGAATGCCCCAGACTGCCTCTAGCGCGCGCCGAAAAGCTTGCGCGGGCTGGCACTCGCGCCGATACGATCGGCACCGGCGCCGGACATAAGTGCAAGATCTTCTTTCGTGCGAACGCCGCCCGATGCCTTGACCTTTACACGGCCGCCCAACTCTTGAGCAAACAGATAGACATCCTCAACCTGGGCACCAGCCGTACCAAAGCCCGTAGACGTCTTAATAAAGTCTGCGCCGGCAGCCTCGACGGCATGACAGATCGGCTTTTTGGTTTCCTGCGCCAAATAGCACGTTTCGACAATGACCTTGAGCGTCGCATTGGGCACGGCCTCGCGCACGGCTCGAATATCGTCCTCGATGGCCTGGTAATCGCGAGCTTTGACCATGCCCTGGTCAATCACCATGTCGATTTCGGAGGCACCGTTGGCGTAGGCATCGGCCGCTTCGGCGGCTTTCGCAGCGCTCGTCATATAGCCAAGCGGGAAAGCGATGACCGTGGTGAGCGCAAGGTCGGGATAGGCCTTGTGAGCACGGGCGATATACGAAGGCGGGATGCATGCGCTGGCACAACCGTACTCGAATGCCTCGGCACAAACGGCATCAATCTGATCCCAGGTCGCCGTCGGCTTAAGCAATGTGTAGTCAATGCGCGAGCAGAGGTCCTCATCAGTAAACTCTGCCCCCGCCTTGGCGGCAATGGCGGCAACCGACGAGGGATCGTCCAGATACTCATCGACCTTGGCCAAAAAGCCCGGATAGTCAACGGCATCGACATTGGTCACGTCAAGCTCAATGGTATGACCCAGCTCAAACGTATCATAGCCGCGGTTTTTGATGCGGTCGACAAGGATATCCAAATCGACCAGGTCGTCGCCCTTGCTACGATCTTCGAGCACATCGCCCTTGTGATAATGCGTCACAATGTGCGCAAGATGACGCGTCGGCTTAAGATCGCGAGCACGGTAGCGCTTGCTGATCATAACGGGATCGGCGACAAGACGAATCGTGAGCACACGGTAGCCGTGCTTGTCTGCCAGCTCGGCGAGCCTGTCGTGCTGCTTAGCGGAAAACGGATAATCGCACATAATCTGCGGCCCATCCGCCATGGCGACATCGAGGCGACGGAACCACTCCTGAAGAGCGTTCGCATCAACCTGCGCCTTTTCCTCGGCATTGTTAAAGCCGTACGTATCCCAATACTCTTCTTTAACGTCGTCAAGCGAGACGCTCAAAAAGCTCTCGGATGTATGGCGAGCCTTGATGCGATCTGCCAAATCGGTTTTGCCCGTAGCCGGAGGTCCGGCAAGCAAAATCAGCGTCTTCTCCATGCTGGGAAACCCTTCTTACTACCCGATTATTTGCCACGAAGCTGGTCTTTGGAGATAGCAAGCATCTCGGTAACCTTGTCCATGTAATACTTGATAGCCTCATCGTCTTTCGCTTCGGCGGCAGCCGCACGCTTCTTGTTGTACAGCTTGACCAGTGCCGCAGACGCCTTGCCCATCGTGCGATTGACTTCCAGGCTTTGCTCGTATGCCTCAACGGCCTCGTCGACCATGTTGGCATCGGCATAAAGCTTGCCAATCTCGTTTAGAACGTTTGCGGCAGCGACGCCTTCCTTGCCCTCGAGCTCGGAACGCTTTGCCTTAACGGCGTCGAGAACGGCATCTCGATCGAGAACGGGTGCGGTCTCGGCTGCAGCGGAGGCCACCTTCTCCTTTTTCTTGCCAAATCCAAACAAACCCATTGGAAACCTCCACTAGCAGTAATAAACGAAAGGGGTTGTTCCCCTGCCGGGGACCAGGCACAGGAACAACCCCCCTTAAAGAAAGACTTGGACCTTCGTCAGGCGCTACAAGAATCCTTATGCGATACCAAAGACGCTGAGGATGGACTTGATGGCCATGAAGAAGAAGCCGGTGACGACGGTGTCGACGTCGGTGCAGGTCATGTTCACGAAGCCAATCTGAGCGAGCATCGGGGACAGGAGCGCAGGCAGGATCATGATGAAGATGCCGTGGAAGATGCAGCCGATGATGGCGCCGCGACGACCGTCGATGGCGTTACCGAAGACACCAGCAGTGCCGCCGGCGAAGAAGTTGGACATAACACCGGGGATGACGAGGGTACCCATGAGGCCGGTGATAGCCATGCCGATCAGCGAGCCAAGCGTGGTGAACACAAAGCCGAAGATAACGGCGTTAGGGGCATAGGTGAACAGGACAGGGCAGTCCAGAGCGGGGCGCGCATCGGGGACGAGCTTCATCGAGATGCCCTGGAAGGCGGGGACGAGCTCGGCGAGCAGCAGGCGGACGCCGGCGAGCAGGACGTACAGACCAACGACGAACTGCATGGCCTGGAGGAAAGCGTAGACCATGAAGTTGGTGGCGCCGCAGTAGTCAGCAGCAGCAGCGGGACCAGCGAAAGCAGCGACGACCAGGTAGAAAACGATCATGACCAGGCCGACAGCAGCGTAGGTATCCTGGAGGAAGGACAGGGACTGCGGAATCTCGAGGTCCTCGGTGGACTTGGACTCCTTGCCGCCAGCGAGCTTCTTGGTGATGCTTGCGATAAGGGCGGTGAACATATAGCCGAAGGTGCAGAAGTGACCCAGGGCGATGTCATCGGACTCGGTAATCTTGCGGACAACGGGCTGAGCGAAGGCAGGCATGAGGGTAGCGAAGGCGCCACCGACGATGGAGCTGACGACGATCAGGGGGATACCGCGCAGACCGCAGAAGAAGGCGAAGACGACGCAGAGCGTGGACTCCCACAGAAGGGCCTGGCCAGTCAGGAACACATACTTAAACTTGGTGAAACGAGCGAGAATGATGTTCACCACGAAGATGCCAGCGAGGCAGATGGCGATCTCGGAGCCAAGGCCGAGGTCGGTCATTGCCTGACCGTTGATGCCCTCGATGGAAGCGACGACGGCGGTCATGCCGTTGAAGCCGAAGGCGGAGTTGAACATATCGCCAAAGTAGGCAAGAGAGCCCTGCATGACGCTCGAGCCGGCAGCCAGAACAAGGAAGCCGAGCATCGTCTTAAACGTGCCGAGCAACACATCGTTGGCCGACTTCTTCTGAAGCACAAGGCCCAGGCAGGCGACGAGACCGATAACAACGGCGGCCTGCGTCAGGATGTTATTGATAATAAACTCAAGAACAGCCATGTTGTACACCCCTTTTTCTCATGTACATTTCTATCAATCTAGGCGAAGAGGCCCTTACTCTAGGACGCCCATCTCCTTGAGCACCGGGGTCAGCTTTTCCTCGATTTCCTTCTTATCGACAAGACGCTTGAGGAACACGCAGGGAAGACCGGTGTTGTAGCTTTCGATCTGCGTCTTGAAGTTCTCGGCAGCGACGATCATGTCGAAGCCCTTAGAGGCGCCCGCGGCGCTGGATACGCTGTCGTGGTCCATCTTGCACTGGACCCCGAGCTTCTTCATGACCTGCTCAATAGCCATCTGGCAGGCAAAGCTGCTTCCAAGACCATTGCCGCAGCAGCACAAAATCTTGACCATGTTCATTTCCTTTCCTTTGGGGGCACGTGCCCCACCTCGGGGTAGATGCGGGCAAACACATAGGCTCGCCCGCACCAAGCGACACTGTTTTACGCCGCCGCACCCGTAAATGCCTGATAAATCTCGTCGGCATCATCAGAAGCGACGATCTGCGCAATCTTGTCCTCATCCATAAAGATGCCAGCAAGTACCTGCATAGCCTCGATATGAGAATTAGAATCCTCGGCCGCAAGTGCGACCAAAAGGCGAACATCAAAGCTGTCTTCCGAAAACTTAACGGGCTTCTTCAGGACCGTCACGGCAAGCTGACCTTTAATGCAGCCGTCCTCGGGGCGACCGTGAATCAGCGCGACGTCTTCGGTGAGCACATAGTAGGGACCCATCTCGTTGGTGGCGCGGATAATCTCATCCGCATAGCGATCCTCGACGTAACCGCCCTCATTGAGCGGAGCGATGGCGAGCTTGATCGCGTCCTGCCAGGAATCGACAGAATCGACAAGGCGAACGTTTTCGCGCTTGAGCATCTCCGTAATCTGCATCGGTGCGCCTCGTCCCTAAGCGACGATATTCTTGAAGAGGCTGATGCGATGCTCGACAACCTCTTCGACGGCCTTCTGAGCAGGCATAACCATGTTGCGGTTGGAGGCGTTCTCCTTGAGCTCGTCATAGCACTGCTTGGAGGTCTTGTTCCAGTTGACGAGCAGATCGGTGCCAACATTGAACTTGCGGATACCCAGGTCGATGACGTGACGAACATCCTCGTCCTTAACACCGGTGCCACCATGGATGACCAGGGGGAAGCCGTTCACGGCATCGCGGATCTTCTCGAGCTGATCGAAGGAGATGTTGGTCTTGGACTTGTACTGACCATGGTTGGTGCCGATAGCGACGGCAAGGGCATCGATGCCGGTCTTCTCGATGAACTCAACAGCCTGCTCGGGATCGGTATAGCGCACGTCGGCATCGGCGACGGCGACGCCATCCTCGGTACCGCCGACGGTACCGAGCTCGGCCTCAACGGAAGCGCCATGGGCCTGAGCCATCTCGACGATGCGTTTGGTACCAAGGATGTTCTCCTTGAAGGGAAGCGCGGAGCCGTCAAACATTACCGAGCTATAGCCGGCCTCGAGAGCCTTGCGGATCTCGTCGAAGTTCTTGGCGTGGTCGAGGTGGAGAACAACGTTGACGCCGTACTCCTCGGCCATGGACTTGCACACAGCAACCAGGTTGCGGTGACCGACATAGCTAGCGGTGCCCTCGGAGGTCTGGATGATCACGGGGGTGTGCAGGCGAGCCGCGACGCGAATAATCGACGGGCACATCTCGAGGTTATGGGTGTTGAAAGCACCAACGGCCATGTTGAGCTGGTTAGCCTCTGCCAGAACTTCGCGCAAGGTTACGTACATAGTGTTTGCCTCCTGTTGTCTCCACTGGATGTATCAAGTGGCGACCGCACAGGGGGTGCCGGTCGCCGTTCTTGATCGACAACTAGGTTATCACAAACGTCCGTATATTCGGATGTCCGTATGATATTTCGTTTGAAATGTTCCGATTTGACCGTTCACCTGACTTTTCCGACCGTTTACCCGTAAAAATAGGGCGCCCGCAACCCATGCGGACGCCCTTGTCTGTCAGCCGCTCTCAACCAAAACGGAGTGCAAGTTCAACTGGCTCGACCCCACCTCAATCTAGGCCACGGGACAAATTAATAGGTTGTGTTTGCCCCAAATCTTGGGTATTTGTTCGACAGAACGGCCCCTGCTAGCTCCTGCTAGACTGGTAGATTCCCAACCGTCCATCCAGGAGCCTCAATGTCGCGCAAGTCCGCCTACAAGCAAGTACTTTCCATCGGCGCCGCCGTGGTGCTGGGGTTTGCGCTGTTCACAGGGTCGCTCGACGGAGCGCCCAAGCTGTTGTCGCCGCAAAGCGATGAGCAGGCGGCGGCTCTGGCCGAAAAACAAAACGAGAGTCCCAGCCGCACCGACGACGAGGCAGACCTGGTTGCCCGACTCGAATCGGGAACAGCGAGCTCCCCGGACCCTCAAAACAGCCAGGACGTTGGCCATGATTCCGATTCCGCCGCGACCGACACCGGTAACGACGCTTCCACAGACGGCGCCGCCACCCCCATCGACGAGGTCGAAAACCCCGATCTCGACCGCGCCCGCGGCGTATATCTCAGCAGCATTCCCGACTACGCGGGCAACCCCTACGTTGCCCTGCGCGCCGACAGCACGCACCCGCTCGGCACGCCGTCATTCACGCTCGATGAATACGAGCGCGCCACCGAAGAGGGCTGCTTTAAGAAGTTCTCCAAGCTCGACAGCTTGGGCCGCACACGCAAAGCGCTTGCCTGCGTGGGCCCCGAGTCGCTCGGTCAGGGCAAGCGCGGCGACATCTCGCGTATCCACCCCGCCGGATGGCATCAGCAGCGCTACGACTTTATTCCGGGCCAGAGCCTCTACAACCGCTGCCACCTTATCGCCTGGTCGCTCTGCGGCGAAAACGCCAACCGCAAAAATCTCCTCACCGGCACGCGCTATCTCAACGAAACGGGCATGCTGCCGTTTGAAGAGCAGATTCTCAACTATATTCGCGATACGGGTAACCATGTGCTCTACCGCGTCACGCCCATGTATAACGAAGAGGAACTTGTCTGCCGTGGCGTACGCCTTGAGGCGCAATCGGTCGAGGACCACGGCCAGACCCTCTGCTTCCACGTGTACTGCTACAACCTGCAGCCGCATGTGCAGATCGACTATGCCACCGGCCGCAACCAGGCCTCGGGGGACTAGGGCCGTCCAAGCTGCCCCCGAACCTAAAATGATCCGTTTTCCTCCGTCCCCTAGGGATCAAAAAGGGCCGCCCCGGATTACCCAGAGCGGCCCTTACATCGGCATATATGTTGCAGGCAAAGTCACGCGTTACTTGGCGCGGCCCTCCTCATAGCGCTCGACCAGCTTGGCCTGCACGTCATAGGGCACCTGCTCATAGCCCGCGGGCTTCATGGTAAAGTCGCCCGTGCCGCGCGTGATGGAGCGCAGGCGAGTCGAATAATCCGTCAGCTCGGCCAGCGGCGCCTGGGCAATGACCACGGTGTCTCCGCGCTCATCGGTCTCCATGCCCGTCACGCGACCACGCGAGGCCGAGATGTCGCCCATCACGGCGCCGGCGTAGCTCTCGGGGATAGTCACGGTGATTTCCTCGATGGGCTCCAGCACCACCGGGTCGGCATCGGCGCACGCCTTGCGCAGGCCGATGCGAGCCGCCGCGCGGAACGCCATCTCGTTGGAGTCGACGCTGTGATACGAGCCGTCGTACACAGCCACGCGAATGCCCGTGAGCGGGTAGCCGGCAATGATGCCGTCTTTCATGGTCTCCTGGACACCCTTGTCCACGGCGGGAATGAGCGAGCGCGGGATACGGCCACCTACGACCTCGTCCACAAACTCATAGCCATCGCTCGTGCCGTCGGGCCCAATGAGCGGCTCAACGCGCAGCCAGCAGTCGCCATACTGGCCGGCGCCGCCGGTCTGCTTCTTATGGCGACCCTGGGCACTTGCCGTACGGCGAATGGTCTCGCGATACGGGATGCGGATCGGCACGCTCTTGGCCGCGACCTTGGTGCGATCCTCAAGACGATTGAGCAGGACCGAAACCTGCGCCTCGCCCACCGCCGAAATGATGGTCTGGCCGGTCTCCTCGTCGCGGTCGATGCTCATAGTCGGATCGGCCTTGCAGGCCTTCTCGATAAACGTGTAGAGCTTCTCTTCGTCGCCGCGATTCTCGGCCTCGATGGCGATGCGGTACTGCGAGTTGGGGAACTTAAACGCCGCAGCCTCGACCTTGCCGGTAATCGAGAGCGTATCGCCCGTCTCTGCCGCCAGCTTGGGCGCCACGATGATGTCGCCGGCATAAGCGTGGCCGACCTCGGTCATGTCACGGCCGCACATCACATACAGGTGGGCCAAACGCTCACCCTTGCGCGTGCGCGCATTGACCAGTTCAAGGCCCGGCTCAAGCGTGCCCGTCAGCACCTTGATAAAGCTGATGCGACCCTGCTGCGGATCGGCCAGGGTCTTAAACACAAACGCCACCGGGCGGTCATCGTCACTCGAGATCTTAAGCGAATCACCGTCGATGAGCGGCATCTCGCCATAGTCGGTCGGCGCTGGGAAGTATGTCGCGATGTCGTCCATCAGCGAGTTGACGCCCTGCTCCTTAATGCAATCGCCCGCAAAGACCGGCACAAAGATGCGCTCGGCAATCGCCTTCGACAGCAGGCCTTCAAGCTCCTCCTGCGTCAGCGTCTCCTCGCCTTCCAAGTACTTCATCATCAGCTCGTCGTCAGCCTCGGCCACCAGCTCGCACAGATGGTCATGGGCCTCCTCGGCCTGGGCACGATACTCCTCAGGAATCTCCGACTCAACGGCTTCGGTGCCGTTGCAATGGCGTGCCTTCATGCGCACCAGGTCGATGATGCCATCAAAGTCCTCGCCCTCGCCCCAGGGAAGGGTCACGGCGCCCAGGCGCGTGCCAAAGCGCTCTTGCAGCAGGTCCATCGTGGTCGCAAAGCTGGCCTCGGAGCGCGACAGGCGGTTTACGAACACCGCACGCGCCAGGCGCAGGTCCTCGGCGGCATACCAGAGCTTAACCGTCGTAGGCTGCGGGCCGGCCTCGGCATCGACCACAAACAGAGCCGTCTCGCAAACGCTCATCGCGGCAAAGGCGTCGCCGATAAAATCGGGGTAGCACGGGGCATCGAGCACATTGATGCGCGCGCCCTTCCAGTCGATCGGCGCAATGGTCGTCGAGATGGAAAACGCACGCTTGACCTCTTCGGGGTCATAGTCGAGCGTGGGCTTGGTGCCGTCGTGGCCGCCCAGGCGGGCGGTCTTGCCGGAAAGGTGGAGCATGGCCTCGGCGAGTGAAGTCTTGCCCACCCCGCCTTGGCCTACGAGCACCACGTTCCTTACGTTACCGGTCTTGGGAGCACCCATGATGACCTCCTTGCAGGGCCGCGCGCAATGCGCGACGCCAACGGGGAGAGTTCGCGGTCGGTGCCATCCCGGGAGCAGCATGGTCGGCAGCCGAGCCGACTCACCCTCCAAATGTCCTATGCCACCACCCTACCCTCACGGGTGACTGTCCATGCACACCTTTCGGCGCACGTATGAATACAGGCGGCGAGAGGACAGAGCAAGTATGCCCGGCGATTATTAAACCCCATCGATACAAATCAAAACCACCCCTAAAAGGGGTGGTTTGCTCTTAGGGTATAACCCTTGGATT
>UQJV01000025.1 GCA_900541475.1 uncultured Collinsella sp.
AAAGCCGTTAAAACAATTCTTATGGAGCGGGCGACGGGAATCGAACCCGCGTCATCAGCTTGGAAGGCTGGGGTTCTACCATTGAACTACGCCCGCAAGATATGGTCGGGACGACAGGATTTGAACCTGCGACATCCTGCTCCCAAAGCAGGCGCGCTACCAAACTGCGCCACGTCCCGAAGGTGTTGAGCAGCTAAGGTCTAAACCTTGCGTGTCCCAAAGCGAAGGAAATTATAGGGGAGACTCCCCGCCTGTGCAAGCGACGATACCCTAGCTCCTCGAATGTGCAACAAACCGGCTGTGGAGCAGGCCGATCACAAACGCCACCACGGCAACCGGCGCCCACGCGGCTCCAATGTCTGCCAGCGGCAGCGCATCGAACGGCAGCCACGCGCCCGTAAAGAACGCATCGCGAACCGAGGTGATCACGCTCTGGACAGCGACAACGCCGCCGACCCAGACCCACACCTGCGGATGCGCGTCGCAGAAACCGTGCACCAGACCCATAAGCACCAGCACGATGGCGACGGGGTACAGGGCGTTGAGCATAGGCACCGAGAACATGAGGATCACGTCGAGACCCACGTTGGAAAGCACGCACGAAAACGCCGCGAACACAAAGGCGAGAATCGCAAAGGGGCGGCGCATGGCCTCCTCGGAAGCCTCCGCTCCCCCTTTGACCACATACGTCTCGCAGAAATAGCGCGAACAGCAGCTGATGAGGCCGATGCACACGTTCATGCAGGCGAGGAAGAAGATCGCAAAGACCACGACCGTGCCGGCAAGGCCAAAATGCATGGAGGCAGAGCGAGCGAGGATGGCGGCGCCATTGGTGGCATCGGGCATCACGGTGCTGAGCTGCGCGCCGGCAAGTGCTAGGCCGCAGTAGATGATGGCCATGAGCACACCGGCGATCACGCCGGAGCGCGAAATCTCGAAGGCAACGCGCTTGTCATCGGTAACCCCCAGCTCGTGGATAGTCTCGGCGATGATGATGCCAAAGGCGAGCGAGGCGAGCAGGTCCATGGTCTGGTAGCCGGTCAAAAAGCCCTGCACGGCAGCACCGGCATTATAGGGAGCCTGCGGCGCGGCAGCAGGGCCCAGCGGCGAAACCACGGCTGCGCCCACGACCAACACGATAAGGGCGATGAGCGCGGGGCCCGTAATGCGGCCGAGCACGCGCGTGATGACGCCGGGACGCAGCGTGAGCGCAAATGCGACCACGAAGAAGGCGACGGCGAAGACCAAGCGCGCGGTGCCATGCGAGACGCCCTCGGGCAGCAGCGGCACCAGCATCTCGAAGGCTGTGGAGCTCGTACGCGGAATGGCCAGACACGGGCCGATAGCCAGATACACCGCCGCGACAAAGAACTCGCCAAACTTGGGGTGCACGCGGCCGGCAAGCTCGCGCGCCGTTCCGGCAAGCGCCACGGCGATAAAGCCCATGACGGGCAGGCCAATGGCGGCAATGAGAAATCCAAGCATGGCGACCGGCGTGGCAGAACCTGCCTGCAGCGCCAGCAGCGGCGGAATAATGAGGTTGCCGGCGCCAAAGAGCATCGAGAACAGAGCGATGCCGACGGTGACGACATGGTCGGAGCGCAGACCGCGCGGAGCGGATGAAGCCATGGGACCACCTTTCGAGTCAAAACAAAAACGGGACGGGCAAAAGACCCGTCCCGCAAGTATAAACGGTCCAGCAGCTTTAGCAGACTAAATTGCGCAGAGCATCGATAGCCGTGTCGACTTCTTCGGCCGTGTTGAAGTAACCAAACGAGAACCGAACCACGCCCTGGCGCTCGGTTCCCAGCGCACAGTGCATGAGCGGGGCACAATGGGCACCGGGGCGCGTCGCAATGCCCCACCCCTGCATGAGCGCATCCGAAATCTCGGCCGAATCGATATTACCCACGTTGAGCGAGACGATCGCCGAGCGTGCTGACTGGTCGAAGGCACCGTAGAGTTTGATTTCCGGAATCTCACGAACACCGGCGAGAAAGCGATCGGCCAGGGCGCGTTCGTGAGTCGCAATCGCTTCAACTCCACCCTGTGCCTCGATAAAATCAAGGCCTGCGGAAAGGCCCGCTACGCCGTGGCCGTTGAGCGTGCCCGCCTCAAGGCGCGTGGGCCACTCCATGGGCTGCAACGTATCGAAGCTGTGCACACCCGTGCCTCCCATGGCCCAGGGCGCCACGTCGACGTCCTCCGCCACGGCCAGGCCACCGGTGCCCTGCGGGCCCATAAGCCCCTTATGTCCAGTAAAGCACACGACGTCGAGCCCCATGGCGCGCATATCGATATGCGCCGTACCGGCAGACTGCGAGGCATCGACGATCACAAGCGCACCCGCGGCATGTGCCAAGGCCGCCACGCGCGCAATGTCGACCGCGTTGCCGGTCACATTAGAGGCATGCGTCACCACCACGGCACGCGTACCGGGCGTGACCAGCCGCTCGAGCTCGTCGTAGTCGAGCACGCCGTTGGTATCACAGCCCGCATGCTCAACCGTCACACCCTGCTCTGCCGCCAGGCGGTTGAGCGGACGCAGCACGGAGTTGTGCTCGAGCACCGTTGTGACCACATGGTCGCCGGGACGCACCACCCCGTTGATGGCGGTGTTGAGCGCCGCCGTGGAGTTGGGCGTAAAGCACACATGGTCCGCCCTCGGGCAACCCAAAAGGCGCGCGAGCTTGGCACGGCAAGCGTGAATCGTACGAGCGGCATCGAGGGCACCCGACGTGGCGCCGCGCCCGGCATTGCCGAGCGAGCACATCGCCTGCGTCACGGCATCGATGACCGTCTGCGGCTTGTGCATGGTCGTCGCCGCGTTATCCAGATAGATCATCGCACGACCTCCCACATATCAATCACGGTATAGCCCTCGGTGGGAATGCCCGCTGCGGCAAGCTCGGCGCGCAGCAGTTCCTCATCGGCAGGCAACGCCTTCCACGCCAGACCGCAGCCGGCAGCGACCTCCCCGGGCACGGGAATCGTTCGCCCGGGAAGGCCGCGCTCGATGCATAGGGTCTCGCAGCCCATGGCGGCCGCCGTGGTGGGAAACGTGATGACAAGCGCCGGGCGCTTCTCCCTCATGGCAACTCCAACCAATACGCTACGGGCGCACGACGCGCACGGCCTGCTCCATCTTCTCCACGATCACGTACATGTTCGTGACCTCACCCACCGCGAGCTGATCCTTAATGCCAAAGTGATCGAGGCAGGTGCCGCAGGTGAGAATCTCGACACCCTGCTCCGCCAGGCCCTTCAGGTCATCGAGCACCGGCGAGCCCTCGACGGTAAGCTTGGCGCCGCCGTTGTAGAACAGCATGGTCGCGGGCAGCTCCTCCTGCTGCGTCACGGCAAAGATAAACGCCTTCATGAGCTTGTGGCCCAGCTCGTCGTCGCCACGGCCCATGCAGTCGGTGTAGACGGAAATGACGAGCCCACCCTTGCCGGCGCTGGCATCACAGAAGGCAGCGCCATCCTGCTCGGGGTCCGCAACGGCCACGGCACCCGCGGTCGTGACGGTCACGTGCCACTCGGCGTCCGAGATCTTCTCGACCGAGGCCGTGCAGCCCTTCTCCTGCGCCATCTTGGAGATGTTCTTGACGGCGGTCTCGTTATCGACCGAGGTCACGACAACGCCCTCACCATCGAGCTGCTTGAGCGCCTTGAGCGTCTTGACGACGGGCAGCGGGCAGGCATCGCCCATGGCGTTGACTTCAATCTTAGTAGACATAGCTACATCCTTTCGAAAGAGACCGCCCGGATAGACGGGCGGTCGCATAGACAGTTTTTCTTAACGCACAACGCGAACGGCAGGACCACCCGGCGCTACCTCGAACACGCGACCGATAACGGCAGCGATACGATCCTCGTTATGCAGACGGCACGCAAGCTCATCCACATCGGAAGCAGGCGCCGCGATGAGCAGGCCACCCGAGGTCTGCGGATCGTACAGCGCATCCAGCATGCCCGGCTCCAGGTCATCGTCGGCCGCCACGCGCGGGCCAAAGAAGTCCTGGTTGCGGTAGGCGCCGGCGGGGATAATGCCAAGACGCGCCATGTCGAGCACCTGGTCAAAGAGCGGCACCGCCCCCGATGCAAGCTCAATCTGCACGCCCGAGCCCTCGGCCATCTCGCACGCATGCCCAATCAGGCCAAAGCCCGTGACGTCGGTACAGCCGTGAAGTTCGAGTCCCTCGGCCAGGCGAATCGGGGCCTCGTTGAGGGTGCGCATCGAGTTCCACATCGGACAGGCCTCATCCTGCTCGATAAGCTCGCCCTTAATGGCCGTGGTGATGATGCCCGAGCCGATCGCCTTGGTCAGCAGCAGAACATCGCCCACGCGCGCGCCGCTGTTGGCGAGCATGCGGTCGAGTGGCACAAAACCGCTCACGGACAGGCCGTACTTGGGCTCGTCGTCGTTGATGGTGTGGCCACCCGCGATGGCGCAGCCCGCCTCGACGCACTTGTCGGCGCCACCCGCCAGAATCTGGCCAGCAGCCTCAACACCCAGGCAGCTGGGTATGCAGAGCAGGTTCATGGCATGACTCGGCCGCCCGCCCATAGCGTAGATGTCCGACAGCGAGTTGGCCGCGGCAATCTGGCCAAACAGAAACGGGTCATCGACCATCGGCGGGAAGAAGTCGATGGACTGCACGAGACCCAAGTTGTCGCCAACGCGAAAGACGCTCGCATCGTCGGAGGTATCGAACCCCACGAGCAGGTTGTCGTTATGCACATTGGGTAAGTCGCCCAGGACCTGGGCGAGGGCTCCAGGAGCCAACTTAGCGGCTCAACCAGAGGCAGCGGTCATCTGCGTGAGCTTGATGAAATCGTCAGCCATCGATCCCTCCTCTCATAGGTCAATCTTTTCCTCCCAGTATACGCATGGTGGCGCCGAGAGCGGACGGCGTATCGCAACCCCTACGCGACGCAGCAGAAGGGACAAAGGGACTGTCCCCTTGTCACATTTATCGACAAACCAGATGAATTCTCTTGGCATCGAAGTGCATGCGCAGGGTCTCGTCGGCCTGCGGCAGCTCGTCGGAAGCCACGCTCACCTTGTTGACCTTCCACTGCAGACGCGTGGGCGCATCGACACGTGGCACGTCCAACAGCACCAGCCGCTCAAAGCGCGAATCGCTCACCCGGGCCACGTGTAAGTCGTAGCTGTTACGACCCCGCTCGGCACGGTTGTCAACATGGTAGTAACTTGCACGAATCCCCAGGTACGCCACATCATCAGGAACCTCGCGACCCACATTAAAGGTCATGCCCCAGTCGAGAGCCTCAACTTCTTCGTCGCCGATCTTGCACGCCCGGCTTGTGTTCTTGCAGCCCGTCAAGCGCAGCGCGGCCAAGGTTTGCGGCCGGCGGACCACATCTTCGACGGAGCCGATCTCCTCCACATGCCCGTTATGCATCACGCAAATGCGCTGGCACAGGCGACACGCTTCGTCGATATCGTGGCTCACGTAGAGCACGGTGCGGTTGCACACGTCGAACAGGTCGAGCATGTTCTGCTCGAGCGCGCTCTTAAGGTAGGCATCGAGCGCGCTCATGGGCTCGTCGAACATAAAAATGCCCGGGCGTGCCGCCACCATGCGCGCAAGCGCCACGCGCTGCTGCTGACCACCCGAGAGGCGTGCGGGATAGCGGTCGGCAAAATCGGCCAGACCAAAAATGCCCAGATAGCGCTCGGCGAGCTTTTTGCGTGCAGCGACGTCACCCGCATCCTGTACGCCGGCGCACACGTTATCGGCCACCGTCATATTGGGAAACAGCTGATAGTTTTGGAACAGCAGGGCGCATTTACGCTCCTGGGGCGATAGGTTGATGCCCGCCGCCGAATCAAAAAAGGTCACGCCGTTGACGACGATCTTGCCCTCGTCGGGCGTCTCCACACCGGCAATGCAGCGTAGCGTACAGCTCTTGCCGCACCCCGAGGCGCCCAGCAGCGCCACGCGCTCCTCTCCAGCCTCAAGCTGCATATCGAGCGCAAACCCGGGATAACGTTTCTTAATATCCAAAACGAGCGACATGGCTTATCGACCTCCCTTTGCGACCGTGTCATCGCACATAAGCTCGGCCAACGCCTCGCGATCGATACGCAGCGCATCGCCGCCGACCGGGTCGAGCGAATCGCCCTGTCCGGCGAGATCTTTGGCCTGTTTGCGCTCTGCACGGGAGAGACCGCGCTCGCGATACTTTTGAGAATGCGCCGTGTACATGTTGATGAATAGGATGACCAGGAAGCTGAACGCTATTACGACCACGACCCAAAAGAGAGCCACCGACGTATTGCCGCCCATCCACTCAAAGTAAATCGCAATGGGAATGGTCTGCGTAATGCCGGCGTAGTTGCCCGCAAAGAACAGCGTGCAGCCAAATTCGCCCATCGCGCGGGCAAAGGCGAGCACCGTGCCGGCGGCGATGGAGGGCCAGCCGAGCGGCATCATGAGCTTGGCAAAGATGCGACGTTCGGACCATCCCAAGGTTCGCGCGGCGTCGAGCATTTGCGTGTCGAGGCTCTCAAAGGCTCCGAGCGCCGTGCGGTAGACCAGCGGAAACGACACAACGACAGCCGAAATGACCGCCGCGGGCCAGGTAAAGACGATCGAGATGCCGTGCGCGATGAGCCACTGGCCCACCCCGGTCGAGCGGCCAAACAGCATGAGGAGCAGAAAGCCGCAGACCGTGGGCGGCAGCACCATAGGAATCGTAAAGACCGAATCGAGCAGGCCCTTGATGCGACTCGAGGTACCCATAGTCTTCCACGCGGCAAACAGGCCCAGTGCAAAGGCAATCACCAGGGCAAGGCCGCTCGTTTTGATAGATACCCAAAACGGGCGGTAGTCGATGCCGCCTAAAAAGGAGACCAGAGAGGTCAAGGGCCCCTGCTCATCCCGCAATACGACAGACGATGCTTCTACCATTTGAGCGCTATCAAGCCAATGCGCGCCGCCCTTAGCATCACCCGAGGCCGATGCAATCACCACATAGCGGTCCCCATCCGCACCACGCACATCAAAGCCATAGGTATACCCGCCGGCATCAAACGTTGTTTCCGCCGTAACATACCAAGGAAGATCAACGTCCCCTAGCTGCGCACCTCCCATGGAGTTTGCGCTGTCGAGCTCACAGACGAGGGCCTTGAGACCCGATACGCACTCGTTGTCCTGCGGATCCAATCCATATTTCTCGGCCGCCTTGGGCGATATCCACACCACAACGCGATCGGCAGCAGGCGCCACTACAAGGTCCACGTCCTCGTCAACGGGAAACCGGTAGCCCTCAGGCTGGCCCTCCATGGCACGAGCGGTCCCCTTGGCCAACCGCTCAAAACCCTCGATCCCATAGGAAAGCCCATGAGCGGTCGCGGCAACCTGGGCCCCGTCCTCAGCGACCCCAGCAAACGCAAATCCCGGCACCCAGCAAAGCGCGAAGGTCAAAGCACAGGCGACAAGCATGCGGAATCTATTAAGCACGAAAAGCTCCAAGCGAATACAAGGACGGAGTGAAACACAAAACGATGGGATTATCGCGCCAAGCCGCACTACTCGGAAAGCTCAAAGCCGTACTTAGCCCAAATCTTCTGGGCCTTCTTGTTGGACAGGCAAAAGTCGATAAATGCCTTGGCCTCGTCGGCGTGCTCGGAGCTCTCGGCAACAGCACCCGGATACACGATGGGCTTGTGCGAATCCTCGGGGCACACGAAGGCCTCCTCGATGCCGTCGTAGCGGAAGATGTCGGAGCTGTAGACAAAGCCGGCCACGCAGTCGCCCGTAGAGACGTAAGCTGCGGCGGTGCCGACCTTGTCGGCCAAAGCCACCTTGTCGGCGAGCTCGGGTGCATACTCGCCGTCGTCGCCCTCGGTACCGGTGTAGAGCCCAACAGAAGCCAGCGCTTGGTTGGCATACTTGCCGGCGGGAACGGTCTTAGCGTCGCCGACGGCAATCTTGCCGTCCAGGTTCGCGACGTCGGCGATAGCCTCGACCTTGGTGTCGGAGCCCTCGGCACGAATAATCACGAGGTCGTTGACGAACATGTCCTCACGCGTGTCGGCGTCGACGAGCTCGGCGACCTCGGCGTCGTCCATAGTGCCCTTGGAGGCCGTGATGAGCACGTCAACCGCGGCGCCGGCGCGCATCTGCTCGACAAGGTCGCCAGAAGCCTTAAACTGCGTGTCGGCAAAGGTGGTACCCGTCTGCTCGGTGTAGAGCTTCTGAACCTCGGGCAGAGCCTTCTCGAGCGAGTTGGCGGCGAACACCTGCAGCCCGACGGCCTTCTTGGAAGATGCCTTGGCAGAACCGGCATCGGAGCCGGCCGACTCAGGCTCCTTGTTGCCCGAGCAGCCAGCAAGGCCAAGGCCGGCAGCGGCGACAGCAGAAAGCGAGACGAATCCGCGGCGAGAAACCATATCGAACATGTTCAACCCTTTCGAGCGCTACGCCCGGGCACCCCGCCGCGGGCTTTATCCTGTAATTGAATTATACTTTAGCGCGAATAATGCTTGTGATAAGAAATTATCGTTTGATAATTTCTTATACCGATAGCCGCAAGACGCTTGCGTTGTCGCCGCTTAAAAAAGCGGAGCGACCCATAAGGTCACTCCGCTACAGGCAAGCAGTTTAGCGAGCGTGTCCACCGCCCGCCGTCATGTGGGCCGCGTGCTCCAGCTGGTCGCTCACGGCCTCCCAGCTTTCGCGAGCCGCCTTCGTGGATCCCGGAAAGTTGATGACAAGCGCAGCCCCACGCTGCATGCACACGGCGCGCGAAAGCATGGCACGGCGCGTCTTGGTCATAGAGTATGCACGGATCGCCTCGGCAATACCCGGCACATCGCGGTCGCAGACGGCACGCGTCGCCTCGGGCGTCACGTCGCGCATCGAAAGCCCCGTGCCGCCGCAGGTGATGACCACGTTGGCCTGGCAATCGTCGGCCGCAGCCACAATGGCAGCACCGATCTCGTCAACATCGTCATGCACCACCGTATGCGAGGCAACCATCCAGCCCTGCGCCGCGATGAGCTCCTCGAGCACAGCGCCTGCTTCGTCCTGGGCAAGATCGCGCGTATCCGAGCACGTCACGATCGAAATCTTCAACTCCATAGCATTCCTCCTACAGCACGGCGCCCTCGGGCAGATCGACACGGACGACATCCACGACGTCGCCCGGCTCAAGATCGCACGGACCCTCGTTGATGCGCAACAGGCAGTTCGCACGCTGCATGGTTCCGAGCAGCGCCGAGTTCTGGCTGTGCGCCTCGGTGACCGTAAGCTCACCCGTCTGCGTATCGCGCGCAACCGTGGCGCGATCATAGAAGCGTCGGTCCTGTCGCTTCTTCACGCCGTGGGTAAGAACCGCCTGCTGCACGGGACGCGCACCCTCGGCAAAGCCGCGCATCTTGCGAATCGCCGGGCGGGCGAGCATCTCAAAGCCCACGTATGCCGCCGCGGGGTTGCCCGAAAGCCCCAGATTGGGCTTGCCGCCGAGCAGGCCAAACGTAATGGCTTTGCCGGGACGCAACGAAATGCGATCGAACAGCACCTCGCCCTCGCGCCGAACCAGCGCCGTCACGTAGTCATAGTCGCCAGCCGAGGCGCCACCGCTCGTAATGACAAAATCGCACTCTTGCGCGGCGCGGTGCACCAGCTCGGCAATCGCCCGCTCGTCGTCGGGCGCAATGCCGTAGAACACTGGGTCGGCCCCAGCATCGAGCACCTCGGCCATTAACGCCGAGGAATTGGAATCGCGAATCTGCCCGCGTGCCGGCAGCTCGCTCGGCGCGACCAGCTCCGTGCCCAGCGAGATAATGCCCACGCGCGGAGCGGCATGGACCTTCACGCTCGCATACCCGGCGCTCGCCAACAAGCCGGCGCCCGCCGGAGCCACGACCTCGCCGGCGTGCATCACAACATCGCCGGCATGGGCCTCCTCGGCGGCAGAGCGAACGTTCTCCCCTACCTTGGCAGGCGCCGAGAACCTCACACGCGAACCCTCGTTGCCGTCGCCATCGAGCACATCGACGATCTCGTACTTCACCACGGCATCGGCACCTTCGGGTACCGGTGCGCCCGTCATGATGCGGACCGTCTCGCCCGCGCCAATTGTGCCCTCAAACACATGGCCCGCGGCCTCGTGTCCGATAACGTCGAGCGTCACCGGCGCCTCGCCAGATCCCTGCGCCAAATCCGCCGAGCGCACGGCATATCCGTCCATAGCGCTGTTAGCAAACGGCGAGATGTCGATATCGGCCACCGCGTCCTCTGCCAAGGGAAGACCGGCAGCCTGCCACACGGGAATCTCGACAACTTCGGTGCGATTCACGTGCGACAAGACGATCGCCTGTGCGTCCTCCAACGGAATGAGTTTCTCTGCCATATACACCTCTAGCATGCAACGGCGCACATCACGGGCGCCGATTCTTTATGTTTATCTCAGTATAATCCCCCGCCGCACGACGGCGACACGGCCCGTGCCCACGAATACACCTGTCGGTAACGGACGGCGAAACAGAACCAAAACCAACCAGCCGGTTTGTCACGTTTGGCACGTTCTATAATGCTCGTGTTGCAATCAAGAAGAGGAACGTATGGCTTTTACCGACAAACCCGAAAGCGCTAACGAGGCGCAGGATCATTCCCAGTCGCTCGACGACGGCGGCTTTTTCTCCCTTAACGACGTCATCATGGCCGGCAGGCATCAGCTCACCCGCTCCGAGCATCTCTTGGCTGCCGACACGCGCCGCAACGCCCGCAACCTACTCGCGAGCGCCAAGTTGCTCGCACTCGTCGTCATCGTCTCGCTCGCCATGGGCGTTGCCGCCTGGGCGTTTTTGACCTCGCTGAATATCGCGACCGACTATCGCGAGCACCATGCATGGGTCTACGCCTTGCTTCCCGTTGTGGGCGTTGCCACCGCATGGGTGTACAAAAACCACGGCCTTGCCGCCAAACGCGGTAACAACCTGGTCATCGACTCCGCTCTGGGCACACGCCTCATCCATATGCGCATGGCCGTTCTCACCTTCGTCTGCTCCACGCTCACGCACCTAACGGGCGGATCTGCCGGTCGCGAGGGGGCCGCGGTGCAGATTGGCGGCACCATCGCCAGCAACATCTCGAACCTCGCCCACCTCAAAAAACATGACCACCACGACCTCATGCTCGCCGGCATCTCGTCGGCCTTTGGCGCCGTATTCGGCTCGCCCCTTGCTGGAGCTTTCTTTGGCATGGAGATGTGCTTTATCGGCAAGATCGACTACACCGCGGGCATCTACTGCCTCGTCGCCTCGTTTACCGGCTACTTTACGTCACTTGCCTTGGGAACCGAGTACGAGGCGAATGTCATCGCCAGCGTTCCCAACATGACACCGCGGACGGTTGTCATCGTTGTTATCAGCGCAATTATCTTCGGTCTGACGGCACGCCTCTTTGCCTGGTCGGTTCGAACCGTCAAAAGCCTTTACGGTCGCTTTATCACCAATTACCTTACTCGCGCACTCGTGGGCGCACTCGTGGTTTTGGCCGCCTATGCCCTCCTTGACGCCTGGGACTACGCCGGCCTTTCCACGTGGCTTTCCGGCGCCGGATTTGCAGGCAACACCACCCTGGCGGACGCAGCCATCAAGTTGGTCGTCACAGCGCTTACCCTGGGCGCGGGCTTCCAAGGCGGCGAGGTCACGCCCCTGTTTGGCATCGGTGCGGCACTCGGTGGCTGGATCGGTTGCCTTACCGGGCTTGACCCCAGTTTTCTGGCGGCTCTCGGCATGCTCGGCGTGTTCTGCGCCGGCCTCAACGTGCCCATCACCACCTGCATGATGGCCATCGACCTGTTCCACGGCACGGCCGCCGGGTTCTTTGTCATCGTGGCCTTTATCAGCTACCTAACCGGCGGACACCGCGGCGTGTACCCCGCCCAGCGCATCATCTCACCCAAGCGCCGCTCGCTTATTGTGGATGAGGGAGGTACGGTAGCGGATGCTATCGAGCGCCACAACGACCTGATAGAGTAGATGTAATTATCGCCGTGCAGCCACAATCGGGGCTAATTCGACCTGAGCGCGACCGCACTGTCATGTCACACGCCGGGAGTCGCCCCATGCACGCAACTGATTTTGGTCGCACGCTCATCATCGCCAACCCAGCCGCCCAGTCGGGTGCGGCACGCGAAGTTGCCGAGCGCCTGCAACGCTTTTTGGACATGACTGCACGCGCATCCCAGTTTGACCTGGTGTTGACCGAGCGTATGGGACACGCCAAGGAGCTGGCCGCACAGGCTCAGGGCTATCGCACCGTTATCGCACTCGGCGGCGACGGCGTGATTCACGAGGTCGTCAACGGGCTTATGACGCAAAAGGAGGACGCCCGCCCCGCTCTTGCCGTCCTGCCCGTGGGCTCCGGCAATGATTTTGCCCAGACGCTCGGCATCAACGATTTCTCCGGCAAGGATTATGGCGCGCTGCTCACCTGCGAGCTGCAGCGTCAGGACATCGGGCGCATTCGCTCGTGGAGCCCTGCGAGCGGCAGCGGCGAGGCTACCGTTGAGTACTACGACCAGACGCTTTCGGTCGGCATCGATGCCGCCATCGGCCTGGGCACCACTGAGCTGCGCAAAAAGACCGGCTTGACGGGCGCGCCGCTCTACACCCTTTCGGGACTTGAGCAGTTTGGCCTGCGCTACCGCAACTACCCCATGACAGTCAGCTTTGACGGCGCGCCCGCCGAGCGCGAGAGGGCGATCATCATGGCGATTCAGCTTGGTCCTACCTATGGCTCGGGCTATCGCATCTGCCCCGATGCCGACCCCTGCGACGGCATGCTCGACGTCTGCTACGCCTGCGGCCCCGTCCCTCGCGCGGTAGCCCTGCCTATGTTCCTTTCGGCCAAGGACGGCCACCATACCAAGTTGCCACCGGTTCGCATGCGCCGCTGCCGCCATGCGGAGCTAACTTTTGAGGAGCCCGACTACCCCATCCAGGCCGACGGCGAGCCCGTTGACGCCTCGCGCATCGAGGTCGACGTCCTCGGCAGCGCCCTCCAAGTTTGGCACCCTACCCGCTAGCAAGGCCAGTGGAACAAACGACTACTCGTCGCTGCCCGGCTTGCGTCGGTTGGCCTTTTTAATGGCATTGAAGTGCTTGTCATTGAGTCTGCGCTGACGAGAGCGCTGGGGCACCTTGGTCTTTACACGTCGACGCGGTGGACGTCCGCGTCGCTCGAGCTCGGCGTGCAGCTTGCGCAGGCAGCTCGCGCGATTTTGGAACTGGCTGCGGCTCTCGCGCGCCGTCACGGTAATCCCTGTGGGCACGTGCTTCATGCGCACCGCCGAGTCCGTCGTGTTCACGCCTTGTCCGCCCGGACCCGTCGCGCGAAACACCTGTACCTCGCAATCGCGCGCCAACTCTTCGGCCGCCATCGCGGCATAGCGCGCATACTCGCACCATCCCATCTTGTTCTCATCCATATCAATACCTCCCCTCATACAAAAAAATGTGACAAAGGGACAGTCCCTTTGTCACATCGCATACCAATCGCTTGTGTTGCGCGCTTAGGCGAAGGTGATCTCGCCGGTCTCGCAGTCCATATCGGCGATACGGGCCAGGCTCTCAACGCGGAAGCCACGCTCGCGGAGCTTATCGCCACCGCCCTGGAAGCCCTTCTCCACCGCAATGCCAATGCCGGATACCTCGGCACCCGCAGCCTCGCAGATCTTGATAAGACCCTCGAGCGCGCAGCCGTTGGCCAAGAAGTCGTCGATGATCAGGACCTTGTCGCCCTCGGACAGGAAGCGCTTGCCCACGATGACCGGATACTCCTTCTGCTTGGTAAAGGAGTAGATGGTCGTAGCATACTGCTCGCCGTCGAGGTTGATGGACTGTGCCTTCTTGGCAAAGACAACCGGCACGCCACCAAAATGCTGGGCTGCGATGCAAGCCATACCAATGCCCGAAGCCTCGATCGTCAGAATCTTGTTGATCTCGACATCCTTGAACAGACGGGCCCACTCAGCGCCCATGTGGTCGAACAGCTCAACGTCGCACTGGTGGTTGAGGAAGGCATCAACCTTAAGGACGTTACCGGCCTTTACGATGCCGTCATGGCGAATACGATCCTCAAGCTCCTGCATGGCGCAACCCCTTCTCGCGGCAACGATGCCGCGCGATTAATAAACGTTGTTCGATAGTCTACCACGGACCGACCCCCGCCCGCCCCACAAGCCGCATCGCACCACAAACCGGTCTTTTTGGGACGGCGCGAATCGTGGCAGACAGTCTCTCAACACACTAATGGCGGGCGCGCATCCTCACCAAACGCACCATGGCGAGCGCAAAACCCACAGCGGCCACAGCCATGAGCACATAGAACACCGAGCGAAAGCCGAACAGGAACACATCCGGACGGCCTGCAACGAAACTGGTCACGGACTCGCCCATCGCCACGCTCATCTGCCCATACAGGATATGCGATGCCGCTGTAATGCCCACTGCCATACCCGCATAGCGCGCCAGGCTACCCAGGCTGCCCGCAAAGCCGAGCGCTTCGCGCGGAGCCGAGCCCATATACAGCGAGTTATTGGGGCTCTGGAAAATCGACGTACCGCACGACATAAACGCGACGCAACACACGATCACAGGGATGGAAGAGTGCTCGTCGAGCGTGCTTACCGCAAAAAGACCGCATACGTACACGCCTAGGCCGACCGCCGTGGGGCCCTCGCAGCCAACACGGTCCGAAACCGTACCCGAAAGCGGGCCGATAAAGGCATTCACCATCGGCAGCGCCAAAAAGAGCAATCCGGAAATGTCGGAACCAAAGCCGTGGGCGTCCTGAAAATAGAACGGCAGGATAAACTCTGATGCGCCAATACCAACGAACACGATGAGCATGCAGGCGAGGTTGATGGTGAAGGCCGAATTTGCAAAGCAGCGACGAGCGGCCTCGATCAGGGACATGGGGCGCTCGTCAGCCTCCGGCTTAACATGCGGCAGCGTATAGAGCCCCACGATAAACGAGATGACGCCAATGGGCAGGTTGATGAGGAAGATGCTCTCCCAGGGAAAGCTTGCCACCAGCATGCCGCCCAGCACGGGGCCACACATCATGCCGAGGGCCACGAAGGTCGCGAGAATACCCATGGCACGACCGCGCTCGCGCGCCGGAAACGACTCGGTGATGATACCCATGTTGTTAGCCATGGCCGCCGCGCAGCCGACGCCCTGCACAATGCGTGCCAGAATAAGAACTTCGAGCGAACTCGAAAGGCCGCAAAGCAGCGAGCCGGCCGTAAAAACGATTACGCCCAGCTGGAATACGCCCACCTTGCCGCGCACGTCGCCCAGACGGCCAAACGGCAGCATAGCCACGCATGTCGCAAGCAGGTACACCGAGCTCACCAGCTGGATGCGGTCGAGGCCCACGCCCAGCTCCTTTTGCATCACGGGCAACGCCACGGTCACGACGGTCGAATCCAGACACGACATAAACGTCATGATGAGCACGGTAAACAGAATCGCCCATTTGTTCTTGCCATGGGTGTCGCCCTCAAGGGCAATGTGCTCGCGGCGCAGCTGCTCTGCAGTTTTCTCCATATCCATCCTTTCGAGTGGCCCAACGCAAAAAACGGGGCCCCAATCGCCTGCAAACAGCCGCGATTGGGGCCCCGCCTACGGAATCGGAACTAAAGGTCGCCGAAGCTTTCTGCCAGCATCGGCGCCTTGTGCGAACGCTAGCCTAGCACTGCTCGAGCGCCTGCTCAAGGTCGGCAATCAGATCGGCCGTGTCCTCGAGGCCGCACGACAGGCGCACCATGTCGGCAGAGATGCCACAGGCGATGAGCTCCTCATCGTTCATCTGGCGATGCGTAGCGTTAGCAGGATGCAGGCAGCAGGTGCGGGCGTCAGCCACATGCGTGGCGATCTGGGCAAGTTTAAGGCTCTTCATAAAGGTCTCGGCCGCCGCGCGACCACCGTTAAAGCCAAAGCTCACGACGCCGCAGGTACCGTTGGGCATGTACTTCTGAGCCAGGTCATAGTACTTATCGCCCTCCAGGCCCGGATAGCTCACAAAGCGCACCTTGGGATGGCTCTGCAGGAACTTAGCAACGGCCAGGCCGTTCTCACAATGACGCGGCATACGCACATGCAGGCTCTCGAGCGAGCTATTCAGGAAAAACGCCGCCTGCGGGTTCTGCATGGGGCCAAGGTCGCGCATGAGCTGAGCGGTTGCCTTGGTAATGAAGGCACCCTCGCGACCGAACTTCTCGGCATAAGTCACGCCGTGATAGCTCTCGTCGGGCGTGGTGAGACCCGGGAACTTGTCTGCATGGGCCATCCAGTCAAACTGGCCGTGGTCGACGATCACGCCACCCAGGTAGGCCGCATGCCCATCCATGTACTTGGTGGTAGAGTGCGTGACGATGTCGGCGCCCCACTCAAAGGGACGGCACATCACGGGCGTCGGGAAGGTGTTGTCGACCATCAGCGGCACGCCGTGGTCATGCGCGGCCTTGGCAAAGCGCTCAATATCGAGCACGGCAAGGGCGGGGTTGGCAATCGTCTCGCCAAAGACGAGCTTGGTATTGGGCTCAAAGGCTGCCTCCAGCTCCTCATCGGTGCAGTCGGGGGCGACAAACGTGCAAGCCACGCCCATGCGGCCCATGGTGTGGGCGAGCAGGTTATACGTACCGCCGTAGATAGCAGAGCTCGCGACCACGTGATCACCGGCACCGGCCACGTTAAAGATCGCGAGGAAGTTCGCGGCCATGCCCGAACTCGTGAGCATCGCAGCGGTGCCGCCCTCCATCTCGCAGATCTTGGCGGCAACCAGATCGCACGTGGGATTCTGCAGACGGCTGTAGAAGTAGCCCGACTCCTCCAGGTCAAACAGCTTGCCCATGTGCTCGGACGTGTCGTATTTCCACGTGGTGGACTGGTAGATGGGCACCTGGCGCGGCTCCGCATCGCCCGGATGATAGCCGCCCTGAACGCACGTGGTACCGATAGTCTGCTCGCTCATATCCAACTCCCTTACTTGGGTTTTGTTTTTATTCGGTTCACGATACCGCTACCCCGCACCCCTCTCAACCCATCCCGCCGATAGGTTATGGGACAAATTAATCAGGTTTATTTGTCCCAAATCTTAAGAAAGTGTTCGATGGCGAAAAACAATGAGATATGCACTGCGGTCTCGATAAGCGAATGCGCCAGCAAGGGTACCATAGGCGGGTACACCGCAATCAAGGAGACACCGATGAAGCAGATTGATACCACTCAGCTCAACACTGCCACCTGCCAGGCTCAGGCTGCCGAATACCACGCCCGCGGCTTTAACTGCGCGCAGGCCGTCGCCTGCACGCTCGCGCCCGCCGTCGGGCTCGACCCCCAGGTCGCCTTTACCCTCACCGAGGGCTTTGGCGCCGGCATGGGCGGCATGACCGAAACTTGCGGTGCCATCTCGGGCGCCGTGGCCATCATGGGCTTTGTAATGAGCGATGGCATGGAAAACCCCAAGGCCAAGGGCCAGACCTACAAACTGTCGCGCGAGATTGCCAAGCGCTTTGGCGAGAAGAACACGACGACCGTCTGCGGCACGCTCAAGGGCATCGGATCGGACAAGGGTCCGCTCCGCAGCTGTCCCGGTTGCATCGACGATGCCGTCGAAATCGCCTGCGATGTACTAAAGCAGCTCGCCGAGTAAACGGCAGCGACATAAAACGACAGCCGGCGCGCTTGGGATTCATCCAAATGCACGCCGGCCGTCGTCGTTAGAACTCAGCAAACTCGGGAGCGCTGACCTCAATCTCCTCGCGCCCCGCCATAAGCTCGCGCATCTTAGCGCAAAACGGCTCTTGCTCCCCCGCTTTAAACACCAAGTGAAGTGTCACAGCATCCGCGTAATCGGTATCCGAAACCTTGGCACCCGAATCCTGCGCCAAGCGAAGCACCTGCTCATACTGTGGATAGGCCACATGCACATCAACCGGCACGACGCTCGTCATCTCGACGATCTGCCCGGCCCCCTGAGCCGCGGCCACCGCCGCCTGCGTCGCCGCGGTATAGGCGCGCACCAAACCACCAGGCCCCAACAGCGTGCCACCAAAATAGCGCGTTACTACGCAGCAAACATTTTTGAGCCCCGCACCGCGCAGCACCTCGAGCGTCGGCATACCACTCGTGCGGCTCGGTTCACCATCATCGCTCTGGCGCTCGCGTCCATCGACCAAAATCCACGCGGGAACATTGTGTCGAGCGTCATAATGACGCTTGCGAACCATCTCGATAAAGGCATTCGCCTCGTCCTCGGACTCAATATGGACCAGCTGGGCAATAAACCGGCTCTTGCGGTCCACAAACTCGCCCGAAACCTCAATATTCGATTGCAGAGTAAAATAGCTGTCCAACAAAGCCCCTCAACAAAATAAAGCGCAGCAACAAACAGCCTCAATAATACGATAACCCTAGTAAAAAGAATGGCAACGCCGATGATTCCGTCAACGAAAGCGAGAACCCGTCAGCGCGAGCAAGGTGCCTTGAAAGCCGAGGGCATTGACCTTATGGTCATGCCCGAAGGTTTGAAAGGCAGATTGCCGCGCTGACGGGTTCGCAGCGTCAACAAAGTGCCAAGTGGGCCGATAAGCCGGGTTCTGTCGTGAACGGTCATTTATCTTGTCTGCACGCTACCGTGCAGCTCCACGCACGCTACCCGAACGCGGACCGGGCCGGCCCATAGCGTTCCTATTCGCGCTTGCTCCGGATGGGGCTTGCCAAGCCGCCGTGTTGCCACGACGCTGGTGGTCTCTTACACCACCGTTTCAGCTTTTCCCTTTACGCCTTGCGACGCAGGTGGGAGTCTTCTTTTCTGCGGCGCTTTCCGTCGGATCACTCCGCCCGGCCGTTAGCCGGCATCCCGCCCTCTGGAGCCCGGACTTTCCTCACGCGTGCTGCAAGCAGCACATCGCGCGACCGTCTGGCCCACTCAGCAGTGCAAGAGTGTAGCACACCGTTGCCGCAGGCAACGGCACAACACAAGCGCTCGCACGATAAACCAAGAACCGCCATGCGTTACAATGGTCCTGTCGATGGGCAACGTCGTCAGTCGAGACGCGACCGCGCTCCGCACCCCTCCGTCTACTCAGTGTGTTCCCGCCTCCTCCCCGAGGCGGGATGTCGGCATTTTTCATGCACCGACAACCCAATAGCAAACAGACAACCCGGGCAGCATTGCGCACGGGCAGCATCACGCACCTCAGCAGCAAATGCAAAAAGGGACCCGTCCATTACGGACGGATCCCTTAAAACAAGTGATCGTCAAACCGATTTACTCGGCGTCGGTCTCCTCGTCCTTCTTCTCGGAAGGCAGCGGGGTAACCTCGATCTCGACGCCCAGAGTCTCAGCAGCAGACTTCATGGACAGGGAGATACGACGACGGTCGAGGTCGATCTCCATGACCTTGACCTGAACCTTGCCCCCAACGTGGGTGACCTGAGAAGGCTGGTCGACGTGCTTGTTGGCCATCTCGGAGATGTGCACCAGGCCCTCGATGCCCTCGCCCAGGTCGACGAAAGCGCCGAACGGGACAAGCTTGGTCACAGTGCCCTCGACGATAGCGCCGACGGGGTACTTCTTGACCAGTGCGCGCCACGGATCCTCGGTGGTCTGCTTGAGACCCAGGGAGATGCGCTCGCGGTTGAGATCGACGTCGAGAACCTCGACCTCGACCTCCTGGCCGACCTTGACAACCTCGGAAGGATGGTTGACGTGGTTCCAGGAGAGCTCGGAGATGTGGATGAGGCCGTCGATACCGCCGAGGTCGACGAAGGCGCCGAAGTCGACGATGGAGGAAACGGTGCCCTGGAGACGCATGCCAGACTTGAGCTTGGACAGGATCTCGGAGCGCTCGGCCTTACGGGACTCCTCGAGCACGACGCGACGGGAAAGGACAACGTTGTTGCGGTTGCGGTCCATCTCGATGACGCGGGCCTCGATGCGGGTGCCCATGTAGGAGGTGAGGTCCTTGACGCGACGGAGGTCGACGAGGGAAGCGGGCAGGAAGCCGCGCAGGCCGATGTCGAGGATCAGGCCGCCCTTGACAACCTCGATAACCTCGCCCTCGACGTTCTCGCCGGAGTTGAACTTCTCCTCGATGCGGTTCCAAGCACGCTCGTACTCGGCACGCTTCTTGGACAGGACCAGACGACCGTCCTTGTCCTCCTTCTGGAGAACCAGAGCCTCGATGGGATCACCGAGTGCAACGATGTCTGCAGGGTTAGCGTCCTTGCGGATGGACAGCTCGCGGACCGGGATAACGCCCTCGGACTTGAATCCGATGTCAACGAGCACCTCGTCATGCTCGATCTTAACGACAGTGCCGTTAACGAGATCGCCCTCATCAAAGTCGGTAATCGTACCGTCGATGAGGTTGTTCATCTCCTCCTCGTTGACATCGTCAAGAGAGAAAATGGACGAGTTCTGAATCTCACTCAAAGGTGGACCCCTTTCGAACTACGGGGCCCCGATTGCTAGGACCTACAGAAGGGTGCGACAAGCACACAACGTTTAGGAACACTCGGGAGCCGACAGATACTAATGTGACGCTTATGCAATCACGTTCGTATAGGTTACGGGGAAATGAGTTCGATTTCAAGCGTGAACTGCGATTTTTTACTCGTGTGGAGACTTTTTCGTAATCTTATGAACACACGTCTCCGCAACTTGACGATAACCAGCCAGGCATTCGGCTTTGGGGTAAAGTATCCGGAGCCAACGATTCTAGATCGATTTTTCGAGAAAGGTGCCCGCGTGCTCAAAGCAGTCGTTTTCGATATGGACGAAACGCTTCTTAGCATCAACCTCAACGCGTTCATCCTTCGCTATTTTAAGGATGTCTCTTCGATGCTCGCGGATATCGGGCGCCGCAGCCGCGGTGGCACGATGGCACGCCTCGGCACCATCCTGGTCGACCTCAACGCCAATCGCCGCAGCGGCACGGACAACCGCACCAATCTTGAGTTTTACCAGACCGAGGTCGAGCGCAGGTGTGGCATATGCCTCTCCGACCCCCTCATCTACGAGGCGTTTACCTACTACGACCGTGAGATTCTTCCGTACAAGAATGACGACGTCATCAACGCCCATGCCATGCCGGGCGCACACGCCGCACTCCAGGCCGTACAGGACGCAGGGCTGCGCTGTGCGCTCTTCACCAACCCCAGCTTTCCCCAGGGGGCTATTGAGTGCCGTATGGGCTGGGGCGACCTGGCCGACGCCCCCTTTGAGCTCGTGACGCACATGGGAAATGCCACCCGCTGCAAGCCCGATGCCACCTATTACCTCGAGCAGCTGCAGGCAATGGGGCTCGAGCCGCACGAGGTCCTTATGGTAGGCAACGACCCCAAGCGCGACTTCCCCAGTCCCGCCTGCGGTATCCAAACTGCCTATGTTGGCCAGGGAAAGCCGGGACTCGCCACCTGGCGCGGAACCATGGAAGACTTCGCCCGCGACTTTAACGCCGTAGTCGAAGCCTTCTACGAGCACCAAGTAGCCGACGAACTGTCCTAGCACACTTGGGTTTTGCCGATCATGATGTTGAGGATCTCGACGTCGGTATCCTTCATGCCCACGCGACCCACGTAGCCCATGCTGGCGATTGTTTGCTCGACGGTATCCTGGATCAGGCCCTCGCCGGCGCGGAAGCCGCGGCCCTGCATAGCCATATCGTGACCCAGAATCGCAGCATCAACGGCAGCGGAAATCTTGGCGGCACAGCTTGCCTTGGCGCCATCGCACACGATGCCGCCCACATTGCCGAGCGTATTGGAGACCGTCGCACCAATCTGATCGCGCGTGCCACCGCACAGCCAGGTAATCGCGGCACCGGCACCGCACGCAGCGCAAATAGCGCCGCAAAACGCCGAGAGCGCACCAATATAGCTCTTGATATGCACGGCGATAAGATCGGACAGCATCACGGCGCGCACCAGTCGCTCATGATCGCAGCGCAGGTACTCGGCATACTCCATAACGGGCAGCGCGCAGGTAATGCCCTGATTGCCCGAGCCGCACACAATAGCGACCGGCAACGCGCAGCCGTTCATGCGGGCGTCGGAGCCTGCGGCCGCACGCGCACGGGCACGGCAGGCGACGTCGTCGGCGCGAGCGCCCAGCAGCGTACGGCCCACCTCGGCGCCCCAAGCGTGCGCAAGGCCCTCGGCACTGATTGCGCCATTCAGCTCAATCTGACGCTCAACGGCAGCGCGGGCGCCCTCAATGTCACCGTCCTCGATAAAGTCGATGATGGAATCAATGGACATGGGCGTATCGGCGTTATCTGCCGCACGCTCGGCCACCACGCGCTCGGCGCAGGCGGCGCACTCCCCCGCCGACTTGCCGCATACCGGAATACCATCGAGCGTATGGCACGTGACATTAGTGTGGTGATCGGTAATCTCGACGACCGCGGTATGGCCCCCGGCCGTCGCAGTCACCTTGATGTAGAGGTTGGGCACACCCTCGACAAGCGACACATCGCAGTAGCCAGCGTCGGCGAGGAGCTCGGCCACACGAGCGCGGTCTTCATCGTTAACGCTCTCGAGCACCTCGAGCGCGCTCTTGGCGTCACCGCCCACGGCGCCCAGCACGGCCGCGGCCTCAATACCGTGCATGCCGCCCGAGTTGGGCACGGTCACGCTCTTAACGTTCTTGATGATGTTGCCTGAGCAGGCAACATCCATATGATCGGGTTCGCAACCGAGCGTCTGGCTCGCCAGCGCCGCTGCATAGGCAACGGCAATGGGCTCGGTGCAGCCAAGTGCGCAGACAAGCTCGCGGTTCAAGACATCGCAAAAAGCGGCATCGCGGATGGAATCGGTAGGCATAGGAATCTCCTGCTTACATAACGGACTGGGCTCTCGATAATAGTTAGCTCTTTTATTTGATAACAATGCATCAAAAACCGCAACCATGGTTCCGACGGACGGCGTTCAAGCGCAATCTGACGGCATTCATTCATGAAAAGCTAGTCTTGTTGCATGCTAAAGCGTTTGACCAAAAAACGCCCGAGCGTTTACACAAAAGTCGCGTTATCATGCAGTCGAACGCGGTAAAACCTTTAGCAATTCCGCCGCACGGACCAGAGAGGAACCACTCATGAAGATCGGTATCGGTAACGACCACGCCGCCGTCGAGCTCAAGAACATCATTTCCGAGCACCTGAAGGAGCGCGGCTGCGAGGTCGTGAACTATGGCACCGACACCTCCGAGAGCTTCGACTACCCCATCGCCGGTTACAAGGTGGGCAAGGCCGTGGCCAACGGTGACGTCGACCTGGGTATCCTGATCTGCGGTACCGGCGTCGGCATCAGCCTGGCCGCCAATAAGGTCGAGGGCGTACGCGCCGTCGTGTGCTCCGAGCCCTTCAGCGCCAAGCTCTCCCGTATGCACAACAACACCAACGTGCTGGCCTTTGGCGCCCGCGTCGTTGGCTCCGAGCTCGCTAAGATGATCGTCGACGAGTGGCTCGACGCCGAGTTCGAGGGCGGCCGCCACGAGCGTCGCGTCAACCTCCTCAACGAGATCGACCAGACCCGCGGTCTCAAGGTCGTCGACGAGGCCTAAAAACTTACAACGCCATACGCTAGCGACAGCCCCCGCCTGGAATGCACGCACATTCCAGGCGGGGGCTCTTTAGTAGATTTCTAGACATGTCCCAAAAATCTACTGGAATATAAAAGGACGCCGCGGATGGAGTTCCGCGGCGCCCAAGCCACACGCTAACAGCTTTAAGGAGTCAAAGCTGGTTTAGCCAAAGAAGCGCTTGATCTCGATCTCGGCGTTCTCCAGGCAGTCGGAGCCGTGGATCACGTTGGCGTTGACATCGACGGCGAAGTCGCCGCGGATGGTGCCAGGAGCAGCATCAAGCGGGTTGGTGGCGCCCATAAGGGTGCGCATCTTGGAGACAGCGGAAAGACCGGAAACAACCATCTTGACGACCGGACCGCTCGTCATAAAGTCGCAGAGACCGCCAAAGAAGGGCTTGTCGGCCAGATGGGCGTAGTGCTCCTCGACGGTAGCGCGCTCGAGCGTGGTCATCTCCATGCGCTCGATGACAAGGCCGCTACGCTCAATACGAGCAACGATCTCGCCGATCTTGCGATCGCGCACCGCGTCGGGCTTAATCATGATGAAGGTCTTCTCGATAGCCATAAGGTAGCCTTTCAAGTAGGTTCGCGCGTGCCCAAGTCCCATTCCGGCACCCGCCTGGACTGCATCGTAACAGAGTTTTAGCTGCAGTTAAACAAAAAGCTGTTTATTGAAACGCTGCAATTCATTAAAGCGCTCCATATGTGTCACTTCTGTTTCGAAGCCCGATTAGAGTACCATCCGACCGCTCATCAACCACATGGAACAGAGCGGGCGGTCGGTTGCCACCCGCGAACGTACCCCCTTCACAACCTGCCCAAAGGTCCTACAGAAGTTCTCGACAAGCTCCTTCCTTCTCTATAACAAAACGGGCGCCCACCGTAGCAGGCACCCGTAAAGGCAAGATATGATGAACGCACCAGACAGACGCATCCAATAAGCTAATTAGCTCCGTGGCCCATCTCGACGACCTTGGTCAACGAGCCAAACACGCCCTCATCGGCCGCAAGCTGCGTCTCGGCGCGCCCCAACTGCACGGCAACGGCGGCAGGAGCGGTGCCGCCCTCGGTCGTGCGCGCGGCAACGATCGACGGGATGTCGAGCGCCTCGGTAATATCGCGCTCAAAGAGCGGGCTTGCCTCCTGAAACACCTCAAACGGCAGGTCCTCAAGATTGCAGCCGCGCTTCTCACACATCAGGACCAGATGGCCCACCACGGCATGCGCCTCACGGAACGGCAGGCCACGCTTGGCCAGGTAATCGGCAACATCGGTGGCGGCAAGATGACCCACACCGCACTCGCGCGCCATGGCATCCTCGTTGACGGTCCAAGTCGAAATCATACCGGCCATAACCGACAGGCACTGCATGAGCGTGTGGGCGGTATCGAGCGCGCCCTCCTTGTCCTCCTGCAAGTCCTTGTTATAGGCCAGCGGCAGGCCCTTCATGGTTACCAGCAGCTGCACCAGGTTGCCGTACACGCGACCGCTCTTACCGCGGACAAGCTCGGCAAAGTCGGGATTCTTCTTCTGCGGCATGATAGACGAGCCGGTGGAGTAGGAGTCTGAAAGCGTGATAAAGCCAAATTCGGAGCTCGACCACAGCACGATCTCCTCGGAAAGACGCGACAGGTGCATCGCCATGACGGATCCGGCGTAATGCAGATCGAGCAGGAAATCACGGTCGGAAACCGCATCGAGCGAGTTGGGAATCACGCCCGCAAAGCCAAGTTCGGCAGCCGTCATCTGGCGATCGAGCGGATAGCTCGTACCGGCAAGCGCTGCAGCACCCAGCGGGCAGTTGTCGGCGGCGTCAAAGGCAGCCTTCAGGCGCGTAAAGTCGCGCGCGAACATCCAGGAATACGCCAGCAGATGATGCGAGAGCAGCACGGGCTGAGCGTGCTGCATATGCGTGTAGCCCGGCAGAATCACCTTGTCGTACTTCTTGGCCGCATCCACCAGCACATGGCGCAGCTCAAGATTGACCTCCATGAGCTCCTTGGCCAGCGCCTTGACGCCCAGGCGCGTATCGGTCGCCACCTGGTCGTTGCGCGAACGCCCAGTATGCAAGCGCTTGCCAGCCTCGCCGATACGACGCGTCAGCTCGCTTTCGATGGACATATGAATGTCCTCGTCGTTGATATCGAAGGTGAAGTTGCCGGCATCGATATCCTGTTCGATTCCGGTCAGGCCCTCGGCAATCGCCTGCTCGTCCTCGGCGCTGATAATGCCCTGGGCCGCCAGCATCTTGGCATGTGCCTTAGATCCGGCGATATCCTGCTTATAGAGATGTTTGTCAACCGGCAACGACGCGCCAAACTCCTGCGTGACCTCGGCCACGCCCGCCTCAAAACGACCGCCCCAAAGAGCCATGGAACCGTCCCCTTTCATCAAATCCCAAAACAAGCGCCCAAAGCAATGCGCCCTGTCGCTGAAGCGATTTCTCAACCGCTAGTTTTGCATATTCCCCACCATGTGCGAGGCCCTATAGCTAATTTGCAAAGAAGTGACGCGCCATGCACTTGGCGCCCAACGTCTCCCTCCGAATGTTGCCCTGCGAACCATCGATCCAGGCCTTTAGGCTCATAGGAACGTCCTCGACCTTTGCAGCATCGAACTCGGGCGCGAGGGCAAGTAAAGCATGCGCGATAGCATCGAACATAATGGATACTCCCCATATATATAGGCGCAGGGCCGTCAAATTGATAGGAGGAGCCCCGCCGGACAACCCCGGCGGGGCTCGGACTCAGCCGCAGACGCGGCATCATATATGCGGGCGGAACGTAGGGGCCACCGATGTTAAGAAGTGTCAGCAAGCATAACGAAAGGCAGGGACCCCATGCGCCCGTTATGTATCACGCGGATGGGCCGCGCGGATACCAAAGGAAGGAGGCGCTAGGCCTGGGCGGCAGCAGAGCTGGGGCCCTGGACCTTAGCCCACGTCTTGAGCGACAGCGTATCGATCTCGATAAAGCCGGCGCTGGCCTTCTCGTCAAACGTAGTGTCGCGGTCGTAGGTAGCCAGACCGTAGTCATACAGGCTAAACGGGCTCTTGCGGCCGACGACATGGCAGTTGCCCTTAAAGAACTTCAGACGGACGGTGCCGGTCACGAACTTCTGGGTGTCGGCCATAAAGGCATCGAGCGCGTTTTTGAGCGGGCTGTACCACTGGCCGTTGTACACGGCGGTGGCCCAATCCTGCTCGAGCTTAATCTTGGTCTTGAGCAGGTCGCCCTCGACGCAGATATCCTCGAGTGCCTTGTGGGCGGTGATGAGCGTCAGGGCGCCGGGAACCTCATAGCACTCGCGGCTCTTAAGGCCCACCAGACGGTCCTCGACCAGGTCGAGACGGCCAAAGCCGTTGTCGCCCGAGATCTTGTTGAGTGCGATGATGATCTCGGAGAGCTTCATCTTCTTGCCGTCGACGGCGACGGGCTTGCCGGCCTCAAACTCAATCTCGGTATACGTCGGGGTGTCGGGCGTGTCCTCGGGATTCTTGGTCATAACCCAGGCGTCGTCGAGCGGCTCGTTCCAGGGATCCTCCAGGTGGCCGCACTCAATGGCACGACCCCACAGGTTGTCGTCGATGGAATAGGGGTTGTCGTTGGCACCCTCGGGAACCGGCACGTTGTGGGCGTGAGCATAGGCGACCTCGTCGGGACGGCACTTAAGATCCCACTCGCGAACCGGGGCGATAACCTTAAGCTCGGGGTCGAGGGCCTTGACGGCAGCCTCAAAACGAACCTGGTCGTTACCCTTGCCGGTGCAGCCGTGAGCGACGTAGGTCGCGCCAAACTCGTGAGCGACCTCGACAAGCTTCTTGGCGAGCAACGGGCGGGACAGGGCGGAGAGCAGCGGATACTTGTTCTCGTACATAGAGTTTGCGGCGATAGCCTTAGTCAGGAACTCATCGGAGAACTCGTCGCGCAGATCGAGCACCTGGCAATCCAGAACGCCCAGGTCGAGGGCCTTCTGCTTCTTGGCGTCCAGACCGGTCTCCTCCTGGCCCACGTTGCCGCAGACACAAACGACATCGAGATTCTTCTCGTCCTGGAGCCACTTGACACATACGGATGTATCAAGACCACCGGAATATGCGAGAACGACTTTTTCCTTGCTCATGGCTGTTTCCTTTCGCCCTTGGTAGCTAGTTAGAACATCGGTCAGTTGCAAGTCATTTCGAGGTCAAAAACCGTGCAATATCAGGTTAAATAGCAAAAAGCAGCACAGCATGCCCTAGAAACATGCGTTTATATCGTGCTAAAACCCAACGACCTCAAAATGACTCTGTTGGGGCATTTCACCCCATACGAACAGAGACGATTGTTATCGTCGTCGGGAAATTGCGCGCTGGCGTCGGATGGCATTATCTGCAGTGGTGATGATCTTTACGAACTGCATCTGCCTCTCCTTTCACCTATCGCCGGGCGCAATTCTAATATCGTAAACGGTACCTTTTCTTCGGTAAGCGGTTGTATTTCCGTCTCCGTTTTCGATGGTCGCTATATTACGCTAAAGTTCCCGCAGCACAAGCGACAAATTCAAATTTCTGAAAAGTTTTTTCATTACTTTGTGAAGCGTGGTGCAAATACGCTCCGTTCCTGCGACAATACGCTCAGTTACTGGTTGATGGTTATAACGTCTGAAACAATTTCGAAACGAAAGGCGCGCTTTTATGCAAACTTACGAATCGGACACCAATATCGGAAGCATTAAGATTCTCGCCGTCGACATGGACAAGACGCTGCTCACCGACAAGCGCGTGTTGCCGCAGGGTCTTGATGAGCGCCTGGACAAGCTCGCCGACGCAGGCATTGTATTCTGCCCCGCCAGCGGACGCCCCGCCCCCAAACTCGAGGAAATGTTCGAGAGCATTAAGAACCGCCTTGCTTTTTGTCCCGACAACGGAGCCTGCGTCATCTATCGCGGCAGCTATATCTATAAGAGCAACATCGATGTGGCGCTGTATCAGCAGGTGCTCACCCGTGCCTCGGAGGACCCGCGTGCCGTTCCCGTCTTGTGCTGCTACGACGAGTTCTATGTGCTCGCCCGCGACCATCAGTACCACGACGAGATCAGCGTCTACTACAACACGATCAACTACGTCGATAGCTTTGAGGGCCTTGATATCGAGTCCAACAAGATTTCGATCTTCTTCCCCGCCTACGATGCCGAGCCAGCGTTTCGCGAGGACTACAGCCCCGAGTTCTCGGACAAACTCTACGTCACCAATGCGGGCCGCGAGTGGATCGACTTTATGAATCTGGGCGTCGACAAGGGGTCGGGCGTAGCACATCTCTGCGAGCGCCTGGGCATCGATATCGCCGACGCCGCTGCCGTGGGCGATACGTACAACGACATCCCCATGCTTGAGCGCGTCGGTCACAGCTTTATCGTGGACAATGCCGAGGAGCATATGAACGCGCATGCCAAGTGGCGTATTCCGAGCAACAACGACGGGGGCGTACTGACGCTCATCGACGCTATCTTGGCGGCTCGGTAACGTGGCACGTCGGACCTGGCCGGGCGGCGCGGATTAGTTTTTCGTTCGGTCAGGTCCTGAGCTCGCTCGGAAAGCACATTAAGTGCTTTCCGGCTCGTGCGGAATC
>UQJV01000026.1 GCA_900541475.1 uncultured Collinsella sp.
GCAAGGCGGGGCCGAGGCCGCCTCGATCAATTTGCGAAAGAATCTTGACGGTACCTGCTAAATCCAGCCTTCTGGCTCTTAAACAAGAACTATTCCACCGCAACTATTTTGAGTGGTTTCATAGACCATAAGTCACGAAAATAGTCAAGCCATGTCTGTTTAAACAAAATAGCGGCAGTACAAGCGCATTCGCGCTTGCCTAAAATCGATATTAATGAACAGCCTGCTTGTGTCTGTAAAATGCATGGCTTGATGAGCGACGCCTTGTCGTGTAATGAGTCAAAAAGCAGTAACGTAATCAACTTGTAACAAACCTATACGTTTAAACAAATAATCCAGCCTTTTGCGGATTTAGCTATAATTCCACAAACCAAACAGCTATACTCCTTTCATGTCGTGTAGGAAATACGTAGACAAAAAGGAGGTTATGTGATGGTAAGTATTGTTCTTGCTAGCCACGGGGACTTGGCAGCTGGAATCAAGCAGACGGGCTCGATGGTCTTTGGCGATCAGCCGTCTGTTGCCGTGGTCTCGCTCGAGCCGAGCATGGGCCCCGACGACTTCCGTGCCAAGGTCGAGGAAGCAATCGCTTCCTTCGAAGACCAGGAGCAGGTGCTCTTCCTCGTTGATTTGTGGGGCGGCACGCCGTTCAACCAGATCAGCGGGCTCATCGAGGGCCACGATTCCTGGGCTATCGTCACCGGTGTCAACCTGCCTATGCTCATCGAGGCATATTCGCAGCGCTTTGACGCAAAGAACACTGCACATGCGATCGCAAAACATCTCGTGACTGAGGCTAAGGCTGGCGTGCGCGTCAAGCCCGAGTCTCTGGAGCCCGAGGAGAAGAAGCCGGCTGCGGCCGCCGCTGCTCCTGCAGGCGCCATCCCTCCGGGAACGGTCATCGGCGATGGGCACATCAAGATCGCCCACGTCCGTATCGACACCCGTCTGCTTCATGGCCAGGTGGCCACCACGTGGACCAAGCAGATCAACCCCAACCGCATCATCGTGGTTTCCGACGGCGTTGCTCACGACGAGCTCCGCAAGACCATGATCGAGCAGGCTGCCCCTCCGGGAGTCCATGCCAACGTCGTGCCCATCAAGAAGATGGCCGAGGTCGTCAAGGACACGCGCTTTGGTGACACCAAGGCCATGCTGCTCTTTGAGAACCCGCAGGATCTGCTCAAGGCCATCGAGGCCGGCGTCGACATCAAGGAAGTCAACATCGGTTCCATGGCTCACTCCAAGGGCAAGGTCGTCGTCACCAACGCCGTCGCTATGGGCGATGACGACGTCAAGACTCTCGAGGCCCTCAAGGCCAAGGGCGTCAAGTTCGAGGTCCGCAAGGTTCCTTCGGATTCCTCCGAGGATCTCGACGCCATGTTGAAGAAAGCTAAGGCCGAACTGGCCGCTCAAGCATAGTAAAGGAGGGTCCGATACATGTCTGCAATCACTATTCTGCTTGTTGCGATTGTCGCGTTGCTTGCCGGTATGGAAGGCGTTCTGGATGAGTTCCAGTTCCATCAGCCGCTCGTGGCATGCACGCTTATCGGTCTCGTAACCGGTCACCTTCAGGAGGGCATCCTCCTGGGCGGTTCGCTCCAGATGATGGCCCTTGGCTGGGCTAACGTCGGCGCCGCTGTCGCGCCTGACGCCGCTCTGGCCTCGGTCGCTTCTTCGATCATCATGGTGCTCGCCCTCAATGGTGGCGCCACCGATTCGGCCAAGGCCGTTACCGCCGCTATCGCCGTCGCCGTCCCGCTGTCGGTCGCTGGTCTGTTCCTGACCATGATCTGCCGTACCCTGGCTACCGCTATCGCTCACGCCATGGACGGTTGCGCCGAGAAGGGCGACTTCTCCGGCATCGAGCGCTGGCAGTACGCTGCTATCCTCATGCAGGGCCTTCGTATCGCCATTCCGGCAGTACTTCTGTGCATCATCCCGGCCGAGGCTGTTACCAACGCGCTTAACGCTATGCCCGACTGGCTGTCCGGCGGTATGGCTGTCGGCGGCGGCATGGTCGCTTCCGTCGGTTACGCCATGGTCATCAACATGATGGCCACCAAGGAGACCTGGCCGTTCTTCATCCTCGGCTTTGTCCTTGCTGCCATCCCTCAGCTCACGCTGATCGCCCTTGGCCTCATCGGCATCTCCCTTGCCCTCATCTACCTTGGCCTTAAGGATCTGGCCAAGCAGGGTGGCGGCATGGGCGGCGGCTCCGGTGACCCGCTCGGCGACATTCTGAACGATTACGAGTAGGAGGGGAGTGATACATATGGCAGAGAACAAGATTCAGCTCACCAAGGCTGACCGCAAGAAGGTTTGCTTCCGTCATCAGTTCCTTCAGGGCTCGTGGAACTACGAGCGTATGCAGAACGGCGGCTGGTGCTTCGCAATGATCCCTGCGATCAAGAAGCTCTACACCAGCAAGGATGACCAGATTGCCGCTCTTAAGCGCCACCTGGAGTTCTATAACACCCATCCCTATGTTTCCGCCCCCGTCATTGGCGTTACCCTCGCTCTCGAGGAGGAGCGCGCCAACGGTGCTCCGATTGACGACGTCGCCATTCAGGGCGTCAAGGTCGGTATGATGGGCCCGCTCGCCGGCGTCGGCGACCCCGCCTTCTGGTTCACCCTTCGCCCGATCCTGGGCGCTCTGGGCGCTTCCCTGGCCCTGTCCGGCAGCATCGCCGGTCCGTTGCTGTTCTTCTTCGCGTGGAACATCATCCGTTACGCCTTCCTGTGGTACACGCAGGAGTTTGGCTACAAGGTCGGCTCCTCCATCGCCAAGGACCTCTCCGGCGGCCTGATGGGCAAGGTCACCGAGGGTGCTTCCATCCTGGGTATGTTTATCATCGGTGCCCTGGTCGAGCGCTGGGTGTCCATCTCCTTCACCCCGGTCGTCTCCAAGGTCACGCAGTCCGCTGGCGCCTTTATCGACTGGGCTAACCTGCCCTCCGGTGCTGAGGGCGTCAAGGAAGCGCTGACGATGTACAATTCCGTCGGTGCTACCGCCCTTGATCCGGTTAAGGTCACCACGCTTCAGGCTAACCTCGATCAGCTCATCCCCGGCCTTGCCGCCGTGTGCCTGACCCTGCTGGTCTGCAAGCTCCTCAAGAAGAAGGTCAGCCCGATCGTCATCATCCTGGCTCTCTTCGCCATCGGCATCATCGGTCGCGTCTGCGGCTTCATGTAAGCACGTTTCGGCTTAAGACCGAGAATTGCTAGGCAAGGGCTTTTGAGCCATTGAAACGGACCGCACCCAGTAGGTACACTGGATGCGGTCCGATTGTTTTATTTGGAGGGCGAGGCGCGCATGGCGCAATCTCAGAACAGCACGGTCGATTTGGCAACGCCGGCAACCTGCCTGATGGGGCTTACCAGCCACGGTAACGTGATGGTGGGCAATAAGGCGTTCGAGTATTATAACGAGCGCAATCCCGAGGATTTTATTCAGATCCCGTGGGACGAGGTCGACTATATTGCCGCCGAGGTTTTGCGCGGCACCAAGAAGATTACGCGTTTTGCCATCTTCACCAAGGACAACGGTCACTTTACGTTTTCGACGCGCGACGACAAAGAGACGCTTCGTGCGGTTCGTAAGTACGTCGACGAGGATAAACTCGTGCGTTCGCCCGACTTTATCGATGTGACGGCCAAGGGCGCCAAGAGCATCCCCTCCGTTATCAAAAACCTCTTCCACAAAGGCAACTAGCTTTTCACAAGTTGCGGTGAAATAGTTCCTAAATACGGCTTTAATGCTTTAGGCAGGAACTATTCCACCGCAACTTCGAAGTCTAGTCATGCGACGTATGGCGATGCAGTAAATCTGCTACACTAGTACAACATGCCTCCGTAGCTCAGGGGATAGAGCACCGCTCTCCTAAAGCGGGTGTCGACGGTTCGAATCCGCCCGGGGGCACCAGGGAATATGACGGCGTCGCGAGAGCGGCGCCGTTTCTGGTTTGTGGAAGCTGTCGGCGGATTCGGACCGTCGACACCCGCGTCACCAATTTCCCCGCGGGGGGAGTTTTCGAATCCGCCCGGGGGCACCAGAGATTTGCCGAGCCCGGTACCACCACGGTGCCGGGCTCTTCTGGTTTAAAGGCATGTCGTAGTTTTCGCTGCTTCGGATAAAGAAAGCGCCCGTTTGCCGGGGGAGCAAACGGGCGCCATTGAGCGAATGTGTTTGCGGCATCAGCCGCTGTGGGCAACGTCTTGATGACTAGTTGGTCGTGCCGGAATCGTTGCCTGAATCAGTACCAGAGCCAGAAATCGAAACCGTCAGCGTGATCGTGCTGTCGGTGGACTGCTTGCCGGTGGGGGAGACGCCCGTAACGGTGGCATTTTCATTGCCACTCACGGGGTTGCCGTTCTGATCGCGGAATGCGATGTTGTAGAATCCGGCGTTGTTGAGCGCGGTGACGGCGGAGGAGATACTCTTGCCGTACAGGTTGCTCGGGACGTTTGCCTTGCCGGACTTCTTGGCGATGACGACGGTGATCGTGGCGCCGGGCTTCTGCTTACCGCTGGGGTTCCAGCTAATGACGGTGCCCTCGGCGACGGAATCGTTTTCCTGGTAGCTCACGTCGACGCCAAAGCCGGCCATGTCGAGGGCGTTGCGTGCCTGAGCCTCAGTCATGTCGGTCAGATCGGGGACGGAGGTGGTGTCGGGTCCGCTGGAGACTTTGTACGAGATGGTCGTGCCCTTTTCGACTTCCTTGCCGGCATTAGTGCCCTGCTCAAAGACCTGGCCTTCTTCGGCCTCGTTGGCCTCCTCGGTTGCGTCGCCCTTGAGTCCCACACTTGCCAGCGCGGCCTCAGCCTGGTCCTTGGTCAGGCCGACGAGCTGCGGAACCTCAACCTTCTCGGAGGGCTTGGGGCCCTTGGAGATTACCAGGTTCACCTTGGTACCCTTAGGCTTCTTGGTGTTGCCGTTGGGGGTCTGCTCGGCAACCTTGCCCTCATCGACATCGTCGTTGTAACTTTGGTCGACGGTGCCGACCTCAAGGCCTGCCTCCTTGATCTGCTCGATAGCGGTCTCTTGGTCCTTGTTCAGCACATCGGGTACCGTGACCTGCTCGCCCCCAAAGAGTCCGGTGGCGAAGGCCACCACAACGCCAACCACGGCGATTGCGGCGACTACGGCAGCGATAATCTTGTTCTTGTTGGACTTGGGCTGATCGACCTCGTAGGAGCCCGTGGAACCCGAAACGGCGCTGTGGGCGTTGCTCTGGCCGCTCACGCCCGAGACGGGACGAACCATGGCGCGCGTGGAGTCAGACAGCTCGCGGGTCTTGGTGGCGCCCAGGTCGCCGGCGGCGCCAATGATGCGCGTGGGCTCGGAGACGTTGACAGCGCGGCCAGACAGGTAGTTGTTGAGCACCTGACGCAGCTCATCTGCCGTCTGGAAGCGGTTCGCCGGATCCTTTTCCATGCACTTTAGGATAATGCGCTCCAGATCGGCATCGACGCCGGAGTTGACTTGGCTCGGCGGAACCGGCAGTTCGTTTACCTGCTTGAGTGCAACCGAGATGGCGTCGTCGCCGTCAAAGGGGACGCGACCGGTGGCGCACTCGTACATCACAACGCCCAGGGAGTAGATATCCGAGGTGGGACCGAGGTCCTGGCCGCGCGTTTGCTCGGGGCTTACGTAGTGGGCAGTGCCCAGTACATTGTTGTCCTGCGTGAGGTGGCTGTTCTTGGCGCGGGCGATGCCAAAGTCCATGACCTTGATGTTGCCGTCGGGCAGCACCATGATGTTTTGCGGCTTAATGTCGCGGTGGATGATCTCGTGCTTGTGGGCGACCGAAAGCGCAGAGCTGATCTGCGAGCCGATCTGCGCCACCTTCTTGGGATCGAGAGCGCCGTGGCTCTTGATGCCGCTCTTAAGGTCGGTACCGCGCAGGTACTCCATGACGATGTAATAGGTATCGCCGTCCTTGCCCCAATCGTAGACGCCCACGATATAGGGGGAGGAGAGGCCGGCTGCTGCCTGAGCCTCCTGCTTAAAGCGTGCGGCAAAGGTGGCGTCGCCGGCGTACTGCGGCAGCATGATCTTGACGGCAACCGTGCGGTCGAGAACCTGATCTTGCGCACGGAAGACGGTCGCCATACCGCCCGTTCCCACTTTATCCTTGAGGAGGTATCTTCCCCCGAGGACCCTCTGTTCCATTCCTGCTCCTAACTAACTTATTCGCTCAACGATGTGTGTAGTACCAAATCTATGGCCGCTGGGGCCGCGTGCCGCCTTGCCGCTAGCCTGTTGGCTGCGGTGCACCACATGCTCGTGCTTCGATCACGGGCATCACGCTCCTTGGGCGGCGAGCGCCGCGGTCAGGACGATGCCGGCAATCTTGGCCGCCTTGACGTCGTGTTTGTCGTAATCCTCCAGGGCCACCGAGATGGCGACCGTGGGTGAATCGTAAGGTGCGAAGCCGACGAACATCGAGTTGACGTTGGTGCCGCCAGTCTCGGCCGAACCGGTCTTGCCGGCGACCTTGACGCCCGGAATCTGGGCATCGGTGCCGGTGCCGGACTGGACAACCGCGAGCATGGCCTGCTTGACCTGCTCGGCCGTGGTGGCGCTGACGGCCTGGCCGAGCGAGCGGGACTGCGTGGTCTTGACCACGGTTCCGTCGGGGGCGAGCACTTGGGCCACGAAGAACGGGTCCATGACCACGCCGCTGTTGGCGATGGCCGCCGCTATCACGCAGTTTTGCATGACGGTGGTCTGCGGACCTGGCGTGTGGTCCATGCCTACTGGCTGGCCGGCGCCTGCCCAGGCTGTCTCCCACTCGGTCATGAGCGAGGGGTCGGCCATGATGGAAGCCGCGGTGGTCAGATCTTGACCGAGCTTTTGGCCGTAACCAAAGGCGTTGGCAAACTGGACGAGCGAGCTAGCACCTACCTCGGTGGCAACTTGGCCAAAGACGACGTTGGACGATACGGCAAAGGCCTGCTGCAGGCTGATGGTGCCGTAGCTCTCGTTGGCATAGTTGGTGACCGGCGCGTTGCCGATATCCATGGAGCTGGGCGCCTTGTAAGTGCTCGAAAGGCTGGCGGTGCCGGTCTCGAGCGCCGCTGCAAGCGTGACGACCTTAAACGTGGAGCCCGGGGTGTAGAGCGCGTTCATGGCGCGGTCGTACATGGAGCCGTCCTCGCCACCACCCGATTGCATTAGGGCGTCGATGTTGGTGTTGTCGTAGGTGGGCGAGCTGGCGCATGCGAGGACCGCGCCGGTGCGCGGATCCATAACCACCACGGCGCCCTTAAAGCCCTTGAGTGCCTGCTCGGCAGCCGTCTGGATGCGCGAGTCGATGGTGAGCTTGGCGGTGTTGCCCGGTTGGTTTTGGCCCGCGAGCGACGCGAGGGCGTTGTTCCAGCTGGAATAATCCTTGGAGCCAGTGAGCGTGTCGTTCATGACGCTCTCGACACCCGCGGTGCCGTACTGCTGGCTTACATAGCCCACCACGTGAGCGGCCATGTTTCCGTTGGGGTAGGAGCGGGCGTAGGTTCCATCCTCCTGCTGCAGCGACTCGGCCAGCGTCACGCCGTCGGACGTGATGATGGAGCCGCGCTGGATGTACTTGGAGCGGGCGATGGTGTGGTTGTTGGTCGGCATGTCCTGATAGTCCTTGGCCTTGATGACCTGGACATAGGTGAGGTTGCCGATAAGGATGGCGAACAGCGCCGTAAAGGCGAACACGGCGCGGGTCAGTCGATTGGCGAGCGCCACGCGGCCGAGCACGCCGGATTCGGGCGTGTCGAGCAGGCGGCGGCGCATGCGCGAGGCGGCGGAGTGGCTGCCACGGGCGTACGAAGATGAAGTGGCGAAGCGCGTGCCGGCCGGGGAGGACGCCGAGGCGACCTGGTCGTCAGTGATGGCGGCCATGGTGCCGGTGCCGGTAAGCTCGGCCTCGCGACCGGTTGCCTCGTCACCGGCGCGCAGCAAAAGCGCGACGATGATAAAGCTTGCCAGCAGCGAGGAGCCGCCCTGGCTCATAAAGGGCAGAGTGACGCCGGTCAGCGGGATCAGGCGGGTAACGCCGCCAACGATTAAGAAGGCCTGGAAGCTGATAGCGGCCGTAAGACCGGTGGCGCTAAAGGCGGCAAGGTCGGACTTGGCACGGGCCGCCGTGGTCAGGCCGCGTACGGCAAAGAGCATAAACAGGATAAGAACGGCGCCGCCGCCCAGAAGGCCCATCTCCTCGCCGATAGCCGAGAAGATAAAGTCGGACTCGACGACGGGGATGTTATTGGCCATACCGTTGCCAATGCCGACGCCAACAAGGCCGCCGTCGGCCAGCGAGAAGAGGGACTGGACAATCTGGTAGCCCTGACCCTGCGCGTCCTTAAAGGGATCGGCCCAGATCTGGAAACGCACCTGGACGTGCGACAGGAACTTGTAGGCGCCCACGGCCCCCACGGCCAAGAGCGCAAGGCCGATGATGACATACGAGAAACGACCCGTGGCAACGTAAAGCATCAGCAAGAAGATGGTGTAGAACAGCAAGGCCGAGCCCAGGTCACGTTCGAAGACAACGACGAGCAGGCATACGCCCCAGACTGCGAACAGCGGCAGCAGCAGGCGCAGACGCGGAATCTTAAGACCCAAGATCTTGCGGTTGGAGATAGAGAGCAGTTCGCGGTTTTCGGCCAGGTAACCGGCTAGGAACAGCACGATAAAGACCTTGGCGAACTCGCCGGGCTGAATGGTAAAGCCGGCGATGCGAATCCACAGTTTGGAGCCCGAGATCGTGGTGCCGATAAAGATGGGCAGCATCAGCAAGATGATGCCGATGATGCCAAAGGTGTACTTGTAGCGCATGACCACGTCGAGGTTTTTGACCAGCGCAAGCGTACCTACCATCAACGCCACCGAGATAAACAGGATGACGAGCTGCGAGATGGCGAGCGTGGGCGCCAAGCGCGTCACAAACGTGATGCCAATGCCCGAAAGCACAAAGACGATGGGCAGGATGGCCGGGTCGGCGCCGGGTGCCAGAATGCGCACGGCGATATGCGCCGCGGCGAAGGCGGCAAAGAGACCGATCGGAACGGCAAGTGTTTCAAACGAGATGGCGGCGCCTGCGGTGAGCACGTACATCGCATACAGCAGGATGACGGGGAACGCCGAGGCGATGAGCAAAAGCAGTTCGGTGTTGCGGCGACTCATAAGCGGCACTCCCTTTCTAATTCTTATCGGAGGCTTCGGCCTCGGCGGACTGTTCGGCGGTTTTCTCGGAATCCGATTCGGAGGTCGAACTCTGGTCGGTGTTATTGCGAATTGTTTGCGCGTCGATCACCTGACGGGTCTGCTCCTCGTCGATCTGATGGCGGTACTTGGAGATAGTGTCCTGCGCATCGTTGATGCTCGTCTGCTGAATACCCGCCTTCAGGCGATTTTGCGTGTCTTCGGGCAGGTCGGACAGCTCGATGGTGGTCGTGCTCTCGAGCCAGTGCAGCTTAAGGCCGAGCGGCTTGCCGGGAATGCCCCGGTAGACCGCGACGGTGTCCTTGTAGGTGCCCAGGTAGTACGAGCTGGTGATACCCGTGTAGGCCCAGATGGCTGCCGCCAGCACAAAAGCGATGCCCAAGACGGCGGCAATGGTGATGTTGCGGCGGCGGACGCGCTTTGCCTCGCGCATGACGCCATCGTCGACCAGGTCAACGACGACCACGGTGACGTTGTCGTGCCCACCGGCGACCAGTGCCGCGTCAACAAGGTTGTCGACGCAAATCTGCGCGGTCGAGGACTGTGTGGCGATGTTTTCGATATCGCTATCGGGAATCATGCTCGAAAGGCCGTCCGAGCACAGGATCAGGCGGTCGCCTTCCTCGACATGCAGGGTAAAGTGGTCGGCATACATGGCGGGATCCGAGCCCAGGGCGCGGGTGATGACCGAGCGGTTGGGGTGGACGCGCGCCTCGTCTGCCGTAATCTCGCCGGCGTCCACGAGCTCCTCCACATAGGAGTGGTCGCGGGTCACGCGGATGAGCGTGCCCTCGTGGAGCAGATAGGCGCGCGAGTCGCCCACGTGGGCGATAGCGAGCATGTCGTTTTCGATATAGGCGCAGGTTGCCGTGCAGCCCATACCGGGCTTGCCAAGCCCGTTGAGCGCGGCTTCGATCACCGCGGCGTTTGCCGCTTCGACGGCTGCCGCCAGTCGTGCGGCGTCGGCTGCCTGCGGCGCTGTCTTGGCAATGGTCTCGACGGCGATGGAGGAGGCTACCTCGCCGGCGGCGTGGCCGCCCATGCCGTCGCATACGCAAAAGAGCGGCGATTGCACCAGATAGGAGTCTTCGTTATGCGGGCGCACGCAGCCGACATCGGAGCGGGCGCCCCACATGAGCTGCGTGGTCGTGCCGGCGTCGTAGGTCGAGTCGGTCTCGATGCGCTCGTCGGTCAGCGGCTCAAAACTCATGGTCGAGCCGGGGTCCTTAAGTTTGGCCTCCACGGCGGCAACGTCAATCTCGGCCGTATCGCCGGGCGAGACGGTGTCGGCATCGTTGCTCGGGTCGTCAACGTTAGGCGTGGTGGGCTCTTCGGTTGTGCGGTAGACAGGCTCGTCGTCTTGCGGGGCGACGGCTGCGGGCTCGGGCGTCGCGAAGTGCGCGGGCGTGCCGTGGGGCTGGGAGACATCCTCCGTCGTTGCTGCGGGCACGTCTTCGGCCACAGACTGCATGGCCTCGGGTGCCGATGCGGCCGCGGGGGAGGGAGCCGCCGCGGACTCCGGTGCAGATGCGGGCTCGGGCGCTGCGGCGGGTACCGGCGCTACGGGAAACACCGGTGCCGCGGGCTCGGGAGCCGCAAACACCGCGGAGCTCTCGGTAATCGCCGTGGCGACGGGTTCGGCAAAGTGAGCCGGTGCGGGCGTGTCTTGCGGGACCGCGGGCTGCTCGGCAGCGGCGTGCACACCGATGGGGGCGGTGCCGCCGTCAGCGTTGTCCTCGACATCCTCGTCGTCGGTCAATGTCGGATATTCTTGCGTCACATGCGAAAGAGGCAGGGAGAACACAGTGTCCTCGGGCTCCACGGGCGCAGGGCCCGCCGGGGCGGCATGAGCCGGCGCGGCTGCGGGGGCAGCCGACGTCTCGGGCATGTTTGCGGACTTGTTCTCCTCGTCGATCATCGACGGTTCACCTTCATGACCACGTCGCCAATCTGGACTTCGTCGCCCTCGCGCAGCGTTGCGGGCTCCACCAGCTGGCGGCCGTTGACGAGCGTGCCGTTAAGCGAGTTGAGGTCCTCGATAATAAGTGCCGGGCCCTGCAGCGAAAAGCGCGCATGCGAGGCCGAGACAAACGGTTCGTTGATGCAGATGTCTGACGACGGCGAACGGCCGACGATGACGGGGCCGAGCATATCCACGTGGATGCCGCGGATGCCGCGCGGGCCCTTGTCCACATCGATCGTCCAGATGGCCGAGTCACGGCGCTGGCCGCGGACGAGCCCCACGCCGGTCTTCATAACGGCAAACAGGAAGATGTAGAGCAGGACGACCAGGACAATGCGGCCTGCAAACAGGACGATATCGATGTTCATAAGCGACTATCCCCTAAATTCGAACGTGCTCAGGCCAAACGTCAGCAGGTCGCCGTTGCGCAGCGGGCAGCGCGTGATGCGGCGGTTGTTGACGAGCGTGCCGTTGGTGGAGTTGAGGTCCTCGATCGACCAGTCCGAGCCGGTAAAGGTGAGCTGGGCATGACGGCGCGACACGTTGGGGTCGCGCAGGGCGATGTCAGAAACCGAGCGCTCGCGACCGATGGTCACCTGTGCGGAGGTGATGCTGTGGCTCTCGCCGCTCACGACGTCGACGAGCTGGGCAAGCGGACGCTGCGGGGCGCGAGGGTTTGCCATGTTGGAGGCGATGCTGGTTGCGGCGCCAAGGCCCACGGCGGCGCCGGTCGCGGCGGCTCCACCCATGCCGGCAAGCGCGTCGCGCGAGACGGTTTGGGGCACGGGAATGGGTGCGGCGGCGGGATCGGGCACATTTGGCGCAAAGGGATCGGCCGCGGCAAGCGGATCGGGAGCGGCGGCGCGGGGTGCCGGCTGCTGCTGCGGCATGGCAGCGGGGTGCTGCTGCGGGGCGGCAAACTGCTGCTGGCCGGCGCGCGGGGCACTGGCGGCACGGCTTGTGGCCGAGCTGTTCTGGCCTAGGCCGTTTTGGTAGGCGCGCTCTTCCTCGTACAGGCGACCGAGCGTGGGAGCATCGACGTTCTCGGCAAAGACCGAGAACTTGCCGCCGCGCAGCTGCGGGTCGATCATAAAGCGAACGAGGGGCTCGCCGACAAAGACGTAGCGGCGCTTTTCGGCCTGCGCTTTCACAAACTCGCGGACCTCGCGCGAAAGCTCGGGGTAGAACGGGGCGAGCATGGGGTCGTCGTCGGCGGCAATCAGGATGGTATAGAGTGCCGGCGCGGTGTTGACGCCGTTGATCACCAGAGTCTGATCCTCCATGTCGCGAGCGGCCTGCTTGGCAAGCTTCTTAAAGGAGAACGGGGCACGGGTGGCACCGAAGATGCCGGCCACGTGGTCCTCGAAGATGTTCAGGAAGTTCACGAAAGATCACTCTCCGTATAGGTTCTTTGGTATCCGAGCAAATAAAGGCATATCCCAACGATTATAGAGGATAGGATTCCCGCAACCGCCGCCTTGGCGACGACCGGGCTCGCAAGGCTGGCAATTTCCATATGGTGTGCAAGACAAAACGATACGGCCGAGCCAATGCCGGCGACGGCAATTGCGACGATGGCGGCAAGGTTCGATCCCTGCTCGGCGCGCTTGGCATGAGCGTTGAGCAGCAGCGATGTTGCCGCGGCCGTTGCTGAAACCAGCACGATTGCAGCGAGAAGGAGCGCGTCTCCCAGCGCTACGGCGACACTGCTAAGCCCCAGTACGCCTCCCGCAGAGAGGGCTGCTGCGGCAAGGCGGGCAAAGAGTGCGCCCATGCCCGTAGCCGCCGCGGCACTTGCCGGAGCGAGCCAAAACGCCGCGAAGCCCCCGGCGGCTCCGGCGGCAAGGAGGGCGTCGCCGGTTAGGCAACCCAGCGCAAGCGCGCAGGTGAGCGCCGCGCTTGCAGCTGCCTCGGAGCGTCCCCAGGCAATCCACCAACCGGACATGGCGGCGGCAAAAATGACCGCGACCGGCAGCATCGACAGGATGCCCTGCGTCTGCATGGTGGCGTTGGCCATGAGCACCAAAAAGCCCACGGCCGAGATGGCCGAGCCGATCTGCGGGGCCAAGCCTGCCGCCGCGCCAATAGCGATGGCCGCCACGACCAGCCCGGGAAGCGCCGCGACGCCCGCTGTCTGCATAAGCAAAAAGCTAAAGGCTCCGCATGAGAGCGCCGAGATGGCGCGCATGGTGTAGTTGCGCGCGCAGCTCCAGCGCGTGCCCGCCCAACCAAGTGCGGGGTCGACCTCGACGGTGTCATCCGCGTAACTCGATGGCTCGATACCGTCTGCCGCGCGCTCGTCATCCGAAAGCTCGCCCACCATCTGCTCCAGGCTGCGACGGCCTTCGCGCACGCTGCCCAGACCGGCAAGGAGCTGGTCGCAAAATGCCTCGATGCTGTTGGGGCGGTCCTGCGGCATGGGGGAGAGCGCGCTCATGAGCGCGGCCTCGGCTCCCGGGGGAAAGTGTGGTATCAGCTCGCTGGGATAGGTGGCGCCGCCGATGATGCGGTCGAGCGAGTCGGCGGGCGTGGCCGCCATAAAGGGAGCGCTGCCGCACAGGCCCTCGTAGATCACACAGGCGAGGGCAAAGACATCGGCGCGCTCGTCGACCGTGCCGGTCTCGATATCGAGCTGCTCGGGCGGCATGTAGCCGATGGTGCCGCCGCGCGATCCGCCAAAGCCGCCGGCAGACGACAGTCGCGCCATGCCAAAGTCGGTGAGCTTTACATTGCCCGAGTGGCCGATAAGCACATTGGCGGGCTTAATGTCCAGGTGGAGTACGCCATTACTATGGGCGAAGGTGAGCGCCTGGCCCAGCGCGTCGGCAATGGCAGCGGCCTCGTCAAAGGTGAGCGAGTGGCCGTCCACGCGATGCAAAAACTCGGCCAGCGACATACCGTCGACATACTCCATGACCAGGTAGGCATAGGCGGTGTCGTGCGTAAAGTCGATAACCTGCACGATATTGGGATGTTGAAGCATGGCGGCGGTATGCGCCTCGCGCAGCACATCCATGATGTCGCTGGCGGGCATGCCGGCGCCGTTGATAAGGGGGATGCGCTTAATGGCCACGCGACGGCGTAGGTGCGTGTCGCGGCAGATCTCGATGGAGCCAAAACCGCCGGTCGCAAGCGTCTCGAGCGGCTGGTACCGCTTGAGCAGCTCGCGAGAGCTGGTGCCCTCCAAGGGAACGTCCGGCGAGAACCGGGCGGTATGTTGCGAGAAAAGCGGCATGGCCAACCCTCGTGCGTTTAAAGTTCGTTTGCGAGCGGCGGGCGCGGGGCCGAGCCGTTCACGGTGGCATAGATGCTGCTAGTGTAGCACGCTCAGGTGCATGGTGAGGATGGCGGGATGCGAGGCTGCCTGTCTGGCTTGGCCTTAGCGCTTCTTCTTGCTCTTCTTCTGCTTGCGCTGCTTGCCCTTGTTGTCCTGGGGCTTGTCGGCCTTGTCGCCCTGCTTAGCTTCGGCTGCGGCCTTCTCGGCCTTCATTTTCTTCTTCTTGGTCTCGATGCGGAGCTTTTTGTTGATGCGCGCCTTAAGGAAGGGGCCAAACTGCTCGGCATCGCCGCGGACAAAGGTGTCCTTAGGGATCGTCACGCCCTGGTCGGCGAACATGGCCACAAAGATGCGCTCGCCGTCGAGTACGTGGTCGAGCTTCTCAAACGGGAAGAACTGCGACTTGCCGCTCTTGCCCCAGACCATCAGGCCGTCCTCGTTGGCGGCGACGCGGCGGTAGCGGCCACCCATGGACTCGTCGGCCTCGACGGCGTCGATAAAGTCGCGGGCGAGCGTGTGGTGCAGGTTTTTGCTCCACCAGGCCAAAAAGGCGCCGAATACGATCAGGACGACGCCGAACTTGATCCAGTTGCCGCCGGCCACCAGCATGCCAATACCCAGCAGGGCGGCAATGGCGGCGGCGACGTACAGGGAGCCGCGGCGCCTGGGCGAGGCGACTAGGCGGGCGAAGTCGGTGACCAGGTCGTTTTCGTACTGGTACTCGTTGAGGTACAGGATGCCGTCGTCGGCTGCGGCCTGCTTCTCGAGCGCGACCTCGACCTGGTCGGCTGCTTCGGAGGGAACGAGGTTACTCTCTGCGTCTACCATGCTCTTTGGACTCCTATCGCGGCGGGCTCGCCGTACGGGTTATTATGAGTGCAGTATGCCGTGCGACCGCATGGCCGTCGCGGCAACAAGACTCAGTATACCCGGGGGAGCACCCATGGAATCGTTGTACCGAAAGTATCGCCCGCTCACCTTCGACTCCGTGGTGGGCCAGCAGCATATCGTCTCGACGCTCGAGCACGCTATCACCGAGGGGCGCCTGTCCCATGCGTACCTGTTCTGCGGACCGCGCGGCACGGGCAAGACCACCATGGCGCGCATCCTTGCCAAGGCGCTGCTGTGCCGCAATGCCGAGGCCGCTCGCGCCGAGGGCGCGAGCGGCTGCATGCCCGACGGCACTTGCGAGGAGTGCGAGCTCATCGCCGAGGGCAACCACCCCGATGTCTACGAGCTCGATGCCGCAAGCCGCACGGGCGTGGACAATGTGCGCGAGGAGATCATCAACTCCGTCAACTTTGCCCCGGTGCGCGGCAAGTACAAGATCTATATCATCGACGAGGTCCACATGCTCACGACGGCGGCGTTCAACGCGCTGCTCAAGACGCTCGAGGAGCCGCCGGCGCACGTGATCTTCGTGCTGTGCACCACCGACCCGCAAAAGATTCTGGAGACCATCCTCTCGCGCTGCCAGCGCTTCGATTTCCACCGCATCGGCAACGAGGATATCGAGCATCGCCTGTCCTACGTGTGCGAGCAGGAGGGCTTCGATTACGACGACGAGGCGCTCGCCATCGTGGCGCGCCATGCCAAGGGCGGCATGCGCGACGCGCTTTCCACGCTGGAGCAGCTGAGCGTTTTTGGCAACGGAGCCGTGCATGCGGACGATGCCCGCTCGCTTTTGGGCGAGGTTTCGGACCAGATCCTGGGCGAGTTTGCCCGCGCCATCGCCGAGCGTGATGTTGCTGAGCTCTATGGGCTGATTCGTGCGCAGGTCGAGGAGGGCAATGACCTGCTTGAGTTGACGCGCGACTTGGTGGCACATGCGCGCGACGTGTATGTGGCCTGCGTTGCCGGTGCCCGTGCCGAGTTGTTTGAGGGCGGGGCCGAGCAGGCCGAGGCACTTGCTGCCGAGGCCGCTGCCTTTGGCGAGCATCCGGCCGACCGTCTGGCCCGCGTGCTGACGGTGCTCGACGATGCCGCGCTGGAGATGAGGGGCGCGAGCGACGTGCGCCTGGTGCTCGAGATCGCCTGCACGCGCCTGGCACGTCCCGAGGCCGATTTGACGATTGAGGCCTTGGCGGAGCGCGTGGCGCGCTTGGAGGCCATGGTCGCCAACGCCGCGGTGCCGACGAGCGTGGCTGCTGCTGGTGCCGCGCCTGCAGCATCCGTACCTGCTACTGCCCAGCAGCCGACGCTCATTTCGGGCGCCCGTGCTGCCGCTCCGGCGGCATCCGCTGCCCCTGCTGCTACGTCCGCGCGCCAGGGCGGTATGCCTTGGGACCGTGGTGCTGCCGCTCCGGCGGCTCAGCCTGTGCCCCGTTCTGCGTCCGTGTCAGTTTCCAAGCCTGCAGCGCCTGCACCTCAGCCTGCGCCGGCTCCGACGTCTCAGCCCGTTGCGGCCCCCGCGCCTGTCACCGCTCCGGCACCTAAGCCCCAGTCCAACAATGCCGCCCAGGTTGCCGCCGCCGGTGCTGCCGAGACGCCCGCGGTCGAGGATGCCGGAGAGCTGCAGCGCAAATGGGTCGAGGTTGTCGAGCGCGTCAAGGCGCGTCAGGCTTCCTACGCAGGGCTTTTGCTCAACGCCCGCGCCACGGCCGACGACGGCTCCAAGCTCACCGTCTCGTTCCCTGCGGGCTCGACCTTTGCCATCAAGATGCTCGGCCGCGCTGACACGCAATCGGTGGTCCTGCCGACGGTCTGCGCAGTCTTCGGTCGTCGTACCGTCGACTATGTCCTGGATGGGGGTGGCACGCCGGCTCCTCAACATGAGGAGCATTCTCCATCTGCACGGGCTGCGGCATCTGCGGACCCGCAACCCGTGTCCTCGGCGGCCCTTGCATTCTCGAGCGCCAGCGCGTCGCAGCAGCAAACGGCACCGGTAGCGGCATCGACCCCGTCGGCGCCTAAGCCCGCGGCGCCCAAACCGGCTGCTCCGACACCCGCGCCCAAGCCCGCCTCGCCCGCGCCCAAGTCGTCTGACCTGGGCAAAGCCCCCTGGCTACGCTCCGACAACCCCGCCGGCGCTCCTGCCACGGGTAAGCTCCCGACTGAGCCCGCACCCCGTGCGCCCGAGCGCTCGGCTGCCCCCAAGGCCCAGCCTGTCGCGCAGTCCGCGCCGTGGGAATCCGAGCAGGTGCCCTACGACGACGCTATGGTCGGCGGCTTCGCTGGCGATGCGAGCGGGGACGATCTGCCTCCGTTCGACGTGCCGGGTGCGACGCCCGCGCCCAAGCCCGCTGCGGCGGCATCCACGGCCCCCGCAAGCGACGACGCCCCTGCGGCTCCCTGGGAGTCTAACCCCGGTGCCGGCAGCCCCTTCGGCCACCAGGGCGCAGCCCCGAGCATCCCGCAGACCGAGGACGAGGCCAAAGACCTCATCCGCAGCGTCTTCGGTCAGGCCACCATCTTCAAACCGGTGGAGTAGCTGCGCAGGCGGGTATACTGCTCAAGAAGAGAACCCCTTGCCCGGGCGCATCTGTATTTCGGACATGTGCAACGTGGTGCCGCGTATATCGCATTCGAGCAGACAGGTGCGTGACGGTCGGCCTAGGATGCTGAGGTCGATACGATACGCCGCATAGCTGTCCGTGTACTCGACTTGCTCGGCGTTGAGGGTTGCTCCGATTGTCAAGAAAGCGCCTGGTTCGGCATCGACAATCTTGGAGTCCTTTATCTTGACCTTGAACTCTTGGTAGAGGGACGGGCTGTTGTAGTAAACGGTTCGGGTTCCGTCGGTGCACTCATCGGTCGTCTCCCATTTGACGACGGGCTGGTCCGAGCTGGCTATCAGCAGTTCTGCTCCAAAAGCTATGGCATGGGTGATGACAACCAGCAATGTCCAGCCGACAAAGAGATAGAGAACCAAATATGCAACGGGGTGTTTTGAGCGGATGTTTTGGAGCACGTCGGGGGCATTCATGGGGTACCTCCAAATTGCTATCTATAGCAATCAAATTATACCCCACCGCCATGTGCGCCGCTTCGAGTAGTGGCTCGGCATTTAGCCATTTAGTGGTACGCAGAAAATGTCGGATTCCGGCTCTACAAGATTTAGCTTTCAATATTATGCAGATGCGAATTATTCAACTTCGCATAATCTTTGAGTGCAGCTTGCACTCCAGGACGTGTATATCGACTGAGGTAACACGTCCGCCCCGCTTGCTTGCCCCGCGCCGTGGTACGATTTTTGAGTTTGAAAGTCCCGCCGTGCTCCGGCTGCCCTTGCAGCTCGGCGTGCGGCCGCACGTAAAGGAGCCATCATGGCCGGTATGAACATGCAACAGATGATGAAGCAGGCCCGCAAGATGCAGGAGCAGCTTGCCGCCGCGCAGGAAAACCTCAAGTCCCAGACCGTCGACGCCTCTGCCGGCGGCGGCATGGTCAAGGTGACTGTCAACGGCGAGATGGAGCTCGTCAACCTCACTATTGACCCCGATGCGCTCGATCCCGAGGACGTCGATATGCTGCAGGACATGATCATGGCTGCCGTCAACGAGGCCGTCCGCGGCGTCAACGAGCTCGCCAACAAGCAGATGGGCGCCATCACCGGCGGCCTCAACATCCCGGGCATGCCGTTCTAAGACGCGCATATATATGATTGCCAACCATAGTCTGCAGAAACTGCTCGATGAGCTGGGGCGCCTGCCGGGTATTGGCCCCAAGTCGGCCCAGCGCATCGCCTACTACCTGCTCGAGGCCGACGCCGAGGAGGCACGCCGCCTGGCCGAGGCCATTCTGGAGGTTAAGCAGGAAGTGCATTTTTGCAGCCGCTGCTTTAATTACGCCACCGCTGACGAGTGCTCCATCTGCCAAGACTCGATGCGCGACACCACCCGCATCTGCGTGGTGGGTGAGCCGCGCGATGTCCAGGCGATTGAGCGCACGGGCAGCTACCACGGCCTCTACCACGTGTTGGGCGGTGTGATCAGCCCCATGGACAAGATCGGCCCCGAGCAGCTGCACATCCGCGAGTTGCTGGCGCGCTTGGGCCACGAGGATATCCACGAGGTCATTATCGCCACTAACCCCAATATCGAGGGCGAGACCACGGCGAGCTACCTTGCTCGCACCATCAAGCCGCTGGGCGTCGAGGTGTCGCGCCTGGCGAGCGGCCTGCCCGTGGGCGGCGACCTGGAGTATGCTGACGAGCTCACGCTCGGCCGCGCCATCGAGGCCCGTCGCGCAATCTAGGATCTAGATATCGGCCCGCCGACCTCGCGTTTCCCTGCGCGTTGCACGCGGTTGCCATAATTGGCCCCATGTTTGTGCATTTGTTGTGCAACAAATGCACTTTCCATCCGCTTATCGCGTGGATGCCCCTGTTCGTGTCCCGTATTTGCGCGTTCGTTGCGCATCCTTTTGTGTTCGCTGATACACTCAACTATGGGTTTGAATGAATGCGCCGCTTTCGAGCGGCGTGTTTTTGTTGGAGGAGATCGCATGCGGCCCGGGGGCACTCAGACAAAGCATGGCGCCGCGGTGCGTATGCGGCGCCGGTTGGGCCTGGCGCCTCGGGCGTGTGTGCTGCTGTCCTGTTCGCTGGCGCTGGTCGTTGCCGGCGTTTCTGCCTACGGTTTGGCTGTGCCACCTATGGTGCAAGCGCGTACCGCGCGCGAGCTGCGTGTGGGGCACAAGGCCAAAAGCGATTTGGGCACCACAACCGGATACGCCTGGGCGAGCGTAGTCACGCACGTCGTGTTTGGTGTCGACGACGCGGGCAGCGCCGAGGCGTCGGACAACGAGATCGCGCTTGCCAACGGCAAGACCATCGTGCTCACCAATACCAAGATCATCCATCACCTTTCCGATAACAGTGTTTCGGCCGTCGTAAACAAGGCCGAGCAGCAAAAGGGTCAGGATACGCAGCAGCCGGGGAAACCTGGCGGCTCCGGTTCGTCTGGTTCCAGCTCCGATTCGTCGAACTCGAGCGGTGGCTCCGGCTCGGGCTCCGCCTCCGGCGGGTCCGGGAGCAACAGCTCGGCGGGCGGCAGCACCGGTGGCAATACAAACTCCAGCGGCCTTTCGGCCGCCGAGGAGGAAAGCATACACAGCTGGCTCGTGACCAAGTGCAACATGCTCGATGGCTATGTCTCTCGGGCCAATGGCGCGGTCTCGACCTATAACGCAACAGGCGATACCGGGCCGTGCGATAGCCTGGCCAACGATATGTTTGTCATTCGCGCCGAGTTTGGCCGGCAAACGTTTTCTCCCCAGTCAAAGTGGTATCAGCAATACGCCAACCTATGGGGCTGCTACACCAACCTGTGCCAATGGGTGGGGCATTACGGCGATGACGACGTCGCGCTCAACAACTTCAATACCAAAGTGGCGGCGATCGCCCTATGACGAATAGCCTTGCTTCTAGCGCATCGTGCGCGCTAAACCGCGACCCCATGGTGGGCCTGCGCCTGGTGCGCGTTGGAGGGTTTGAGCCTGCTATTGCGCTGAGCCCGGATGAGCTACCCGTCTACCAGCGTCGATTTGCGATGCTGTTTGCCGACGACGGCACCATGCGCCGTGGCGGCATCGGCCGCGTGACGCGTGCCGTCAATGCCCAGGGCGAGGCCGTGGCGCTCAAGCAGCTCATCTTGCCGACGCGCGACGAGTTCGATGACGACGCCGCTTATGAGGCGCTGGTCGCTAAGTTTAAGGCGGCGTTTCGCGAGGAATACGAATGCCACCGCGCCCTTTCGGGCCTTAAAGGCTTTCCCCGCCTGTATGGATGGGGCGAGGTCGACGGTGTGCCTGCGATTGTCATGGAATGGGTCGAGGGCGAGACGCTTGCCCGCCTGCGCCCGCGCCTTGCCGTGGACGATGCCGGCCGCCTGTCGCCGCTCGTGGCCGCTCGCCTGGGCCGCGACCTGTTTGACTTGCTCTGCCGCATGAACCTGGTGGGGGAGGGCTTTGTCCATCGCGACATCTCGCCGGCCAATATTATGGTTCGCACGGCGCGCCTGCCGCTCGACCAACAACTTGCCGAGGGCACGTTCGATTTGTGCCTCATCGATTTTGGCTCGTCGCTGGCGCTCGAGCCCGCCTCTGCGGTAGCGGGAACCGGCGGCAAGGAGTCCTTTACAGAGCGCTACGCCACGTTGCGCCGCGCGACGGTTGCCTACGCTCCGCCCGAGATGCTCACCGACGATATTGCCGACCTGCGCGTCTTGCGTATGTCGCCGGCAATCGACGTGTATGCCACGGCGAGTACGGTCTATGAGCTCATCGCCGGCGTTGCGCCATACGAGGTGGCGCCGAGCGCCTCGGGCACTTCGGGTTCGCGCAAAAAGACGCGCGATATTGCCAGCCCCTATCGTCTCAAGATGGATACGCGCCCCGACTATCCCGTTGGCGCCCACGCACCCGGTTGCGACCTAACCCAGCTGCTCCGGCGTGAGCCCGATGTTGCGCTCGCCGCCGCCGAGCAGGCACAGCAGATGGGGCTCGAGCCGGACTCCGAGGAGCTGCGCGATGCGCTGGCGTTTGTCGACGCTCAGCTGTTCGATCTAGTGATGGCCTGCCTGTCCTGCCATCAGGAAGATCGTCCCGAGCCGGCTGCGGTGGAGGCGGCGCTCTCGGCATTTTGCGACCACTATGCGCAAAATGTCGCCCGCTCGCTTCGCGGCGAGCCGCTCACACCCTGTCCCATGGACGCGTCCGGTCGCGTGGTCCGTCGTGCCGCGATGATCGGCACTACGGCTGTCTCCGGTCTCGTATGGGCCGTTGTGGTGGTGTCGGCGGCGCTGCTGGCGTCTGGTGCTCGTGCGACGGTCGCCGTGGGGTACATTTCGTGGTCCGGTGCGCTGCCGGGTATCGTTGCCGCGCTCGCGCTGGCGCTGCCGGGCATGGCGGGTATTGCCGCCGGCGCCATGGCACACGATCGTCGCACGGGGTTCCTGCATGGCGTACTAGCGCTTTCTGCCTGCGAGGTTCCGGTGCTGATCGCGGTTGCATGCACCGTGTTTTCCCAGCGCGCCGTGGCGAGTGGTTTCGTTGCCGCCTTAATTGCAACCTATGCGCTCACGTGGTTTTTGCTGGCGATGGGGTTTGCCTTTGAGCTTCCCGTCGCGGCGCCGCGGCGCGCAAAAACTCAGACGGCGACGCCACTTGCCGGTGGTGCCGCGGCGGCTCGCGCCTTTGTCGGGGCGGCCGAGGCGTCGTCCGAAACGAGTTCAACGACCAAGGAGGTCTAGGCCATGGCATCTCAAATCGAGCTCACCCCGTGCGGAGCCATGTTCGACATCTTTAAGCGCGCAGCGCACCTGAGCCATATCGAACTATGTGGCATGGTGCTTTCGAGCCGTCCGCTGGCCGATGGCCGCAGCCCCCAGAGCCGCGCCGCCGATCGTTCCTGGGTCTCGCGCTTTATCGTGCGCGCGCCGGTCGGCACGCTGCAGGAGCGCTATTTTGCCGATTACGGCACCTCGGCTGCGCGCATCATGTCGCATCTGGCCCTGCGTCGCCGCAATCCCATGAATGCCATGGCGGTGACCAACATGGTGTGCGGGCCCGCTGGCGAGCCCATGGTACGGGCGCTCGAGGAATGCCATCAGGATACGAACCTCTACCGTAATGCGGTCGAGCGCCTGTCGCAGGCGGCGGAGCTTATGCCCGCCGAGCGTGCCGAGGCCGTGCTGGTGCTGTTTGTCGCCGTCGGCTGCTCGGCGGATGTTCGATCCTCGGTGACCTATGCCATCGACTATGCGCATGCGACGTGTGGCGGTGCCACGTCGACCCCGCGTTCGCTGAGCACCTCGACGGTGACGGGCGAGCACGAGGCGGCGCCTGCACACCCGCTGGGCCTGCTTCGCGTGCAGGACGGTTACGTGGTGAGTGCCCCGCGCTGGATTCAGCCGAGCGAGCAGGGCGTGGAGATCGGTGCGCTGGCGACGGGGGAGGGCGATATCACCGATGTGGGCGATGACGTTTCGGCTCGCCATGCCCACGTGTGGTGCGATGACCAAAATGTCTGGTACGTCGAGGACCTGTCGTCCACCAACGGAACCGTGGTGGTAAACGGCGCGACGAACGTCTGCACCCAGGTCGAGCCCGGCCGCTCCGCTCAGCTCAACCCCGGTGACGAGCTCAGGCTCGGCGAATCCACCACCTACGCCATCCTCCTCGGCGCCCTCTAACTCATCTCCTAAATAAGTTGCGGTGAAATAGTTCCTGATGAGGCCCTTGAGGCGGGCATCCAAGAACTATTTCACCGCAACTGCTGCGTTGTCCCCGGGGATTGCGTTCGCTGACATCGGCCGTGTGGTAGTCACCCGGGGTAAACCTTTACCGCCCACCTATATTTGCCGAAATATGGCTTGGCGGCGGGGTACAATAAGCCCGCATGCGGATTTCCGTTGCGGGCGCTTCCCATCGCCGGGGCGTGCCCGGGGGCATCCGGCATGCGGCCTTTGCGGCGCTCGGCCATGTGCAAGACGGGTAGCTGGGCCTGTGGAGCGCATTAACCGCCCCGCGCCTCGGCATGCCTTCTCTCCACGCCATGTACCTGCTGCTCAGTCTGCCTGCCAGATGATTGGAAGCAACAGCGAAAATCCCATCACGCCAACATCCCGGCGATCGCCGGGGCCTGTATACCTATATGAGAGGAGAGGGGTATATGGCGCGTAAGTTTAAGTCTATGGACGGCAACGAGGCGGCCGCATATGTTTCGTATGCGTACACCGAGGTAGCGGGAATTTATCCCATCACGCCGTCCAGCCCGATGGCCGACCATGTCGACCAGTGGGCGGCCCAGGGTCGCAAGAACATCTTTGGCACCCCGGTCAAGGTCGTCGAGATGGAGTCCGAGGCAGGTGCAGCCGGTACCGTTCACGGTTCGCTGGGCGCCGGTGCTCTGACCACCACCTACACGGCTTCTCAGGGCCTGCTCCTGATGATCCCGAACATGTACAAGATCGCGGGTGAGCAGCTCCCGGGCGTCTTCCACGTCTCCGCGCGTTGCGTCGCTTCCCACGCCCTGAACATCTTCGGTGATCACTCCGACGTCATGGCCTGCCGCCAGACCGGTTTCGCCATGCTCGCCGAGGGCAACGTCCAGGAGGTCATGGACCTCTCGCCGGTGGCTCACCTTGCCGCCATCGAGGGTAAGACCCCGTTCCTTAACTTCTTCGACGGCTTCCGCACCAGCCACGAGATCCAGAAGGTCGCCATGTGGGACTACAAGGATCTTGCCGAGATGTGCGACATGGACGCCGTCCAGGCTTTCCGCGACCACGCGCTCAACCCTGAGCACCCGCACACCCGCGGCAGCCACGAGAACGGCGACATCTTCTTCCAGAACCGCGAGGCCTGCAACAAGGTCTACGACGAGCTCCCTGCCGTCGTCGAGGGCTACATGAAGAAGATCAACGAGAAGCTCGGCACCGATTACGGCCTGTTCAACTACTACGGCGCTCCCGACGCCGATCGTGTCGTCGTGTGCATGGGCTCCTTCTGCGACGTGCTCGAGGAAGTCATCGACTACCTCAACGCTCACGGCGAGAAGGTCGGCCTGGTCAAGGTTCGCCTGTTCCGTCCGTTCTCCATCAAGCACTTCGTCGACGTTCTTCCCGAGACCGTCCAGAAGATCGCCGTCATGGACCGCACCAAGGAGCCGGGTTCCATCGGCGAGCCGCTCTACCAGGACGTCGTCTCCGCTCTCTACGAGGCCGGCAAGACGGGCATCAAGGTCGTCGGCGGCCGTTACGGCCTGGGCAGCAAGGACACGCCTCCCGCGTCCGCGTTCGCTGTCTTCGAGGAGCTTAAGAAGGACGAGCCCAAGCGCGAGTTCACCATCGGCATTGTCGATGACGTGACCAACCTGAGCCTGCCCGAGGCCGAGGATGCGCCCAACACCGCAGCCCCCGGCACCATCGAGTGCAAGTTCTGGGGTCTGGGTGGCGACGGTACCGTCGGCGCCAACAAGAACTCGATCAAGATCATCGGCGACCATACCGACAAGTACGTTCAGGCCTACTTCCAGTACGACTCCAAGAAGACCGGCGGCGTCACCGTTTCGCACCTGCGCTTTGGTGATTCCCCGATCCGCTCGCCGTACTATGTGACCAAGGCCGACTTTGTCGCCTGCCACAACCCCAGCTACATCGTCAAGGGCTTTAAGATGGTCCGCGACGTCAAGCCGGGTGGCACCTTCCTGGTCAACTGCCAGTGGAGCGACGAGGAGTTCGCCGAGCACATGCCCGCCGTGGCCAAGCGCTACATCGCGAACAACAACGTCAACGTCTACCTGATCGACGCTATCGACCTGGCTGCCAAGGTCGGCATGGGCAAGCGCACCAACACGGTGCTCCAGTCCGCCTTCTTCGCACTGGCCAAGGTCCTGCCCGCCGAGGACGCCCTGCAGTACATGAAGGACGCGGCTACCAAGTCCTACATGAAGAAGGGCCAGGCCATCGTCGACGCCAACCATAAGGCCATCGATGCCGGCGCTACCGCCTTCCGTAAGTTCGAGGTTCCGGCCGACTGGGTAACTGCCGAGGATGCCGCTCCCGTCGAGCTCTCCGAGGAGACCAAGTCCGCTATCGCCCAGCAGGTCAAGAACCTGCTCGAGCCCATCGATCGCATGGATGGCGACAGCCTGCCCGTTTCCGCCTTTGTCGATTGCGCCGACGGCCAGTTTGAGCTGGGCGCCTCTGCATACGAGAAGCGCGGCGTCGCCGTGGTCGTTCCTCACTGGGACGAGACCAAGTGCATCCAGTGCAACCAGTGCGCCTATGTGTGCCCGCATGCCACCATCCGTCCGTTCGCGATGACCGAGGACGAGGCTGCCGCCGCGCCCGAGGCTACCCGCACGCTCGACGCCATGGGCCCCAAGGCCAAGGGCATGAAGTTCACCATGGCCGTGTCCCCGCTCGACTGCATGGGTTGCACCAACTGCGTCAAGGTTTGCCCCAAGGGCGCCCTCGAGATGGTTCCCACCGAGCAGGAGATGGACCAGCAGCCCGTTTGGGACTACATGGTCGAGAACGTCTCCGAGAAGAAGGAGCTCATCGCGGCCAACGTCAAGGGTAGCCAGTTTAAGCAGCCCTACCTGGAGTTCTCGGGTTCCTGCGCCGGCTGCGCCGAGACCGCCTATGCACGTCTGGTGACCCAGGTCGCCGGCGACCGCATGTTCATTTCCAACGCCACCGGTTGCTCCTCCATTTGGGGTAACCCCGCTGCCACCGCTCCTTACTGCAAGGACAAGGACGGTCACGGCCCGGCGTGGAACAACTCCCTGTTCGAGGACAATGCCGAGCACGGTCTGGGCATGGCCGTCGGTTACGAGGCCGTCCAGCACAAGTTGATCGCCGCTACCCAGGACATCATCGCTGCCGATGGTCCGTCCGATGAGCTCAAGGCTGCCGGCCAGGCTTGGATCGACTCCGTCAACGACGCCGAGGCCTCCAAGACCGCTGCCGCTGCCTACGTTGCCGAGCTCGAGAAGTGCGGCTGCGACGCTTCCAAGGCGATCCTCGCCGACAAGGCTTACCTCACCAAGAAGTCCTTCTGGATCTTCGGTGGCGACGGTTGGGCCTACGACATTGGCTTCGGTGGCCTGGACCACGTCCTGGCTTCCGGCCACAACGTCAACGTCTTCGTCTTCGACACCGAGGTTTACTCCAACACCGGTGGTCAGGCCTCCAAGGCCTCGAACCTGGGCCAGGTCGCTCAGTTCGCCGCTGCCGGTAAGGTGACCAAGAAGAAGTCCCTGGCCGAGATCGCTATGAGCTACGGCTACGTCTACGTGGCGCAGGTCGCCATGGGCGCCAACCCGGCTCAGACCCTCAAGGCCATTCACGAGGCCGAGGCCTACGACGGCCCGTCCCTCATCATCGGCTACAGCCCCTGCGAGATGCACTCCATCAAGAAGGGCGGCATGCAGAACTGCCAGGCCGAGATGAAGAAGGCTGTCGAGTGCGGTTACTGGAACCTCTTCCGCTTCAACCCCGAGGCTGCTGCCGGCAAGAAGTTCTCGCTCGATTCCAAGGAGCCCGCAGGCGGTTATCAGGAGTTCCTGATGAACGAGGCCCGTTACGCTTCGCTGACGCGTTCCTTCCCCGAGCGCGCCGAGGAGCTCTTCAAGGAGAACGAGCAGGCCGCCATGGACCGCTACGCTCACCTGCTGAAGCTCAAGACGGTGTACAACGAGGCCTAGGTCTCTCACCGCAGGATCTGAGGGCTGACCTTCGCGGACGTCCTCGGACATGAAAGAACCCCCGCTGCGCACTACGTGCGGCGGGGGTTCTTTCGTCCTGCGGAGTGTCCGCGAAGGTCAGCCCTCAGATCCTGCTACG
>UQJV01000027.1 GCA_900541475.1 uncultured Collinsella sp.
AAAAGATCAATGCCGCCTCGTTTCAAGGCACCTTGCTCGCTCTGGCGGGTTTTCGCTGTCGGTACCAAAACATCGGCATCCCCAAGGGATCATTTGCACCAAAAAATGAGAGTGGATAATCTCCCGGTATGAGCCTGCATTCAAGCTCAAAGTGGGAGATTATCCACTCTCATTTGTTGTGTGTCCGAAAATCCACGCTCGTTTGTTTTTGCCTACATTTGGAGGAAGAGCTCGTGGAGGCGGGTATCCTCGTCGAGTTCGGGGTGGAAGGTGACGCCGAGCTGATTGTCTTGACGGGCGGCGACGATGCGGCCATCGACTTTGGCTAGGGCCTCAGTGTCGCCGTGCACTTCGACGATGCGGGGCGCGCGGATAAACGTCAGCGGCACTTCATCGTCGATGCCGGCTACCTGCCCCTTGGTTCGAAAGCTGCCGAGCTGCCTGCCGTAGGCATTGCGCTCGAGAAGTACATCCATGGTTGCCAAACGCGGCGTGCCCTTATCGTCATGGGCGGCAAGGTCGTGAGCCAGTAGAATCAGGCCGGCGCAAGTGCCCAGGACGGGCATGCCTTCAGCGATACGGGCACGAAGCTCCTCGAGCATGCCCAACTCATCAAGCAGCTTCCCTTGAACGGTAGACTCGCCGCCGGGAAGTACCAGACGGTCAAAGTCCTGCTTCAAATCAGCCGCCTGCCTCAGCTCAATACAACGTGCGCCCAGCTCAGATAGCCTTGCCTCGTGCTCGGCAAAAGCGCCTTGGACCGCCAGCACGGCGACCGTTTGGTCTGCATAATCGCTCATGTGCGATCCTTTCTGCTGGACTAGCGCCCGCGCTCCTCCATGATGATCTCGATTTCGTCGGCGTTGATGCCGACCATGGCCTCGCCCAGGTCCTCCGAAAGCTCGGCGATGAGCTTGGCATCGGTGAAGTTTGCCACGGCCTTGACGATGGCGGCGGCGCGCTTGGCGGGGTCGCCGCTCTTAAAGATGCCCGAGCCGACAAAGACGCCCTCGGCACCCAGCTGCATCATCAGCGCAGCATCGGCAGGGGTTGCCACGCCGCCGGCGGCAAAGTTCACGACGGGAAGCTTTCCCGTGGCATGGACCTCGCGCACCAGCTCGACCGGAACCTGCAGTTGCTTGGCTGCCTCAAAGAGCTCGTCATCGCGAAGGGCAACAACGTCGCGGATCTGCTTTTGGATCTTGCGCATGTGGCGCACGGCCTGGACGACGTCGCCCGTGCCCGGTTCGCCTTTGGTGCGAATCATCGTGGCGCCTTCGGTAACGCGGCGCAGCGCCTCGCCCAGATCGCGGGCACCGCAGACAAACGGGACGTCAAACTGGGTCTTGTCGATGTGATAGACGTCATCGGCAGGGGAGAGAACCTCGGACTCGTCGATGTAATCGATCTCGATGGCCTGCAGGACCTGCGCCTCGACAATGTGACCGATGCGGCACTTGGCCATAACAGGGATGGAGACGGCCTCTTGGATGCCCTTGATCATCTTGGGGTCGCTCATGCGCGAGACGCCGCCTGCGGCGCGGATGTCGGCCGGGATGCGCTCGAGTGCCATGACGGCGCAGGCGCCCGCCTCCTCGGCGATGCGTGCCTGCTCGGGCGTGGTGACGTCCATGATGACGCCGCCCTTGAGCATCTGCGCGAGCTCGCGATTAAGTTTGACGCGATCGGCCTTGCTGGTCTGTTCTGCCATGGTTGCTCCCTTGATTGGCATGTGCATTGCTTGACGGAACATCCTATCGGGGAGCTGGGTATGGCGAAATACTCAGTTTTCGAGATAATAACAAGGTCAGACTAATACCAGATTGAACAGCGCGATAAGGTCAGGTGGCAAACACATGCTTGACTACAATTTGGAAAAACGTGGCGAGGCATCGCTCTATGAGTATGTTTACCAGCAAATTCGAGATGATATCGTAGCTGGACGCATTGCGGCGGGGGAACATCTTCCGTCTAAACGCGCCTTTGCCAGTCATCTGGGAATTAGTGTCATTACCATCGAGAATGCATATAACCAGTTACTTGCCGAGGGCTATATTTGCTCAATGCCGCGTCGGGGCTACTACGCTTGCGAGCTTCCGGATGCACCGGTTTTGGCTTCGGCTGCGGAGGGCATCGACCGGGATGCCGTTTCTGTGGGCCCCAGTGCGCATGATGCCAACGGACAGGTCGAGCGATTTGATGCGCTTTCTCCTTCCGCTTTGGAGGCGGCGCGGCTTTGGCAAAGCGCGCTACGGGCGACGCTGGCATCCGAAGACGAACGTGAAATCTTTTCGACCGCGCCGGCGCAGGGCACCGCTCGGCTACGACGCGCAATTGCTCATCATCTGCGCGGGACAAGGGGCATGAATGTCGACCCCGACAACATCGTTATCGGTGCGGGTGCCCAGCTGCTCGATACCATGTTGGTTCAGCTGCTTGGAGCCGACAAGGTGTATGCCGTTGAGGATCCGGGCTATTTGCGCCTGACGCGCATCTATCAGGCTATGGGTTGCAAAGTTCGACATATCCCGTTGGATGATGATGGCGTGGATCTGAGCGCTCTGCAGAAAACTAGGGCCGATGTCCTTCACCTGATGCCGTCTCACCAATATCCAACCGGCCTGGTGACGAGCATCGCGCGCCGATATGCGCTGCTGAGCTGGGCTGCTGAACGGCCGGGTCGATATCTCATCGAAGATGACTTTGATTGCGAGTTTCGTCTGGCCGGCAAGCCGATTCCCGCGCTCGCGTCGATCGATGCCGCCCAGTCGGTTATCTACACCAACACGTTTTCAAAGAGCCTTTCATCGGCGTTGCGTTTGGCGTACATGGTGCTGCCCGCCGAGCTGATGGAGCGGTTTAGGCGCGACCTTGGTTTTTACGCCTCGTCGGTGAGTTCTGTTGACCAGGTCGCTTTGGCGCGTTTGCTGGAATCGGGTGATTACGAGCGGCATGTAAACCGCGTACGCGTTCGTGCTCGTGAGGCACGTGATGGCCTAGCGGCACTTGTACGGAAAGCGTTTCCAGCAGGGGAGGTCTCGATCGAGCATGCGGACGCGGGCCTTTACTGCACTGTTGTTGCGGAGCGCGGAACGGGTGGAAGCTCTTTTGCGCGGGCTCTCACGCGCTCGGGTATTCCGTTTATCGATATCAGTGACTGTTATTGGTGTGCCGATGGTGCATTTGTCCCTGAAAACTCAAGTCAAATTCTTGTTCAGTATGACGATCTGAATCCAAAAGTGCTAACTACCTTGGAATTGCAGCTAATGGGGGGGCGCTCTGCAATCTAAGTGAGTAGACTTTTGGCATTTTGGCGACCAAGCCGTTTTACCACAAGCTATCTACCTGCGACTTTATAAAGCAATTTGGCTGGTCTGCACGGCAAGTTCGAAAAAGTCTACTCACTTGCCGCGCAAAGCTTCTGCATGAGAAAAAAATGGGGTTTTCAACAGTGCTTCGTCCAGCTCTCGGCAAGCTTTTGGTCAGTTGGGGAGGGCTGTTGAAAACTTAGCAGTCCGTTCGGTGCCATTTTTGTTGCGTTCGCGCCAATGCGAGACCGATTGGGTTGAAATCCGTGTTTTCCTGTGCCTATGAAGGATCTACTTTGTGACATATCGGCTTTTAGGTACTGGCGTTTGCCTCCTCAAGTCCGCGCTTTGTGTCCGCCGTTTCCACGACCGGAAGAAGACCGGCAGCGATATGATCTCGCCCGCAACCCGACGGCTGCAGTCGCGCTCGGTTTTCCGTTGTATACATTGGTTCGGACGAGAAACAAACGGACCTGCCCTGTCAGCATTAGGCAGCGGCTGTTCCTTGGTGAGCTCCCCAGGGAATCTGTGTTGGAAACGGAGCATGGATTTTTGGTCACGTCTCCTCTACTGACGGCATTTATCATGTCTCGACATCTGACGGATCTCCAGCTTCTTTTTGTGTTGGCGGAGATGTGTGGCTTGTTTGCGGTGTGTGCTCTGCCGGTGGCGCTTGAGGCGGAGCTTTCGCGTGCAATTGATTCGGGCGCGATTTCGACAACGTTCGGTTGGGTGCGCTGCCCGTCCGAGGACGGCATCACTTCAAGTTTATGGCGTCGAGACGCTTTGGTTTTGGGCAGAGACCTTGACCGTTTTTGTTCAGATGTTTGCGGGATGCGTTACGGCAATAGATTTATGGCGGTATCGCAACTCGTTCCATTGGGTGCCGCGTCGCCTTTTGAGGTCGAGGCGTATTTGTTGCTTGGACTGCCGCGAGCCCTGGGAGGCGAAGGGTTTTGCGGCATAGAGCTCAATGTCGAAGTGACGCTAAGCACAAGTGCTCGAGCGATTGTGGGAAAGTCCCGTGTATATATCGACCTACTTCTCTCTTCGCCGGACGGCAAGCGACAGGTGGCCATTGAATGTCAGGGAAAGGCCTCGCACGGACGCGCAGGGGATGGCTTGCGTGACGCTGACCGCATGACAGCCCTTCAGGCCATGGGCTACGATGTACTTCTCCTGACACACAGACAGATATCCGATGAGGATAGATTCCGCGCGATCGTTAAGGCCGTATGCAGGATACTCGATGCTGAATATCGTGATAAAAGCTCAGATGAGCAAAGGGCTGAGACATTACTCCGGTCTGAACTATTCGTTGACTGGACAAAATTGGGAGTAATCGACGAAAAGATGCCCGTTAGACACAAAATAGCTCGATCGTGGACGGCTGCGAAACTAAGTGAGTAGACTTTTGGCTTGATGGCGACCAGGCCGTTTTTGCAACAAGTCATTTACCTGCGTCTTTATAAAGCATTATGGATGGCCTGCTCGGCAAGTTCCAAAAAGTCTACTCACTTATTTTTTGACGAGAATCCGATGCCTAAGGTGGTCCTATTTCAGGGAGTTAACAAGTTCGTGAGGCACGAAAAAGGCCCGAACCATGCGGTCCGGGCCTTATCGAGCTAAAGATTGTCTCTCAGGCGGTTGGCTTAGCCAAAGTAGCGCTTGAGCAGGCCGGCGAAAGCCTTGCCGTGGCGGGCCTCGTCGCGAGCCATCTCGTGCACGGTGTCGTGGATGGCATCGAGGCCAGCGGCCTTGGCGCGCTTGGCAAGATCGGTCTTGCCGGCGGTGGCGCCGTTCTCGGCCTCAACGCGCATCTCGAGGTTCTTCTTGGTGGAGTCGGTCACGACCTCGCCCAGGAGCTCAGCGAACTTTGCGGCGTGCTCGGCCTCCTCGTGAGCAGCCTTCTCCCAGTACAGGCCGATCTCGGGGTAGCCCTCGCGATGAGCGACGCGAGCCATGGCCAGGTACATACCGACCTCGGAGCACTCGCCCTCAAAGTTGGCGCGCAGGTCGGCAACGATGTCCTCGGAGACGCCCTCCATCTTGGCGACACCCACGACGTGCTCGGCAGCCCACTCGAGCTGACCCTCCTCCTGCTTCAGGAATCGAGAACCGGGAACGCCGCACTGGGGGCACTTGAAGTCCTCGGGCAGCTGGTCGCCGTCGAACTCTTCCACATAACCGCAAACGGGGCAAACAAACTTCATGATTCGATCCTTTCGATCGATGGCGATTGTGCGCTCGTCCGGTCCCGTAAGGGCCCTCTCCGGACGTGCGTCTTGACGAGTTCTATTATCCATAAATGCAACCAAATGTGAAGCCTATTAGGAATGATTTTTAATAAAACAATTTTAAGATATGAAGATGTTGATTGATTAACGATTGGCAGGCCGTCTTTGACCGCCGCTGAGTACAATCGGTCGAGCAAATGTTGACCAATCAACAAATGAGGGAGTTTCCTTTATGCATCTAGCCCGCCGCGCCTGGTGCCGAACGTATCAAACGGTTTTTCGCATCGCATTGCCGGTGCTGCCCTATACCGAGCCACGCATTCTGGAGCATGCTGAGGATGTGCCCGCGGTGCTTCAAAAGCGCTCGATCCAGAAGGTCCTTATCGTGACAGACCCTGGTATTGCACGTTTGGGGCTCACGGCATCACTCGAGCGTGCGCTTACGGCTCAGGGGATTGGCGTTACGGTCTATGCCGAAACGCGTGCGAACCCCACGGTCTCAAACGTGGAAGAAGCGGCGTCCCTGTATCGAGAGCGCGCCTGCCAGGCCATTATCGGCTTTGGCGGTGGCTCGGCCATGGACTGTGCCAAGGGCGTGGGAGCACGTATCGCGCAGCCAAACAAGCCCATCAACAAGATGCGCGGGCTGCTGCGGATTCATCGTCGTCTGCCGCTGCTCATCGCCGTTCCCACCACGGCAGGCACGGGAAGCGAGGTCACGCTTGCGGCGGTAATTACCGATGACGAGACGCACTACAAGTACCCCATTAACGACTTTGTGCTTACCCCGCGCTTTGCGGTGCACGACCCCGAGTTTACGCGCGGTCTGCCCGCCTCCATTACGGGGCAGACGGGCATGGACGCCCTGACGCATGCCGTCGAGGCGTTTATCGGGCGAAGTACTACGCCCTATACGCGCAAGATGGCGCGACAGGCGGTGCAGCTCATCCACGACAATTTGCTCGAGGCCTATGAACATGGCGACGACATGCGTGCGCGTCGGAATATGCTTTCGGCGGCGTATAAGGCGGGTGTTGCCTTTACGCGCTCCTATGTTGGATACGTTCATGCCATCGCACACAGCCTGGGCGGGCGTTACGGGATTCCGCACGGCTTGGCTAACGCTATCATCCTGCCGCATATGCTTCGCGCCTATGGCGAAGCTGCTGCTCCTAAGCTCGCCGATCTCGCCCGCATGGCCGGCATCGCGCCGGTGACCGCGCAGGACAGCCTGGCGGCCGAGGCCTTTATCGATTGGGTCGATCGAATGAACGCCGCCTTGGACATTCCCAAATATGTGGCGGGCATTCGCCGCTCCGACATTCCCGAAATGGCGGCACATGCCGATGCCGAGGCCAATCCGCTGTACCCCGTTCCGCTTTTGATGGCCCGCTCGGAGCTCGAGCATATGTACGAGGTCGTCGCGGGTGGTATGTTTGAGGACGAGAACTAGGAGGGTGCCATGAACACCGAGGAAATTGCGTGCATCGTCGGCGAGCAGCGCGCCTACTTTAAGACGCACGCTACGTTTGATGTCGATGCTCGCCGCCGCGCACTGGTGCGCCTGCGCGATGCGGTTCGTGCGCACGAGGGCGATATCGCCCATGCGCTCAAGACCGATTTGGGAAAGTCGCATGACGAGGCATATATGTGCGAGATCGGCACGTCGCTTTCCGAGATTCGCCATCAGATTGCGCATGTGGCCCGATGGAGCCGCCCACGCCTGCGCCCCTGCGACCTCGCCAATGCCATTAGTGTGTGCAAGACGCAAGCCGTGCCCTATGGCGTCACGCTCATCATGGCTCCGTGGAACTACCCGTTTTTGCTGACGCTCGAGCCACTCGCCGGTGCCCTTGCCGCGGGCAATACTGTGGTCATCAAGCCGAGCGCCTATGCTCCGGCATCGAGCGCGGTGCTCAGGCAGATTTGCGAAGAAGCATTTGATTCGCGCCTGGTGACGGTCGTCGAAGGCGGGCGTGCCGAGAATAAGGCGCTGCTCGATGAATGTTGGGACAAAATCTTCTTTACCGGTAGTGTTCCGGTCGGCAAGCTCGTCATGGAGCGCGCGAGCAAAAACCTCACGCCCGTGACGCTTGAGTTGGGCGGCAAGAGCCCCTGCATCGTGGATGCGACGGCAAACTTGAAGGTCGCGGCGCGGCGTATCGCCTTTGGTAAATGGCTCAACGTGGGGCAGACCTGCGTGGCGCCCGACTACCTGCTGGTCGATGCGCGCGTGCACGACGAGCTGCTGGGCCTCATCAAGGAGGAGGTCCGCCGTATGTTTGGCGAGCATCCGCTCGATAACGAGGACTACGGGCATATCGTCAACGCCAAGCATTTTGCGCGCGTGTGCGGGCTGATCGATCCCGATAAGGTCGTGCTTGGAGGTACCGCGCGCGAGGCTTCGCTCAAGATCGAGCCGACGATTTTGGACGGCGTGTCCCCCGATGACGCCGTGATGCAGGAGGAAATCTTCGGCCCCATCTTGCCAGTGCTGACGTTTGAGAGCCTTGACGAGGCCGAGACGTTTATTACGGATCGCCCGACGCCGCTGGCTCTGTATATCTTTAGCCAGGACCGTGCGGCTCAGCGGCGCTTTGTGCGCTACGTGCCCTTTGGCGGAGGCTGCGTCAACGACACGATCATGCACTTGGCTACGAGCCATATGGGCTTTGGCGGCATGGGTGCGAGCGGTATGGGCCAGTACCATGGCCGCGAGAGTTTCGATGCGTTTAGTCACAAGAAGAGCATCGTGAACAAGGCAACCTGGCTGGACGTGCCATTCCGCTATGCGCCCTACGCAAGCTGGAAGCACAAATTCGTGCGCATGTTTGTACACTAGAATGGGATAGAAGATAGGGATAAAAGTGGCCGTCCCCGCGTAAGCGAAGACGGCCACTTCTCACGATGAATACGTGTATCGGAGTTGACAAGACCCGCTGCCACGGGTGCCATCCGCGTATTCCTATCTTATTTGCAAGCGCTCTGTCATGTGAGCGTTGCGACAAATGAGCAAAAGGCATGGGCGGGTGAATCTGTGTCCGCACGAGTTCGTAGACTTCTCAATAAGGTTAAGCGCCGGTTTATCCGGCCGTTAGAGGAGCTGCCATGTACGAGCCTTCACGTGTTCTTCTGTCGTTTCATATTGCGGGATTTCAGTATGCCGACGGTGCCTTGGTCCTGGGGGATCTTAAGGTTGGCGATAAGCTGTCACTGTGTGCCGAGCGCGATAACCCCCATGATCCCGAGGCGGTTGCAATCTACTACGGCAAGACCAAGCTCGGCTATGTTCCGGGAAACGAGGTCGGCCCGCTGTCCTTGATGATGTATTACGGCCACGAGGACGTGTTTGAGGCCCGCGTGCAACAGGTTGCCCCCGAGCGCAGCCCGTGGCATCAGGTGCGCGTTGGTCTTTATGTGGTGGATGCTCGCTAGTCGGCAATGGAGGCGGCCATGTTTGACGACGATGGTCTGTTTGATCTGACGGATGACCCGTTTGAATGGGATATGCTGCTCGACGATGATGAGCTGGAGCAGGACCGTAAGAAGCGGCAGGACAAGAAAACTCAGGGTGACGCTTCGAACAAGCAGGACAAGCGCCGCCGCGGACTGTTCGGCGGACTCTTTGGATAACCGCCGCATCGCTGCGTCTGTATACTTAGCACGAGCTGAACACGTTGCGAAATGAGGACAGAGACGATGATGTGGTTTACCGCCGACCTGCACCTGGGCGACACGAATATCCTGCACGACATGGATCGACCGTTTGATTCGGTCGAGGAGATGAACCGTAAGGTCGTCGATGCCATCAATGAGTGCGTGGCGGCGGACGACCGCCTCTATATCCTGGGAGACTTTACGTATCGCTTGCCCATGGCGGAGGCGGTGCGCCTGCGCGAGCGCATCGAATGCCAGAACGTGACACTCATCCGTGGCAACCATGACGGCGACTGGGAAGATTCCGGCGCACCGCAGATTTGGGAAGACGTGCGCGATTACCTGGAGATTGCTCCCGGCTATGCCAAGGGCCATTGTCTGGTTATGAGCCACTACCCCATGCTCAGTTGGAATGGCAAGGCGCGTGGCGCCATCATGCTGCACGGGCATATCCACAGCAGGGGAGACCGCACCAACGCGCGCAACCGCGATCGCGAGCGCCCTATCTTTCGCTACGATGTCGGTCTCGATGCCAACGACTACAAGCCCGTAAGCCGAGACCAGATCTTGAGCTTCTTTGGACTGTAGCTGCAAGTGCAGGTAGAATGAACGCGCCGTGTGGATGGTCTGCACGGCGTGTTTTAGTAGGAGCGATGATTCCATGAGGGCTGTCCAGCGCATTAACCACAACGCTGCCATCTGCGAAGACGGCGCGGGGCGCCAGCTCATCGCGTTGGGTCGCGGTATCGGCTTTGGCGATATGCCGCACGATGTCGATTTGGATGTCGTCACCCGCACCTTTTACGGTATCGATTCCAAGTACCTGGCGTTTATCGACGAAGTTGATCCCGAGGTGCTGGAGTTTTCCGCCCAGCTGGCCGATATCGCAACTGGGCAACTTTCGTACGAATTGAGTCCTAATCTGCCCATTACGCTGGCAGATCATATCCAGTTTGCCATTAAGCGCGCCCGCGAACATATGGTGGTGTCGTTGCCGCTCAAGCGCGATCTGGAGCAGCTGCATCCTATTGAGTATCGATTGGGCGAGCTAGCCGTTCGCGGCATTAAGAAAACTTTTGCCATTCGCATGCCCCAGAGTGAGGCCGCGGGCATTGCCATGTCGATTATCAATGCGGCGATTAAGCCGAGTGAGCGGCGCGTGCTTGCCGAACAGCACGAGGAGCATCTGCTCGACATGACGGTTGCAATTATTCAAGAAGAGTTGGGTGTGACGGTCGACCGCTCGTCGTTTGCCTTTACTCGCTTTGCCACCCATGTGCGCTATCTGCTCGACCGCGTGGCAAAGAAAGAGCCGATTGATACCGAGAACTCAGGTCTCTACGACGTGCTCGTGGAGCAGTATCCGGCGGCATCGCGCTGTGCTCATCGTATCGACGATCTGATTCAAGAGGCCTTTGGCGAGCCATTGGCCCAAGAAGAGCTCGTCTATCTGATCATGCACGTGAATCGCGTGGCTCCCACCAGCCTGGATAGATAGGGGGTCTCTGGCGCCCCCTTTCCGTTATGGCGACCGTTTGCGGGCCGTTTGCTACCGTTCATCGGTAATCTGAGCCGCAGCGAACGCATCTGCCGCATATACTCGCCGTGTGTTGGGTGTTACTCACGGCGCAGCTCCGAGAGGCACTACCGATTCTGCCGAGGCCATTATTGGGTCTCTGTCGGTTGTGCGCGGGGCTTTTTTCATGTCGATCCACCCGGGAATCACATGCAATGAAATCTCTTGCCAACGGATATCGCGTGCTGCGCAGGCGCGAGCGGAATCGTGCGTCTTGATGCTGTGAAGGCCCACAGACCTTTAGTTGGAAGAGAAGGGATTCGACATGGCTGTCGATAACAAGAAGATTGCCGAGGACGTGCTTGCTGCCGTCGGCGGCGCCTCCAATGTGACGAACGCGACGCACTGCATGACCCGTCTGCGTCTGAACCTTAAGGATCAGTCCATCCCCAATGACGATGAAGCTAAGAAGATCAAGGGTGTTCTGGGTGCCCAGTGGTCTGGCGGCCAGTATCAGGTCATCATCGGTCAGAACGTACCGAAGGTCTACGACGCCGCCATTGCGCTGGGAGTTAAGGGCGAAGGCTCCATTGACGAGAACCTCGATGGCGGCACCAAGGAGCCGCTGACGCTCAAGACTGCGGGCAACAAGATCCTCAACTATCTCTCCAAGACCATGGTCATGACGATCCCCATCATCATGGGTGCTGCCATGTTCCGTACCATCGCTGTGGTTTGCGGTGACGGCATGCTCGGTATTTGGTCTGCCGACTCCGACATCTACAACTTCTTCTACAGCTGGATTTATAACGCTGGCTATTATTTCCTTCCCGTTTATTTGGGTTGGGCTGCTGCGAAGCAGCTTGGCTGCAGCCAGCCACTCGGCATGATGCTCGGCGGTGTGCTCATTGCTCCTGAGTTCATGACGTTGGTCAACGCTGCGGCGGATTCGGGCGTAACGACCACCATGGTCTACGGCGTGCTGCCGGCCCAGCTGAACAACTATTCCTCCACCGTGCTCCCCATGGTTCTGTCCATGCCGGTGCTTATGGTCGTCGAGAAGTTCATGAAGAAGGTCGTTCCCGACATGCTCTCTACGGTGTTTGTACCCGTGGGCACCATGGCCGTTATGATCCCCGTTTCGTTGTGCGTGCTGGCTCCGATCGGCTCCATCCTGGGCAGCATGGTCGGCAACTTTATGTTCGGTCTCGGTAACGCCGGCGGCATCGTCACCATCCTCTCCCTCGTCGTCATTGCCGCACTTTGGGAGTTCCTGGTTATGACCGGTATGCACCAGGTCCTGCTTGCCCTTGGTATTGTGCAGCTGCTCACCCTGGGCTCCGACTCCTGCGTTATGGTCGCGGCCGGTATCTCTCAGTTCGCTACGTGGGGCATGGCCTTCGGTGCCTTCCTGCGCCTTAAGGAGACCGACGAGAAGTGCGCCATGCTCGGCTTCTCGCTCTCCGGTATCGTGGGCGGCGTGACGGAGCCCGCATTGTATGGCTGTGGCTTTAAGTACACTCGCTGCCTGGGCGCCATGGTTGCCGGCGGTGCTATCGGCGGTTTGATCGCAGCCCTCACCAATGTGACAACGTATGTTCTGGGCGCGACCAATATTCTGGGCGTCACCGGCTTTGTTGCCGGCGGAACGGCTAATCTCGTCTGGGGTTGCGTTGCATCGGGCGCTGCATTTGTTGCCGCCGCTGCCATCGCCTACCTCTTTGGCTTTAGCAAGGATCAGCTCGAGGAAGATGTTGATGCCGCTAAGGCTTAAGACATCTGTTTAGGTAGGATAATTACCTGGGGCACTTGGCTACACTCCAAGTGCCCGTTTCCATAGATTGGAGTCGTTGTGAAGCAATTGCTTATTCGTGCCGATGATCTTGGTTATTCGTACGCCGTTGACTTGGGGATCGCCCGTAGCGTCAACGAGGGCTTGGTGCGCTCAGCGGGCCTTATGCCAAATATGCCCGAGGCCGAGCGTGGGTGGTCGCTCGTGGCGGATGCCGATATTGCAGTGGGCCAGCATACCAACGTGTGCCTGGGCAAGCCGTGTGCCGACCCGGCGCTCATCCCGAGCATGCTCAACGAGAACGGCGAGTTCCATAGCAGCCGTACCTTCCGCGAGCATTTTAAGCGCGGCGAGGAGCTGATAGACTTCGACGAGGCCTGCATCGAGATTCGTGCGCAGCACGACCGCCTTGTCGAGATTGTGGGCCGCGAGCCCGATTACTTTGAGGCCCATGCCGTCATGAGCAAAAATCTTAACCGAGCGATCTCGACGGTTGCTCAGGAGCTGGGCCTTAAGGAGCAAAAGGCAAGCTTCGACCCGACGGCGGTGGTGCGTTGCGGAGATACCGACCTGCGCATGGTGATGCGCTCGATGGAACCGGGCTACGAGCCCAAAGAGGCAATCATGCAGACAGTTCGCGAGATGTCCGACGGCGAGACGGTCGTCTTTGTGTGTCACCCGGGCTATCTCGATCGTTTTATCCTTGAGAACAGCTCGCTTACGGTCGATCGTGCCAAGGAAGTCGATGCGTTGACCGATCCTGAGCTGCGCGCTTGGCTCGAGTCTCAACCCGATCTTCGCCTGATCGACTACCGCGACCTGTAAAGACCCAAACCACTACAAGGGAACAGGCACCTTTGTGGTGGCTCTGGTGCCGTTGCCATTATGGCGGCGGCGCCTTTTTTGTCCGCGCGGCGCGGTAGAGTGTAGCCGGTTGATATTTGCGTCCATCGAGGAGCTGCTATGAACGAGATCAAGTGCCCGCATTGCGGCGAAGTTTTTAAGGTCGATGCATCCGGCTATGCGGATATCGTCAAGCAGGTGCGCGATGCCGAGTTTTCGCGCGACCTGGATGAGCGTGTGAAGGCAGTCCAACGCGAGGGCGAGCAGGCGCTGGAGCTTGAGCGCTCGCGTTCGACGGCTGCCTTGCAACAGGCAGAGTCTCAGCGCAATGCCCAGCTTGTCGAGCAGAAGAACACTGCGGATCAGAAACTGGCGCAAGAGGTTGCCAAGCGCGATGCTGAGCTTGCCGAGCTGCGCGCTAAGCTCAAGGGCGCTGCCGCAGAGCGCGAGAGTGCAAGCCAGCGCGCGGCGGTTGAGGCCCGTGCCGACGCTCAAAAGGAGAATGCCGAGCTTCAGCGCGAGATCGACAATTTGCGTGCGCAGCTGGGGCGCAAGGATGACGAAGCCAAGCTTGTCGAGTCGGCGGCGCGCAATGCCGCTCAAAACGATTTGGCCGCACGCGATGCGCAGATTGCCGAATTGCAGGCAAAGCTCTCCGCGGCGGACAAGGCCCAGGAGATGGCGCTCGCCGCAGCCGCGGCCGAGTCGCAGCGTGAGCTCGATGCCGCTCGCAGCGAGGCCGAGCGCGCGCTTACTGACTATCGCGCGAAGGTGCAAGAGAAGTTTTCCGCCGCAAAGGCTCAGTCCGAGCAAGAGGCCGAGGGGCTGCGTGCCCAGTTGCGCGAGCAGGAACTGATGGCAAAAATGAACCTGTCAGAGGCGGTCGCCGCGGCGGAGCGAGAGCGCGATGAGGCACGTGCCAAGCTGACGAGCGAGCTGGCGGTGCGCGATTCTCGCGAGGAGCAAGCCAAGGCGGCACACGAGCTGGAGCTTGCGCAGGCCAAGCGCGCGAGCGATGACCTGATTCGCTACAAGGATGAAGAGATTGAGCGCCTTAAGGACATGAAGGTCCGTCTGTCCACCAAGATGGTGGGCGAGTCGCTCGAGCAGCACTGCGAGACCGAGTTCAACCGTCTGCGCATGACGGCGTTTCCCAACGCGTACTTCGAGAAAGATAACGATGCGTCCGAGGGTACCAAGGGCGACTTTATCTTCCGCGAGCGCGACGCGAGCGGTAACGAGGTCATTTCGATTATGTTCGAGATGAAAAACGAGAACGACGAGACCGCGACCAAGCATAAAAACGAGGACTTCTTTAAGAAACTCGATCACGATCGTCGCCAGAAAGGCTGTGAGTACGCGGTGCTCTGCACGCTGCTCGAGCCCGAGAGCGAGCTCTATAACGCAGGGATAGTCGACGTGAGCTATCGCTACGAGAAGATGTACGTGATCCGTCCGCAGTTTTTCATTCCCATGATCACGCTCCTTCGCAACGCTGCCATGGGTTCGTTGCGCTATAAGCAGGAGCTGGCGGAGTACAAACAGCAGAATATCGACGTCACGAACTTCGAAGCCAAGATGGAGAAGTTCAAGAACGATTTCGGCCGCAACTACGAGATCGCGAGCCGCAAGTTCCAAACGGCAATCGATGAGATCGACAAGACGATTAGCCATCTGCAGAAAACCAAGGAGGCGTTGCTGTCCTCCGAGAACAATCTGCGCCTAGCCAACAAGAAGGCCGACGATCTTACCATTCGAAAGCTCACGTGGGGCAACAAGACCATGAAGGCTGCCTTTGACGAGGCACGTGAGGCTGCGCCGGAGACAGGTGATGAACCAGCCGAGGCGGATTCGTATGAGGTCGAGGATGCCGAGTAAGACATAGCGTATAGTGCAAAAGCGGGGCCGCTGGCGATATTGCCAACGGCCCCGCTTCGTTTCGTTCCAGTATGTTCGGCTAGTCCTCGAGCAGATCCTCGATAAAGCCGACGCGGTAGTTTTTGAAGATGACCTCGCCGCCATCCTGCGTGGCATCCAGGTCGACATCGCCCATGATACCAAAGTCGTGGTCGCCATTCTCGTCGGCAAAAATCTGGTGCACGTGCCACACGTGATCGGTCTTCTCGTCGCTCTCATCGATGGAAAACATCGCGGCGCTGCGGGCATCTCCGTCGGTGAGGATTTCCTCGTGCTGCTCGTGGTAAGCGTCAAGTGCTTTTTGCCAGCGGATCTCGCTCATGCCCCAGTCGTCGTCGAGCTCGCCCAGGTCGCGAACGTGCTCGCGAGCGGCAAGGGTCACGCGGCGGAAGAGCGCATTGCGCACCAACAGCGTGCAGCCGCGGCGGTCCGCCACGACCTCGTCGATGCCCTGCGGCGGCGCGGCGTCGAGGGCTGCCGGGTTGCCGGCGTTTTCCCACTCGTCCACCAGGCTCGAGTCCACCGAGCGCACCACAAATCCCAGCCACGAGATAATGTCGCGCAGGCGCTCGTCGCGCTTCTCAATGGGTACGGTGCGGTCGAGCGAACGGTAAGCCTCTGCCAGGTAGCGCAGTAAAATGCCCTCGGAGCGGGCGATGCCGAGCTTTTGAATGTAACCCTTAAAATCGCTCGCGCTTTCCAGCATATCGCGCAGGACACTCTTGGGAGAGAGCTGGTAGTCGTTTGCCCAAGGCACTTCCTGGCAGTACTTGTCAAAGGCGGCGTCGAGCAAATCCTCGAGCGGCTTTTCGTACGTGACGTCCTGAATGCGCTCCAAGCGCTCCTCATACTCGACGCCGTCGGCCTTCATTTCGGCCATCGCGCGGTCGCGCGCGGCGCGCTCCTGTGCGCGCAGCACCTGCTTGGGATCCTCGAGCGTTGCCTCGACCATCGAGATCAGATCCATGGTATAGGTCTCGCTCTCGGGGTCGAGCAGTTCCAATGCGGCAAGCAAGAACGGCGAGAGTGGCTGATCGAGCGCGAAGTCCTCGGGTAGATCGACCGTCAGCGCATAATCGATGTCTGGTGCGGCGTCAGCCGGGGCGGCAGGCGCGGGCGGCACCTCGGTGCGAACGACGACGCCGGAATCGATGAGCGTGGCGAAGATTTCGTCGGCGCGAACCTCGAGCTTGGCCTTTTCCTCGGGAGTCTGCAGGCTCGTCTCGATGAGGTCGTGTACGCGGGCTCGGGCATCGCCGCCCTGCTCGACCACGCTAATCACCATGGAGTGCGTGATGCGCAGGCGCGGCTTGAGCGTCTCGGGCTGCGTCTCAATCAGGCGCTCAAAGGTCTGCTTGTTCCAGGTGACAAAGCCCTCGGGGGCCTTTTTCTTTTTAATCTTACGGAGTTTTTTGGGGTCGTCGCCCGCCTTGGCCATAAGCTTGGCATTCTCGATCTCGTGCTCGGGTGCCTCGGCAATCACCATGCCCTCGGTATCGAAGCCCGAGCGGCCGGCGCGACCGGCAATCTGATGGAACTCACGGGCGCGCAGACGACGCATCTTGTAACCGTCGAACTTGGTGAGCGCGGTGAGCACCACGGTGTGGATGGGCACGTTGATGCCGACGCCGAGCGTGTCGGTGCCGCAGATGACGGGCAGCAGGCCCTGCTGCGCCAGGCGCTCAACCAGTAGGCGATAGCGCGGCAGCATACCGGCGTGGTGCACGCCGACGCCGCAGCCGAGCAGGCGCTTGAGAATCTTGCCGAAGGCGGTGGAGAAACTCGTGCCTTTGGCAGCTTCCTTAATGGCCTCGCGCTGCTCCTTGCTAGCGATGCCAAAGTTGGCAAGCGACTGTGCCGTGGCAAGCGCGGCGTCCTGACTAAAGTGCACGATGTAGAGTGGGGCCTCTCCGCGGCGCATGGCGAGCTCGACGGTGCCCTCGAGCGAGGTCGTCACGTAGTCATAGCTCAGGGGCACGGGGCGCGGGGCGTCGACAACCAGGTCGCAAGCAGCGCCGGTGTGCTCTTCGAGAGAGGCGGCGATTGCAGTGACATCGCCAAGTGTGGCGCTCATGAGCATAAACTGCGCATGGGGCAGGGTGAGCAGCGGCACCTGCCAAGCCCAGCCGCGGTCGGGGTCGGCAAAGTAATGGAACTCGTCCATGGCCACGCAGCCCACATCGGCGTCCTCGCCCTCGCGTAGCGCATCGTTAGCAAGGATTTCGGCCGTGCAGCAGATGACGGGAGCCTTGGTGTTGATATGCGTGTCGCCGGTGATCATGCCTACGTTATCGCGGCCGAGCACCTGTACCAGGTCGAAAAACTTCTCGCTGACCAGAGCCTTGATAGGAGCCGTGTAGTAGCAGCGTTTGCCCTGCGCCATGCCCATAAAGAGCATGCCCAGCGCGACGAGCGACTTGCCCGATCCGGTCGGCGTGCCCAAAATGACGTGATTGCCGGCGGCCAGGTCCATGAGGGCCTCTTCTTGGTGATCCCACAGCTCAATGCCACGGTCGCTCGTCCATTCAAAGAAGCGTTCGAAGGCCTGGTCGGGCGTGAGCCACGGTTCGGGCTCACTGCCGTCCTCGGGCTCCCACCAGGTGGGGGAGAGCGCACCGAGCGAACCGAACTCTGCCTCGGTTCCCGTGCCGCCCGAAAATGAGCTGGCAGCGCCGGCGCCGGAGACGGTGCTGGCGGCGGTATCTGTCGTGGTCTGTGCCATGTGTTTGCTTTCTCTCGCGATTGTCCGCCAACTATTATGGCGTAGCGGCGGCGCGGGGTGCCAGCGCGCGAGAAAATGCAGGAAATGGGCGCGTGAAGTTAGTGCTCTTGCGGCAGGCGCTTCTTGCCCTTGCGGGCGCGGTTTTTAAAGTTCTCGACGGCCTCTTCCATGCCGAGAGGCACGTAGGTGAGCTCATCGAGGTTTTCGGGCAGGTAGCAGGCAAGGCTTTGCTCCTGCGCGCGGCCCGCCGCGAGCTGTTCATCGCTGGGCTGCGCGCCGGGTGTGGCGCAAATGCCATAGACGACGGCGCCCATCTCGCGCGTGCGGCATTCATATTCGGTCTCGGGGTGCTCGGGATGGTCGCGGCGGACGTCGTCGCTTACCCAAAGTGTGTCGTAGCCTGCCGCGGCAAACTGCCCCAGGGCGTAGTCGCGCAATGGCTTGCTGTCGGTTCGCAGCGTGACGGTGGTGCCGGCTGCAAAGAGCGGGCGGTAGAGCATCAGATGGTCGACATGGACGAGTCGTTTTTTGGCGTACTTGGCCTTGGGCTGCGGCGTGGGAAAGTTAATGGTGATGGCATCGAGCTCGCCTGCGGCAAATAGCTGCGGCAGCGATGCGGCGCCTCGGGGCAGAACGAGTGCGTTGGTCAGTTCCTGCTCGCAGATTTTCTGTGCGGCATAGGCGATGCAGATGGGCTCCTGGTCCATGCCGATAAAGAGGGTGTTTGGCTCGTGGCCCGCGCGCTCTACGAGGTACGTTCCCTTGCCACAGCCAAGATCCAGGTGAAGGTGTTCGAAGGGCTTGCTGCCAACTGGCGCACAGGCCGCGCGCCAATCTCCGGCATAGGCCTCGGGGTTCGTCTCAATCGCATCGGCGTAGCGCTCCAGGCGCTCCTCGAGCACAAAGTTCTTAGGCGTGCGAACGTGGACGGCTCCCATGAGGCTCCTTGGTCATAAGTGTGGAACGCATAGCTGCGCGTTCCGTCAATGGGTTGAAAAAGGGTGGGCATAGCTTGCCCGAAAGATGCGATGCGGCTCGGCAGCGAGTCGCCGATACCTACAGGCGCTTAAGGATCACGTAGCGGTTGAGCTCGCCGCTGCGACCGTCGGCATGGAAGCGCTCAAGCTCGCGCACGGGGACCTCGCCGCTCTTGTAGAACGTACGGACGCCGCGCACCAGGTCGGTGATCTGCTGATCGTCAAAGTGATGGCAATAGCGGTAGGCGTGGCGGTCGTTTTGCCAGCCAATGAGGTGGTCACCGGCTTCAAACTGCGCGGAATCGTAACCCTCAAACGGTGGGGTGAGCTCGGCGCGGGCCTCGGCGCGAACAGCCTTGCGCGCCATGCGCTCGTCGTTCATAAACTCCCAAAAGCTGATGGCGATGATGCCGCCTGGGCGCGTCTGGCGCACCAGGGCGTCGAGCACGCGTACGCGGTACTCGCACGACGGAACGTGGTGCATGAATCCAAAGCAGACCGAGATGTCGGCGAGCGGGGCGTCGAAAAGCACGTCGGGTGTCTCGGCGGGGTTGAGCTTCATGAGGGCGTCGAGCACATCGAGTTCCTGGAAGCGCAGGTTGGGAATGCGCAGGGCGTGGCCATGTGCATCGATAGCCAAATCTTGACACGAGTCGACACCATAGAACTCAAACGGGCAACTGGCATCTGCCGAGGGGTTTGCGCCGTTGACGCCCTTGGCGGCGAGTGCGCCGCCGGCGGCAAAGTTTTCGAATCGCATATTGCCGCAGGCAAGATCGAAGACGCGGACGGGATGCTCGATCGTGGCGACGTCGAGCTGTTCGAGTGCAATGTCCATGGTGCGCACCCAGCCGGGCCACGGGGCCTGGCGCGTATCGGAAAAGGAGGCGGAGTGCTCGCGATAGAACGTATTGTTGAGCTGGATGAGCGATGAGGCGAAATCGCGGTTCACGGCGCGGGACTCCCTCCGTTGGCGGTGCGGAATAAACAGTACGACCATACTACCGTTAACGCCGCAACGGGGACAACCGGGCCGTGGGTCATTGCTTTGTTTGGACACATTTCCGCAGCTCATATGTGCCCGCAACCGCCGGTTGTCAAAAATCTCACTAGAATAGGTGGCATGCTTTTGGCGGTGGCGGATAGATTTTTAACTGTGCAAGGCGCCTTAAGAACAAAAACGGTCCGGCGGCACGGCTGGCATCACATAGGAGGAACCATGAATGTAGAAACTGCGCAGCGGCTCGCCGACCTTCGCCGCAGCAAGGGTTTTAGCCAAGAAGGGCTGGCGCGAAAGCTGGGGCTGTCGCGCCAGGCGGTCAGTAAATGGGAGCGCGCGGAGAGCTCGCCCGATACCGAGAACCTGATCTCGCTCGCCAAACTCTATGGCGTGAGCTTGGACAAGTTGCTCAATCCGAGCGACGAGATTGAGGACGATATCGAGTTTGAGAACGAGGACCGCGCCCGTCAGCGCGAGGCCGAGGCGGCAGAGCGTGCTCGCACCCATGAGGCGGCGGCGCGCGCTACCGAGGCGGCAACACAGGCGAGTGATGCTGCGGCCAAGGCGGCGCAAGCGGCAAGCTGGAGTGCACAGGCCGCCAATGCCGCTACGGCGCAGGCGACGAGTGGCACCGCGGTTGGCTCGACTCCGGCGAAGGGGCCGTTCCAGTCGTTCCCGTATTGGGCCGTGTGCTGGCTGCTGTTCTTTTTGCTGATGTTCCTGTTTGGTGCCGGCCCCTTTGCCGCACTGATCTTCTTTACGATTCCCATCTATCACTGGGTGGCACGTGCGTTCGATGGCGATTGGGCGCGCGGGGATATTCAGGTTGGTCCGGCGTCGGTGGCGATCAAGGCCCAGGGGAAGGATGCTTCTGCGGAACCTGATGCTGACGTGGCTACCACGACCACCGCTGAGCCATGTGCCAAAGAGGGTGACGAATGATGAAGCTTTCGCATGAATCCAAGGTACGCCTGGGTGTTGGCATCGGAGCGTTTGTGCTCATTGTTGGGCTTGTCTTTGGCGTTTCGCGGACATTGATTCATTTTGATGGCCCGTGGGATCTCGACGATGTTGTATCCGGCCTGTCTGGTATGGACGATGTGGTGGACGAGGGCGATCTTTTGGATGACGGTAACTATTCCGCTCAGCCTCAGCAGCTTTCGAGCGAAACCTTTGATGCCGATGCGTTCACATCGCTTGACTTGGACGTGACGTCGGGCACGGTCGAGGTCAAACACGTCTCCGGCGGGCCAGTGCGCGTAATTGAAAGCGGTCGCGTGGCAACGGGGACCGTTGCCTTCGATGCGGCAACCCAGAACCTGGCCGAAATCGAGGGCTCTACGCTCAAGATTCGCCAGTTCGATTGCGATGACGAGCGCGCCATTGACCGCACGGTTACCGTCGAACTGCCGCGCGAAGTTGCCGATAACATGGTGGGCATTACAGCGAATGTAGAATCGGGCGACCTGACGGTCGCGGGCATTGCGTGTCATGACCTCAACCTGACTTTGGACTCTGGAGACGTTGAGTTTACGGGCACCGTGACCTATACCCTGAATGCCGAGGTCGGTTCGGGCGATGTGACGTTCGAGCTCTACCAGGCCCCCGCGAAGTCGATGGACGTGAGTGTGGGCTCGGGCGATGTGGAGATGACGGTTCCGAACTCGACGGGCTTTAAGGCGAGCCTCACCTTGGGCAGTGGCGACTTCGAGAGCGATTTCCTTCCGCTTGGCTACGACGGCGAGACCATTTTGAATCTTGAATTCGATAACGGCGATAAGTCTGCTACGTATCGTTTTGAGGTCGGTTCGGGCGACATGTCGTTTGATCCGGAGTGACATGCGGTTTTCGGAGATCGGTACATATAGGCATGCTCTTTGATGGAGGCGCCGGAGCCGTGACGGGCTCCGGCGCCTTTGCCTTTACAATGGGGACATGGAACAGATTATCTTGAACATACTCGAGGCTCTGCGTCACGGCGAGACCGTGGACGACAAGGCGCTCGTCAAACTGATACATGCCGAGGCGCGCCGTGAGGGTGCCGACAAACGCGATTTGGCCAAGCGCCGTCTGCTGCCGTTCTACCAGCGGGTTAAACGTGAGGAGCCGGCTCGGTGGGCTGCGTGGAATGTCGATTCCGATCTGGAACGCCAACTGCTGCAGGTGCTACGCATGAAGCCGCGCCGCACGGCTTCGGGCGTAGCGACCATTACCGTCATCACCAAGCCCTGGCCGTGCTCGGGCGATTGCCTGTTTTGCCCCAATGATCTGCGCATGCCCAAGAGCTATCTGCACGCCGAGCCGGCGTGCGCCCGTGCAGAGCAAAATTGCTTTGACCCGTATCTGCAGGTGAGTGCTCGTCTGACCGCGCTTTCGCAGATGGGGCATGCAACCGACAAGATCGAGCTTATCGTTCTTGGCGGTACCTGGAGCGACTATCCGCAAGGGTATCAGGCATGGTTTATGTCGGAGCTCTTCCGTGCACTCAATGATGATGCGGTGGCGGGCGTGGCGGCCAACCCCATGTTGGCGCGTCCGGGCATCAGTCGTGCCGAGGCGGGGCGCCTGCTCGATGACGCTCCCGCCGATGCCCTGCCGCCGGTGGTAACAGAGCGCCGCGAGCGCTATCGGGCCGCCGGCATTGCGACAGACGAGGTCGAGCTTGCTGCCGGCGTTGCCGACGAGCAGGGGCGTGTGGATGCTTCCGTGGGCGGCTACAACCGCGCAGTGCGTCGCCTGTACGGCCCTGGTACGCCGTGGGGCGAGGTCGCCGAGTGGCAGATGGCAACGATGGAGGAGCTTGAGCACCAGCAGCGCATCAACGAGACGGCGAAGCATCGCGTGGTGGGGCTCGTTATCGAGACGCGCCCCGATGCCGTAACGCCGCAGGCCCTCACGCTTATCCGCCGCCTGGGCTGCACCAAGATTCAGATGGGTATTCAGAGCCTTGACCAGCATCTGCTCGATATCAACGAGCGTCGCATTTCGGTGACGCAGATCGAGCGGGCGTTTTCGCTTGCGCGCCTGTTTGGCTTTAAGATCCATGCGCATTTTATGCTTAACCTGCTGGGCGCCACGCCCGAGGGGGACAAGCGCGACTACGAGCGCTTTATGACCGAAGGGGCCTTTATGCCCGACGAGGTCAAGGTCTACCCGTGTGCGCTCATCGAGGGCTCGCGTCTGGTGGGCTGCTATGAGCGTGGCGAGTGGCGCCCCTATACCGAGGATGAGCTGCTCGATGTGCTGACCGATGACATCGTGGTGACGCCGGCGTTCTGCCGCATCAGCCGCATGATTCGCGACTTTAGCTCCGACGACATCATGGTGGGCAACAAGAAACCCAACCTGCGCCAGCTCGTTGAGAACCGCCTGGCTGCTCGGGGGGAAGGCGCGACGGTGCGCGAGATTCGCTATCGCGAGATCAGTACGGCGGGTGCCGACTTGGGTGAGCTGTCCCTTGATGAGGTCGCGTACGAGACGCCGGTGACGAGTGAGCGTTTTTTGCAATGGGTGACGCCCGAGGGCAAAATTGCTGGTTTTTTGCGCCTGTCTCTGCCCGTTCGCGCTTTTGTTGCCGCACATGCGGACGAGCTGCCGACGATGCCGAACGAGGCGATGATTCGCGAGGTGCACGTGTATGGCATGGCGGCACGCGTGGGCGACCAAGGCCAGGCGGCCCAGCACCATGGGTTGGGGCGTTTACTCGTAGAGCGTGCGTGCGAGATTGCCCGGGATGCGGGTTATGCGCGTATCAACGTGATTAGCGCGATTGGCACACGCGAGTACTATCGCCATCTTGGATTTTATGACCATGGCCTTTATCTGCAAAAGGAGCTCTAGATGAACAAGCCGAGTGTTTCTGCCGGCGTCGTTGCCGGCGTTGCTCTGGGAGCCGCGGCGCTTGGTGCGGCCGCTGTCGCTGTTCGTGCTGCCTGTCTGCAGGTTGCGCGAACCCGCAATGGGTTGGCGCGTGTGAAACGCGTGCACGACGAGGGCGGCGACGAAGTCCGCGTATTGGTGCAAGGCGGCGTCTACCAAAGCGCGAGTTACGTTGGCGAGCGCTGGGCGGAGCCCGTCTTTGCGTACTATCGTGCGTTTGACGATGCGTTTGAGGCCGAGGATGCAATGCGTGACGCTTATGGTCACGGTATCAGCCGTATGCTCATGCTGGGCGGCGGCGGGTTTGCCTATCCCAAGTTTGCGCTGATGTCGCACGAGAGCTTGCGCATGGATGTCATTGAGTACGATGCCGAGATTACGCGCCTGGCGCGCCGTTGGTTCTACCTGGACGAGCTGGAACGCACGGTGGGCGATCGCTTGCGGGTGATTACCGCCGAGGCTCGCTCGTATCTGGGTGTGACGAGCGTGGGCCATCGTCGCTACGACGTGGTCGTGAGCGATTGCTTTGGCGGTGCCGAGCCCGTGCGCGAGCTGGCGACCGTTGAGGCGCTGCGTCTGGCGCGGGGCAGCCTGAACCCCGGGGGTATCTACGTGGCCAATATCGTGAGCGCAAACGAGGGGAGCGATGTGACGTTCCTGCGCGACTGCGCTGCCACGGCACTCGAGGTATTCGCCCACGCCTGGGTGGTCCCATGCGGCGATGCAGAGTTCGGCGGCGAGGAGAACTACCTGCTCATCGCTAGCGACTGTGACTATGCCTTTGCCGAAGCCGTGCCCTTCGACTCCGACTTCCTCGGCACCGTCCTTCACGACAAGTAAGTCTCCCCGTCCCAAAAAAAGACTGGTCCTAGGCGTGGTCGCGCCAGCTGCGGACACGCTGCTTCATGCCCTCTATGTCGAGCACGCCTTCGGCAAAGCCCTTGCGCACGAGCTCTTCGGGAACAAACTCGTCGTAGCGGTCAAAGTAAGGCACCTCGCCAGGATAGACGAGCTCGATGGGATCGAAGTCCTTCTCGGCCTCGGCGGCGAGCACCTCAAAGAACGTCTCCTCGTCGGCCTTCATCTTAAACTGCATAAAGTACGGGCGTGACGGGTCGAGTCCGCGAAGGCCCAGCTCCGCGGCACATTTAATCTTGAGCATGCGCTCGAGCGCCAAAAAGGCGTAGCTGCCCAGCCAGGGGAAGAGCACCCAGGTATCGCCGCCCAGGTTGATGAGCGGCTTGGTTCCCGCACCCGAAATCTCGGCCGTATGACGAGCCTGTGCTAAGCGGGCCCGTGCGTTACCCATAAGGTACGGATATGCCGCGTGCTCGTTGAGCGCCTTGCGCATGCGCTCGAGTACGTGTGTATTGATGTCGCCGGGGCAGTCGCCAAAGTAGGCCGGCACCCGGCCCTTGACCTGCGTGGCAAAGACGGTGTGGCGCCTCCAGTCCACTTCCTCGACAATCCAGCAGTGTCCGGCGATGGCGATGCGCTCACCGGGCGGTGGCGGATTGACGATCGTGCCCAACTCGGCCGACTCGCTGCGAACGGTGAACTCCTCGTTTTCCTGGAATACGGCGTAGAACTTAAAGTTGTTAATGATGCGCTCACCCGCGAGACCCACGATGAGCCCACCGCCCTCGGTGACTTGGATATGGTCGATCTTAATGAGGTGACGCAGCAGTACGCGATAGTCATCGGCCGAGATGCGATGGAAATAGCTGAGCGTGAGCACGCGCTGGGCAAGCTCTGCCGGCGTGAGTTCGCCGGTACTGGCAAGCGTCGACATAGTCTGGTGGTAGAGCAGGCTGTAGGGGAGTCGATCGAGCTCGGGCGGCTCGACCCACTTTTCCTCGCGATAGAGTTGTACGAGCGCGATTCCCTGCAGGAGCTTCCACGGAATGGTCTCGGGCATCATCGTGCGCGGCTCGGGCTCTTCCTCGCGCATGACAAACCACATCTCGGGCGGAAGATCGCGGCGTCCCGTGCGGCCCATTCGCTGCAAAAAGGAGCTGACGGTAAATGGCGCATCGATCTGAAACGCACGCTCCAGGCGGCCGATATCGATACCGAGCTCCAGCGTAGAGGTGGTGACGGTCGTTTGTGCCTGTTCCTCGTCACGCATGAGTTCCTCGGCTGTCTCGCGCAACGATGCCGAAAGATTGCCGTGATGGATGAGAAAGCGGTCGGGCTCGTGTCGGCTCTCGCAGTAGCTGCGCAGCATGGAGCATACGGCCTCTGCCTCCTCACGCGAGTTGGCAAAGACCAGGCACTTGCGGCCGCGGGTGTGTTCGAAGATATAGCCCATGCCGGGGTCGGCGTTGTCGGGTGCGGTGTCGGTGGGGTTGAGGAGCGCCTGCTCGGTGGCCTGGGGGATATCGACTTCGCCCTCGGGGGCCGAAGAAGTGCGACGGTCTTTGGGAGCGGCCTTGCCACGTGCCCGCTCGCGACGTTGACGGCGCTCCTCTTGTGTGAGCTGTCCGCTGTGACGCATGTCTTGGGCGCCGGCGGGCAGTGCCGCGGACGCCGCTGCCTCGATGCGCTCGCACGCAAGCACTTCGGCCTCTTGAGGGCCTGTGCCCATGAATCCCCGCTGCTGTGCCTGGGGACCCGAGTTGTAGAAGTGCTCCATGGAGATGCGCCACACGTGGCGCGGTTCTTCAAAGCGGGGGATAACGCAGTCGCGCCCCGTTCCCTGTGAGAGGAAGGTACCCGTGCGCTCGGGGTCGCCGATGGTGGCCGAAAGGCCAATGCGGCGAGGCTGCACGCCGGCCATGCGCGAGAGTCGCTCGATAAGGCAGAGCGTCTGCCCGCCACGGTCGCCGCGCATGAGCGAGTGGACCTCATCGATGACCACATAGCGCAGGTCGCAAAACATGCGCGGGATCGCCATATGCTTATGGATCAGGAGCGCTTCGAGTGACTCGGGTGTAATCTGCAAGATGCCGCTCGGTTTTTTGATGAGCTTGGCCTTGTGTGATTGTGAGACATCGCCATGCCAGTGCCAGACGGGGATATCGGCTTCTTCGCAGAGGTCGTTGAGGCGGACGAATTGGTCGTTGATGAGCGCTTTGAGGGGGCCGATGTAGAGGGCGCCCACGCTCGCGGGCGGGTTCTCCCAAAACTCGGTCAGGATGGGAAAGAAGGCTGCCTCGGTTTTGCCGGAAGCCGTGGATGCCGTCAGGAGCACATTATCTTGCGTGTTAAAGATGGCGTCTGCCGCCGCAACCTGGATAGAGCGCAGGTTCTCCCAATCGTGGGAGTAGATGAAGTCTTGGATAAACGGAGCATATCGGTCAAAGGCGTTCACGGGGCCTCCCCTCAAATGCGAACCTCTCAACGCGGCTGGCAATGGTTTGCTGCATTGCTGTCTCAGCGTTTGCCCAGATAAAACCTGCCAAAATAAACCTGTCCCTTTTTGGCAGGTT
>UQJV01000028.1 GCA_900541475.1 uncultured Collinsella sp.
TTTTGACTCACGCAGTGCCCTTGCGAATCGAAGGTGAATACTTTTCCCGGTGCCTAGTACTGCTCGATGCCCATGTAGCGACGGACCTCGGGGCTGTGGTCGAACACCTTGCCGCGGGCGGCGCGCAGCTCGCAGCTCATCGCATAGAAGAAGATCGGCTCCAGGAACGAACGCACGCTGGCGGGCACCTCGCCCACGCCGTACTCGAGCGCATCGAGCACCATAACCGTATCGGTGTGCGTGTTGAGGAACGCAAGTGCACGCTCCTCCATGGGACGGCACTCGCCCGATCCGAGCTGTACAAAGTAGAACACGCCGGGCTCGGTGGCTTCGAACGGGCCGTGGAAGTACTCGCCGGAGTGGATATAGCAGCAGTGCTGCCACTGCATCTCCATAAGCGAGCAGATGGCCATGGCGTAGGTCTGGCTAAAGTTGGGGCCGGAACCCAGGATATAGAAGAACTCGTGCTGCTGGCAGAGCTCGGCAAAGCGATCGCCCAGCTCGGCGTTGACCTTCTCGCGGGCAGCGGGCAGCAGCGCATCCATCTGCTTGAGGCCGGCGTACATGTCGGCAAGCGCCTCGTAACCCTCCTGCTGGTCAAGCAGTTCGGCGGCGATCAGAGCGCCGATGCCCTGCGGTACCTCGGCCTGCGGCACGCCTTCGCCCCACGGATAGACCCAGGTGGTCCACTTGCCGTTATCGATCTTGGAGCCCTCGCAGTCGGTCATGGCCACGACCTCGGCGCCGGCGGCCAGCGCCATCTCGCAGCCATCGACGACCTCCTGCGTATTGCCGCTATGGCTGCAGGCGATGACGAGCGACTTCTCGCCAAGGCTCTTGGGGGCCATCAGGCAAAACTCGCGTGCCGTGTAGACCGTCGAGGTAAACGTGGTTGCCTCGCGCTTGAGCAGCTCGTTGGCCGGCATCAGGTCGATCATCGAACCGCCGCAGGCGATCCAAAAGACATTCTCAATCTTGCCCTTGCGCTCGATAATTTCCTGAATCAGATCGTGTGCGTTCATGGTGATGCTCCTCCTTGTGTGGCGGTTTTGAACGACGTCAGCTCGTACCTGCGGTCGTTCTATGTTGTCCTATTTATAGCACGCATGACGACGTTCGTGAAGCCATCTCACCAAATTTGTTCTATATCGTTCTATCTGTGGACGTTAGATGTCGAACACGTAGCGCGAACCCACGATCTTTTGGCGTCCGAGCAGCAAGGGCCGCTCGTCCTCATCGGTAAAGTACGCCTCCATATAGAAGAGCGGCTCGCCGACCGGCACCTCCAGCAGCGAGGCCGCCTGAGCATCGGCAAGCGCAATCTCCACAGTACAGGGGTCGGACTTGAGCGGCGCGCGGCCCGAATGCTCGGCAACGAGCGCAAAGATGGAATTGTCCGTGAGATCCTTGTCGGCAAGCGTCTGCAGATAGGGATGGTCGGCCAGCACAAAGGCGTTGTTCTCGAGCATGACGGGCACTCCGTCTGCTGTGCGCACGCGCTCGACAACGATGAGCTCGCAGCCGGGTTCCACCCCAAAAAACGCCGCGTCCTCGCGCGTCGCCGCAACCACCGTGCGCGACACCAGGCGTGCTCCGGCCGCCATGTCGTTGGCAGCGCAACCCTCGGAAAAGCTCTGAACGTCACCCTTCTGGACAATCTTGCGCTTAAGCTTGGGCGCGCACACAAACGTGCCCCTCCCCTGCTGACGGCTGAGATACCCCGCGCGCGACAGTTCCTCGATAGCGCGGCGCACGGTGATGCGTCCCACGCCGTAGTACTTCGCGAGCTCCATCTCGGAAGGAATGCGCGAGCCGGATGCGTACACGCCACGCGCGATCTCGCCCTTTAGGTCATCCATAACCTGCTGGTACAGCGGCACGGCGGACACCTCAGTGCGCTCGGTTTTATCGTCGGATGCCATCGTTATGCTCCATTCCGTGCATGTTCGGACTCAAACTCTTCAATCGCCGCCATAAACTGCTCGCCAAAGGCGTCGGCCTTTTTCTCGCCGATGCCGTTGACCTGGATAAGCTCGTCGCGCGTCTGCGGGCGTAGGCGACATAGACCGCGCAGAGCCTTGTCGGAAAAGACCATGTACGGCGCCATCTCCAGCTCGGTCGAGATCTCCTTGCGCAGGGCACGCAGGCGCTCGAACAGCTCGGCATCGTCACCCACACGCGGGCGCTGATCCAGCTCGGCCTCCTCGCGCAGCAGATCCACCGCACGGCGGGCGCGGGCCGAGGCCTTGCGCTTGGACGCGCGACGCTTAACGGTAAAGGCGAACGCCTCGTCCTCGACCTCGCCGGCGTGCGGGCCCAGCCCCACGACCGGGTACTGCCCCTGCGAGGTAGCCAGATAACCGCGGCCGCACAGCTGGCCGATGATGTCCTTGATGCGCCCGACCGATTCGCTCGACAGCTCACCGTAGCCGTGGTCCTCGTCCAGATGCATCTGGCGAATGCGCTCGGTGTTGCCGCCGTGAAGCACGTCGGCGATGAGCGACTTGCCAAAGCGCATGGGTCGCGTGGCCACATAGCGCACGGCAGCGCGGGCCATATCGGTGACGTCCTCGACCTCGAACTGCGTGAGGCAATTGCTGCAGTTGCCGCAGCCCTCGGCGTCGTCCGTGGCGGTGGTGCCCGCGCCAGCCGCAGCCGCATGCTCGGCCGCGGCCTCGTCGCCAAAGTAGCGCAGCATGTATTCGCGCAGGCAGCCGGTGGTATTGCAGTAGCCCTCCATCTGGCTGAGCAGACGATATCGATTCTGGACCGCCCACGCGCGCTGCTCGTCGTCGAGCGCCTCGTCGGCAGCATCGCCGCGGTCGATCAGAAAGCGGCGCATGCGAAAATCGTTACCGTTCCACAGCAAGTGGCAGCTGGCCGGGTCGCCGTCGCGGCCAGCGCGGCCAGCCTCCTGGTAGTAGGCCTCGATACTCTCGGGCACGTTGTTGTGAATCACGTAGCGCACGTTGGGTTTGTCGATGCCCATGCCAAAGGCGTTGGTGGCAACCATCACCTGGATATCGTCGTCGATAAAGGCGCGCTGGCTTTGGCGGCGGGCGTCGTTGCCCATGCCGGCATGGTAACGGCCAACGCGAATGCCACTGGGGCCCAGCGCCTCGGCAAGCTCACCTGCCAGCGCATCGACGGTCTTGCGGGTCGAGCAATACACGATGCCGCTCTCGCCCGAATGCGCGATCACATAGTCGCGCACCCACGCGGCCTTGGCTTTGTCGCCCATCTCCTCGCAGCCAAAGTAGAGGTTCTTGCGATCGAAGCCCGTCACCACCGTCGCGGGGTTTTGCAGGCCGAGCATCTGCTGGATGTCCGCACGCACGCGCTCGGTTGCCGTAGCGGTAAAGGCCGCCACAATGGGACGCTGCGGAAGCGATTCGATGAACTCGCGAATCTGCAGGTAGGCAGGGCGAAAATCCTGGCCCCATTGGCTCACGCAGTGCGCCTCGTCAATGGCCACGAGCGGCACGCCGATGCCGCCGTCGGCCGCGGCCTCCTGTGCAAAGGCTAAAAAGCGTGGCTCGAGCAGGCGCTCGGGCGCCACGTACATAAGTTGATAACGACCCTCGCGCGCCCGCTTGAGCACGGTGTTTTGCTGGGCCGGGGTAAGGCTGGAGTTGAGATAGCTGGGTCGCGCACCCGCCGCGAGCAACGCACGGGTCTGGTCCTCCATAAGCGACAGCAGCGGACTCACCACAAAGGTGATGCCGGGCAGCATGAGCGCGGGCACCTGGTAGCAAATGGACTTGCCGGCGCCCGTGGGCATAACGCCCAGCGCATCGCGACCGGCAAGAATCGCATCGACCATGCGGTCCTGTCCCGGGCGAAACGAGGTGTAGCCAAAATAGGCGCCGAGCGTGTCGAGCGCCATCTGCTGCATGCTATCGGTCATGGTTTCCTAACGTTCAAGTCATCTGCCGCCGATTATACGCCGCCACGCGGACCGGTGCCGCGCCGCTGCCGGCCACGGGCGATGCAATCCGAAGGGAACGAGCGTGGATTTTTGGACACTTTCCGGGTGAGCGTGGATAATCTCCCACTTTGAGCACGCCGTTGAGCCAAAAACGGGAGATTATCCACGCTCATTCTGCAAATTGCCGCCCTGGCGGGCTTGCAGCGTCGAGCCGTTGCGCGGTTTGGAAAACCGCGCAACTAGAGCTACATGACCATGACGTAGCGCGATCCCACGTAGTACTGCTTACCCATCAGGACCGGCTCATCGTTGGGACCGGTAAAGCCGGCGCGCAGGTTGAGCAGCGGATCATGCGGGGCAATGCCCAGCTCGGCCGCCTGCTCGGCATTGGCGCGAACGGCCTCGACCGTACGGTAGCCAACCGAGACAATCGGGATTCCGCCAACACGCTCGACCTCGGCAAAAATCGACTTGTCCTCAAGATCGGCCGTCAACAGCTCACGGTAGGCATCAAACGGCACAAAGATGTTCTCCTCAAAGATGGGCTCGCCGTCGGCCGTACGCACGCGCTTGATATGCAGCAGCAGCGCATCCTTCTGCAGGCCAAAGAACTCCATCTCGTTTTGGCGCGCCGGAACGATCTGGCGATCGATCACATGCGCACCGGCCTTCATGCCGTTGTTGGCACACAGCGCGGTAAACGTCTGCAGCGTCGAGGCGTGGAACTGGCGATTGATATGCGGCGTGGAAACAAAGGTGCCGCGGCCCTGCTGCTTAACCAGGTAGCCATCGGAGCACAGCTCCTCGACGGCGCGGCGCACCGTAATTCGGCTTACCTCGTACTGCTCGGCTAGCTCAAGCTCGGACGGAATACGCTCCTTGGGTGCATAAACACCTTTCTCGATCGCATCCTTGATTTCGTCGTAAATCTGCTGGTAAAGCGGTGCATTTTTGGGTGCAGGCATATCTGATCACTCTTATCGAAATATCGAAATAACTAATACGTATATAACGTCTAGTTTCATGTTACCTCATATTGATAAAACGATACACCCTCCCTACCAAAAAGCGACAGCTTCACTTTGGTAGGTTTTACCTGGGCAAACGAGAGCCCCTCGAAAGCAACGAGGCTTTCGAGGGGCTCATTCGGATGGACTACGCTTGGCCGGCAAAATGCCAAAACCCTACTTCCCGTCATCCTGCTGCAGGCTGTCCTGCTCGCAGAGGTGCGCCCGCCTGCTGGCCATACGTGCGGGCTTGTCGGGATCGGGTACGGCCGTGGGCATGGGCTCGTCGACATGACCACCCCACCAGCCGCCCACAAAGTTGAGCGTGTGGAATACGTTGATCACGGCGTCTGGATCAACGTCGCACACCAGCTTGATAATGTCCTGGCTCTCGTAGGTCGAGACAACGGCATGCAGCAGGTACATCTTTTCGCGGCTGTATCCGCCGATGACCTCGGCGCAGCTAATGCCGTGCTGAAAATGGTCAATATAGGCGGTCATGACCTCGTCTGCCTTGCGCGTCGTGATCTGCAGCGTCACGCGGTCGTAGCGACGATAGAAACTGTCGATGGTCTTGGTCGAAATAAACTGGAACACGATGGAGTACGCCGCATTGTCCCAGCCAAACATAAAGCCAAAGATCGCCAGGATAAAGCAGTTGAAACCAAAGATGACGCCCCAGATAGTCTTGCCCGTGTGGTTGGAGACCCACAGCGCGATAAAGTCAGTGCCGCCGGTGGATGCGCCGGACTTGAGCGCGATGGCAGCGCCCAGACCCGAGACCACGCCGCCAAAAATGATGAGCATGATCTTGTCGCCCAAAAACGGGGAAAAGTGAAAGATGTTGAGGAACAGCGACGAGAGCACGACCTGCATCATCGAGAAGATGACGAAGCGCTTGCTAATGCCGCTCCAGCATAGGAGCGCCACAGGGATGTTGAGCGCGAGCATACCGAGCGAGATGTCGATGTGAACGCCGCCCAGCGAGGTAACGCGATCGAGCAGGACCGCGACGCCGGTAAGACCGCTCGGAAGCAGGTCGGCGGGCCGAATGAACGCCTGAATCAGGAATGTCTGGAGAACGGCGGAAATGGTGACTGCCACAGCGGTGATGGCGCGGCGGACGATAGTGAGGCGGCCGAGCACGAGCACGCGGTCCGTGAGCTGATCGATGGCGTTCGCCACGTAGGCTCCTTTCGAAGGCAGATATAGTTGTGGGGCGTGCCCGCGATTGTAGCATGGAGCGAGAAGAGGCGCTTCAATTCGCCCTCTCTCGACGACCAAAACGGGACCAGCAACCCCCACGACCAAAGGCCCAAAGTACAAGTGAGTAGACTTTACGCGACCTGCAGAGCACACCCAAAACCGCCACCCCTGTGACCTGCGGTTTTACTAGAGCGGATGCACTTTGTGCTCGGCCTGCGCCAAAAAGTCTACTCACTTAGCCCGAATCGAAGCCAAACAGATCAAAATCGAAACCAAATTGATCCAGTCCACCGCAAAAAACGTTTGAACCCGTGCTTCTTGCGGTGAATCGACACTACAAAGCGGCCAAAATGTCGGTCAGATTATCGATAACGACATCGGCTTGCGATTGATCGAGGTTGACGCCTTCGTGCGGGCGCAGCGCCAGGACGCGGGCGCCGGAGCGCTTGCCGGCCTCGATACCCAAAGGCGAGTCCTCGATAACCAGGCACTCGGTAGGCTCCACCCCCAACGCCTCCATGGCACGCAGGTAGATCTCGGGATCGGGCTTAAACGCACTGCACTCGTGACCGCTGATGGTGTAGTCTAGCACGTCGGCGATGCCGGCAATCTCCACCAGCTCGTCGATGAGCTCGCGATAGGACGAGCTCGCGATAGCGCACTTCACGCCACGCTCGTGCAGCTCGCGCATCACCGGCTCCGTCTGCTCGTTGAGCAGCTCGGCATACGGAACGGGATGGTCCGGGCTATAGACCTGCTTGTACTCCACGCGCAAACGCTCGCGCAGCTCAATATCGTCGGGCACCAGCGCCTCCCAAATGGCGGGCTCGTTAGACCCCGAAAGATCGGGAATCTCGTCAAAGTGGAACCCCTTCTCTTCCATAAACGCCACGCGGCGACGGTTGTAGAACCACTCGGTATCGACCAGCACGCCGTCCATGTCAAACAGCACTGCCTTGATCATACGCATCTCCTCCCACCTGCCAAAAAGGGACAGGTTTATTTTGGTAGGTTTTATCTGGGGTTTTATGGAACGACGAACACGCCCTCCCCAGAGCAAAAAAGGGGACGGGGCGCAAACCCCATCCCCTCTCAATCAACCCGTAAGGTCTACTTACTTGTGATTAGTAGGAAAGCTTCCACATGTAGCGACGCATGGTCAGCGGGTGCTGACGGGCCTCGGCGATCTGGTTGCCGTACTCGCGCATAACGGCGAGGTGCAGCAGCGGGTTGAAGTAGGTGACGACGCTCGCGGGCACGGCGTCAGCCAGGCCGTAGTCCTTGGAGTCGATCAGAGCGACCTTGGCGCCCATGCGCTTAAGGAAGGTGAGGGCGCGGGCGTCCATCGGACGGGTAGCGCCATCGGACATGAAGAAGACGTAGGGCTTACCCTCGGTGGAAACCTCGAACGGGCCGTGGAAGTACTCACCGGTGTTGTAGGCGGCGGCGTCGATCCACTGCATCTCGGTGAACAGGAAGGCGGCGTGAGAATAAGCCATCTTCTCGGAGGCACCGGAAGCCATGAAGTAGATCATCTTGTCGTCCTTGAAGTCCTCGGCGAACTTCTTGGCGAGCTTCTTGCAGGACTGAGCAGCGTTCTCGCAGAGCTCAAAGACGTTGGTGAGGCCGGTGATCATGTCCTCGTAGTGGTCATAGCCCTCGGTCTGCTGAAGGATCTCGACAGCAAGAGCGATGGCGTAGCCGGGCTTCTCGCACTTGGCAGCGAAGTTGGCGTGGAAGCCGTGAACGATGACGTAGTCAGCGTCGACGGTCAGAGCGGAGCCAGCCTTGTTGGTGAGGGAGACGACCGGGCAGTTGTGCTTCTTGGCGGTCTTGTTGGCCTCGACGGTCTCGGGCGTGGAGCCACCGAGGGAGCAGGTGATCACGAAGGTGTGCTCGTTGACCCAGGAAGGCGTGTCGTAGTTGAACTCGTTAGCAGTGAAGATCTGAACGTTCAGCTTGTCCGTGTTGTTGGCCAGGAAGTACTTGGCGGGGTAAAGGTCGGACATGGAGGCGCCGCAGCCGACGAAAGCGACGCTGTGGATCTCGTGGTTGGACAGGACGTCAGCGACGATCTGCTTAGGGAGGTTAAGGTCGATCTCGTACATCTGACACATTCCTTTCAATTTTTGCGGCGCCACATTGCCGGGCGCTCGCAGGGTTACTGTGGTTTGGACCGAGTCGCCGGCCCGTTGAGGATGCGACAAAGGGACTGTCCCATTGTCGCATGTTGGGGATGGAAGCCTGCCTGGGGTATGGGATGCCAGGCAGGCCCCCGGGGGAAAGCGGTTAGGCGCTTAGTCGCGACTAAGCCAGGATGCCGACCGCGGAGAGGGCGATGCCGCCCACAATGGCGATCACGAGAAGCCAACCGGTGTTGACGTTCTTCTTGATGAGCCAGTACATAAGGCCAGTGAGGCCGAGGGAGATCATCTGGGGCATCATGCCGTCCAGGATGTCCTGGATCACGACGGTGCCCTCAGCGAACTGCAGCGGGGTGGTGGCGCCGATCAGCGTAGCGATCATGCCGCCCACGGACATAAGACCCACGATGCCGCAGACATACATGAGCTTCTCCATGAGGTCGCCGCCCTGAAGCTTGCTCAGGTACTCGTGGCCGCCCTGATAACCCATCTTGGCTGCGAACCAAGTGATCAGCACAGAGGGGACGATGGAGATGAGCATAGCCAGGATCGGGCCCATGATGGAGCCCTGCTGAGCCAGCTGAACGCCCAGGCCAAAGGCGATAACGCGGATGGTGCCCTGGAAGAAGGAGTCACCGATGCCGGAAAGCGGACCCATGAGGGAGGTCTTGACCGCGTTGATCGAATCGGGATCGAAGTTCTCGGGATCCTTGGCGTACTCCTCCTCCATGGAGGCGGAGAGGCCCAGGATGAAAGCGCTCGTCTGCGGGGTGCAGTTGTAGAACGCCATGTGACGGTGGTAAGCCTCTTTCTTAGCAGCGAGCTGCTTGGGGTCGGACTCATCCGGATAGAGGCGATCGAGCGTGGGAACCATGCCGTAGAGGAAGCCCATGTTCATCTGACGCTCGTAGTTCCAAGAGGCCTGGATGGCCCAGGAGCGCCAGAAGAACTGGCTGACCTTCTTGTTCAGGGACACGTCCTTGGTTGCGGTTGCCATAGTGTGTTCCTCCTTAGTCTTCGTCGTCTTCGAGCGGATCGTAGTCGGAATCGACACCGGCGGCTGCATGGGAACCGTTGAACTTGAAGCCCATGAAGACGACAGCCAGGCACACACCGATCAGAGCGACCGCGATGACGGACAGGTTGAGGTAAGCGGCGAGCAGGAAACCGATGAACAGGAACGGAGTCATACCCTTCTTGATCATCATGGTGAGCAGCAGGGCCAAGCCGTAGGCGGTCATGATCTTGGTCGAAACGTTAAGACCAGTGGACAGCCACTCGGGAACCATGTTGACGATGGCCTGAACCAGGTCGGTGCCAACAAAGACGGCGAGGAAGATCGGCAGGAAGTACATGACGGCGTACAGACCGGAGCCGGCGCAGATGTGCATACGGTAGGCGGTCTTGAACTTTCCGTTATCGATCGCGTTATCTGCCACATGGGTGAGGGCGGCGATGATGGAACGGAACACGATGCCGAGGAGCTGACCCAGGACGGCGACCGGGATGGCGATCGTCATGGCGGTCTCGGCGGAAGCATCGGTCAGGCACGCAAAGGCAGCGGCCACGATGCCGCCCAGGACCATATCGGGCGGAACGGCAGCGCCGACCTGCACCAGGCCCATGGACACGAGCTCGACGGCGGCACCGACGGCAAGGCCGGTGGGCACATCGCCCAGCAGCAGACCGACGAGCGTAGCGCCAACGAGGGGCTGCTCGAAGTTAAGACGACCGAGCAGGCGGGAGTCCCACATGCAGAACACGCCGACGAGGCCGACGAGCACCGCACTGATGAACGTATTCATACCCTTCTCCTTTCAGTCAGGCAAAAGCCTGGTTGATTACAGCTTGGCGTCGATGTCGACGCTCTGATACGTAGGGGTCTGCTGGACATAGAGCTTGATGCCCATGTCGAGCAGCTGGTTGACGTCGGCCTTCTGGGTGGCGTCGAGGAAGACGGAGCTGTCCTTGCCGCCAATCTGATCGGCACCGTCGTGGTTGGCGGTGGCGCCCAGGTTGATGGCGTCGAGCTTGTAGCCCTGGCAGAACTGCAGCATCTCGGCCGTGTTGCCAAAGACGAACATGACGCGCTCACCGAGGGTGTTGAGCTTGTCCATCTTGGCGAGGGCACGCTCGACGGTGAAGACGTTCAGGCGCACGCCCTGGGGCTTGGCCAGCTTAAGAGCGCCCTTCTTGATGTCATCGTTGGCGGCAGCGTTGTCGACGACGATGATGCGCTCGGCCTGAACCTTGGTGGTCCAGGTAAAGACGACCTGGCCGTGCAGCAGACGGTAGTCAAGACGTGCGAGGACGATCTTGGCGGGACCGGAGCTGTGACGGGATGCCTTGGCCTTCTTGGCGGGAGCCGCGGCGGCCTCGACCGGTGCGTTGGGGTTGGTCAGACCGGTGCGGGCCTCGTTGATGAGGGCTGCGAGCTCGGCACCCTTGACGGGGACGGAGCTCATAGCAAGCGTGAGCGCCAGCGGGATGTTGAAACCGCTGACAACCGTGAACTTCGTGCCGTTCTTGGAAAGCTCGACCATGTTGTTGTTGACCGAGCTGCCGAGCATATCGGTCAGCACATAAACGGTGTCGTCCGCGTTGAACGTGGCGATCATGGCGTCCACCTTATTGGTGATGGGCTCCTTGTCGTCACGAGCAAGCGACACGACGTGGACGTTCGACACGTCGCCGAGAACCATCTCGAGCGTGTCTTTGGCGCCTGCGGCCAGGCCGCCATGAGATGCGAGAATGATCTGATTCATCTTGCCTCCTCCTTTTCATTATGGTCATTATAATGTCTTATACGTTGCGGATATTGCTAATTAGTATAAAGACCGTTCGCGGGTGAAAAACGACCGTTGACGGGTTTAACGTACTCGTAACGTTGGCGCAGGGAAGGCCGGCGCTGGCCAGGCGGTGCCCGATCAGACGCCGCGCCAATCCCTTATCGCACGAAGTACCAGGGGCTTTCCTGCACGGTGGGCTCCAGCGCGATGCCGGTGCGCTCCTTAAACAGATCCATGTCCTGCGATTTTTCGGTCCACCACGCATTGGGCTTAAAGGTCATGCTCTCAATGACATGACCGACAAACACACTGTTGCGCAGCTTGGAGAAGTCGGTGTTCATAATCAGGATGGACGCGAGCACCAGCACGATGCCCAGGACTTTGATCGCGCCGGCGGGCTCGGCATAGACACCAATGCCCACCAGTACGGTGACGACCGTCTCGAATGACATTACGACGGGAACTTTCGACGTCTCGAGCCCCATGGATAGACCCTGCATATATAAGATATAAGCCACGGCCGTGGGGATGAGTCCAAAGCCAAGGAACAGCAGCAGCAGCTGTGGCGACATTGCCGCGGCGACATCCGGCCACGGAGCCGCGATAGCCGCCATAACCGCACCGCCAAAAACAAAGCCCCAAAACGTGACAGCCAGCGGGTGGACCGTCTTGGTTGCTATTCGGCTAAACACCGCGAGCGACGCACCGCAAAAGCCTGCAATCACGCCCGACGTGACGCCCCAAACCGAAAAATGAAAACCGGAAAGGTCGCCATTGGTCACCGCAAGCACGCAGCCAACGATGTTAAAGACAATGGCAACGAGCTTGTTGGGGGTCACGTCCTCGCGATAAAGCACGCGGCCGAGCATGACGCCAAACACCGGCGAGGTGTAGAGCAGCACCGAGGCCGTGGACATGCCCACCTCGCCCATGCACTCGTAATAGCAGGTGTTGGCGGCGGCCAGACCGACGATACCGACAAGCGCGCAGGGAACAAGCTCTTTAGGGCTTGCCTTGAACAGGGCCAGCGGGCCCTGAGCCACGGTAGACCCCTCACCCGGACGGCAGCCCATAAACATCAGGACCGGCGCCAAGATAAGCGCTCCGACCAACAAGCGAAAGGCCGCCATGCTCTGGGACGAAACGCCCATGGCCGAGATGCCGTTTACAAAGATTCCGATGCTGCCCCACATAAGCGCGGCGACCAGCACCAGCACATAGCCCAGATTGCTTTTCTTCAACGCAGCCTCCTCGGTATTGTTTCCAATATGTTTCACACTACGTTATAGTCGTTATATACATTTTTCAAGACACAAATCGGCGAACGAGGAAATGATTCCCAGGAGTGTCCCCAAGTGCCGGCACAAAAGGAACGTCCCCAAGTGCCAACCACGGCAACGCCGACGTTTTGGCAATGTCAGCGAGCGCCCGTCATTTGAGCCAAGGCGCCGTGAAATGAAAAGGCGCTGACCTTCTGGTCGCGCCTTTGAAATTGAACGGCAGATTGGCCAAATGCCGGGTGCGCAGCGTCGGCCGGTCCGCCGTTCGGTAGAACGGCGGAACCAATATCCCCTAGTAGTCCAGCTTCCACATGTAGCGGCGCGTCATGTAGTCCTTGTGGGTGACGGCAGAGAGCGCACGCATGTACACGTTGTTGAGGATCGGGGCAAAGATCAGGTGGTTGAAGTACTCGCTCACGCTGTCCTTGATGTCGTTGAGGCCGAGCTCCTTGGCGTCGAGCTGATAGACGCGCTCGCCACCGTACTGGTTGACGAAGCGGATGCCGCGCTCGTCGTTGCAGCGGCTGCGACCGACGCTGATGAGCTGGAACAGCGAGGTGCGCTTGTCCAGGATCTCGAAGGGGCCGTGGAAGAAGTCGCAGGTGTTGATGGTGCAGGAGTCGATCTGCAGCATCTCCTGCACGTTGCAGATGCTAAAGACGTAGGCGGCACCAAAGAGCGGGCCCTGAGCCATCACGTTGATGCAGGGCTTGTCGGCGTTCTGCTCGGCCCACTTGGCAGCGAGCGGACGGGTGTACTCGACGGCCTTGCGATAGATGGGGTCGACCAAGTCGAACGCGGCCATAGCGGTCTCGTACTCGGCATAGCCCTCGGTCTGCTGCGTGAGCTCCATGGCGATCATGGTCACGACGGCGGAGTTGGTACGGCCCATGCAGGACTCGTCGACGGCCAGGCTGTCATACTGGATCTTGTAGTCGCAGACCTCGGTGAGGCCGGACTCGTCAACATAGATGGCGATGGTGCTGGCGCCGTGGTCCTTGGCGACCTGGGCGGCGACGATGGTCTCCTTGGTGCCGCGCATGGACACGACGACGGCCAGGGTGTTCTCGTTGACGTAGGCCGGAGTGGCGTGCACGAACTCGTTGCTGGTGTAGCTGGAGCTCACGACCTGCGTGGCCTCGTGCTCCATAAAGTACTGGGCAGGATAGTTGCCGCCGTTGGATCCGCCAGCGCCAATCCACACGACGCGCTTGATGCCGCCCTTGTCTGCCTTGTCAGCCAAAACCTGGGAGACGACATCCTTAACCTGTTCCTGAGTAGTCATCGTGCATCAGCCTTTCTTCTCGTTTGATGCTCTCGATGGCATACAAGTTACATACATGTTTTGGTTATGTCGACTAGTTGTATGCTATATTCGTCTTAGAAATTTTGCTGATGCTGTTTTCGATAACTAGCTACCAGCGGTTTTGTTGTTGTATTGGATACATGCTTAATTAGATTCACATACAAGTTAGATACAGGTTGATCGCATGAACGCTTCGTCTAAGAAGAAACTGGCCCAATACGAGCGCTTGGCGGGTACGCTGCGTGACCGCATCGCCGCCGGCATCTACGCACGCGGAGACAAGCTGCCGTCCGAGATGGAACTCATGGACGAATCGGGGCTGTCGCGCAGCACCGTGCGCCATGCTCTTAAGGTGCTCGTCGATGAGGGTCTGGTTCGAACCGAGCGCGGGCGCGGCGCCTTTGTGGCCGACACGCCGACGCTCCACGAGAACAACCTGGTGTTTTCGAGCTATACGGCGCAGGTCCAGGGTCAGGGCATGAAGCCCACCACGCGCACGGTGGACTCGGGCTTTACCAAGGCGGGCGGCAGCATAGCTAAGTTCTTTGATGCCGCCGTGGGCAGCAAGCTCGTCAAACTTGTCCGCCTGCGTTATCTGGACGATGCGCCGTTGTGCCTGGAGACCACCTACCTGCCGCCAAGCTTCGAGACGCTCATCGATCGCGATATTAACGGTTCACTCTACGCCGCGCTGCGACAGGAGTTCCATCGCGCACCGGCGCAGGGGCATAAGACCTTTGAGGTGTGCTATGCCTCGCAAAACGAGGCGTTTTTGCTCAACGTCGAGCGCGGGCAGGCGCTGATCCTAATCACCGACTACGTCTACGACACCGACGGCCGCCCGCTCCATGTCTCCAAGCGCATCCAGCGCACCGACCGCGCCAAATACACCGAGCCCATCGGCTAACCTGTCCCTAAATGGTAGGTTTGGGGAGGTCGGGGAACCAGGTTGGTTTGGGTTGGTTGGGCGTGCGCTCGGCCAGGACCAGCTCCATCCAACACATGTCGTACCAGCGACCGAACTTTTGGGCGCAGCGGTCGAAGGCACCCACCAGGCGATACCCCATATGGGCATGGAAGTCCTGGCTGTTGTGCGTCAGGTACTCGTCGTCCTTGTCGTGCGGCACGGCGATGAGCGCGCACATGTTGGTGATGCCCATCGCGACCAGACATTGCTTGAGCGCATCGTGCAGCTTGCGGCCCAGCCCGCCGTGGCGCACGTCGCGCGCCAGGTAGATCGATGTCTCGACCGACCAGTCGTATGCCTCGCGGCTGTTAAGCGGACTCACATAGGCATAGCCTACCGGACGCCCGTCCAGCTCCATCACCAGATACGGATAGCGCTTGAGCGTGCGCTCGATACGCCCGGCGAACTCCTCAACGCTCGGCACCTCGTATTCGCAGGTAATCGCCGTCTGGCGCACATACGGCTCATAGATGGCAAGCAACGCCGGCGCGTCTTCGGGCGTCGCCAGGCGAATCGTCGGCTCGGACATCTCGGTCATACAACCCTTCTCCCCAAAAGCAGAGGCCGCCCTGCGCCAAACCCAGCGCAGGGCGGCCCTCGTCATTACATCAGGCTACAGGACAGCCGCCAATGCGTCGATGTCCTCCCGCGTCGTGGCCCAGCTGGTACAAAAGCGCACCACCGTGTGGGTCTCGTCGTACTTTTCCCAGTACTCGATCGAGGCATGCTCGCGAATGCGAGCCATGTCCTCGTTGGGCAGAATCACAAACTGCTGGTTCGTGGGCGTCTCCAAAAAGAACTGGTAACCGCGCTCGTGCAGCACACGACGTAGCGCCCGGGCCGTCTCAATCGCCTGTCGACCAATCTCAAAATACAGGCCATCGGTAAAGAGCGCCTCAAACTGGACGCCCGTCAGGCGGCCCTTGGCAAGCAGTGCGCCGTGCTGCTTAATGCGCGGAATGGGATGCGCCGGAGCGTGCATGCCGCAAAACACCACGGCCTCGCCGCACAGAGCGCCGCACTTGGTGCCACCGATGTAGAACACGTCGCACAGCTGCGCCAGCTCGGGCAGGGTAATGTCGCACTCATCGGCCGCCAGCGCATAGGCCAGGCGGGCACCGTCCACAAACAGCGGAATCTCGCGCTTCTGGCACACCGCGTGAATCGCCGCGAGCTCGGCCTTGGAGTACAGCGTGCCGTACTCGGTCGATAGGCTCACGTACACGGCACCCGGGAACACCGTGTGCTCGTAGCTCTCGTTTTCGTAGAACACCTGGATATAGTTCTCGAGGTCCTCGGCGTGCATCTTGCCCTCGTAGCCGGGGATGGTGAGCACCTTATGGCCGCCAAACTCGATGGCGCCCGCCTCGTGGCAGGCGACGTGGCCAGTCTCGGCAGCAACGACGCCCTCGTAGGGCGCAAGCAGCATGTCAATCACCGTCGCGTTGGCCTGCGTGCCGCCCACCAGAAAAAACACGTCGGCATCGGGGGCCTGGCAGGCCTCGCGGATAAGCTGCTTGGCGCACTCGGTATGCGCATCGGTACCGTAGCCGGGCTGCGGCTCCATGTTGGTATCGACGAGCGCCTGCAGCACCGCCGGGTGTGCGCCGTGGGAATAATCGTTGTTGAACGCGAGCATGGCAATCCTCTCTTACCGGGTATCGGCCAGATGATTCAAACGGAGCTATTGTACGCCGCTGGGATAGGCAATGCGCGCGGCAAGGCACTCAAGTGCCAGTACCAGAGCAAAACCGCAGCTCACGTCACTCAAAAAGTGCGCTCCGATCACGATGCGGCCAAAGGCGACGAGCGCCGCGACCGCAGCCGCCGTCCAAAAGGCCACGCGGCGGCGCGACGGTTTTTCCTTAAAGGCCGCCGCGGGAAGCCCGGCGAGCATAAGGCCAATCGCCGCATGCGCGGTGTGCCCGCTCGCGAACGACTTGAACCCGTCCTTGATCACGCCGGCGGCGATATAGGTCCACTTGTCGGGGTTGCCGATCACCCACCACGGCTGAAAATTGAGCCCCGGCGTGGCCTCGATCACGCGCATGCGCGGGCGCGACCACAGCGGCTTGACGATCACGTTGAGGATAATGGCCTGAGCGACCCACACGGCAAGTACCATCAACGCCCAGCGCGTGAGCTCGTCGGACTCGGTCGTGCGCGTGAGGCGATAGACGATAAGGTTGGCGACGATAACCAGCACAAATGTCAGCACCAACTGAACAGCGATGAGTTTGCCGCCAACCTTCAGGGACGAGACGATCTCGTAGCCGGCCAGGCCAACGTTGACGAGGATGCCGAGCACGGCGGGCCATTTGCTCCCCCTGGAGTCGGGACGCACCGCGCGCACGAGCATAACGCCCGCGACGCTTGCCGTCAGCTCGAACGGAAGCTCGCCGGCAGCCTCGATAAAGCGGCCGTACATGCTGCCGATGTTGAACAGCGCGCTCGAGATCTGATAATCGAAGAAACTGCCTACGCCCAGACAAAGGCACAGGGCAACCGCGATCATGGCGACATCTTTCTTATAGATGTATCCGAACATGCTTTCCTTTCGATGGAACCAGAGTGCCCAAATGGGGTGATTGCAGCGTCGACCCGTTAGTCGTCGTCGCTGGCACCCAGCTGTTGCAGCAGCATGAGCGCCGCCGCCACCGGGCCGGTACCGTCGTTGGCGTCGAGACCGCGACCCAGGCCGCTGCCCGCACCGGCGCCTGCCTTGTAGGGTACCGACAGCTTGCGGCTCTTGGGAAAGTTCACCGCGCCATAGCGGGTCTTAAGCTCAAAGGCCACCTTCTTGGGCACGTCGACGCCCAAAAACGTGATGCGACCGCCACTGAGCGTGACGCTCTCGAGCCCCAGACGCTCGCCGCGAATGCGGATTCGTGCGCGATTGAACAGGTTGAGTCCCGCCAGCGGCAGCTCGCCATGCGCAGCCTCGGTCTCCTCCTGCACCTCATCGATGCTCTCCAGGTCCTCGGCCGCTGCGAGCTTACGGTACACGAGCACGCGCTGGTCCACCGCCGGCAGGTACTCCTCGGACAAGAAGTAGTCGGCCGGCAGGTTAATACCCACGCTCGCCGCTTCCACGCCGGCGTCGTCATCGCCGCGCGCCTCAGCCACGGCCTGGCCCAGCATCTGCGTAAACAGGTCAAAGCCCACGCTCGACAGGTTGCCGTGCTGCTCGGCTCCCATAAGCGAGCCGGCGCCGCGAATCTCCAGGTCGCGCATGGCGATGCGCATGCCGCTGCCCAGGTCTTGGAACTCGGAAAGTGCAGTCAGGCGTGCCGTGGCCTCCTCGGTAAGCGGCAGCTCGCCCGGGAACATAAAGTACGCGTATGCCTGCGTGGCAGAGCGGCCCACACGGCCCTTAAGCTGGTAGAGCTGTGCCAGGCCCAAGCGCTGCGAGTCCTCGATGATCAGCGTGTTGGCCGTTGCGTTGTCGATGCCGCTCTCCACGATGGTCGTGGCGATGAGCACGTCGATCTTCTTGGTCGCGAACTCGATCATCACGTCCTCGACCTCGCGCGGGCTCATCTTGCCGTGCGCCACACCCACGCGCGCCTCGGGCGCGGCCTCGTGCACGCGCGCCACGGCATCATCGATGGTCTTGACGCGGTTGGACACGTAATACACCTGACCGCCGCGGCCCACCTCCAGGCGAATCGCCGCGCTCACCACGTCGGGGTCGTACTCCCCCACGTGCACGATCACGGGACGACGCCCGGTCGGCGGTGTGGTGATCAGGCTCATATCGCGCACGCCGCTCGTGGCCATCTGCATGGTTCGCGGAATCGGCGTGGCCGAAAGCGTGAGCACGTCAATCTGCTCGCGCAGGTTCTTGAGCTGCTCCTTGTGCTGCACGCCAAAGCGTTGCTCCTCGTCGATGATCACCAGGCCCAGGTTCTTGGGGTTCACATCGGCCGAAAGCAGACGATGCGTGCCGATGAGCACGTCGATCGTGCCCTCGGCAAACGCCTTGAGCGCGCGCTTTTGCTGCGCCGGGGTGCGGAAGCGGCTGAGCACTTCGACCTCGAGGCCAAACGGGGCAAAGCGCTCAAAGAACGTCTCGTAGTGCTGCTGGGCCAGAATGGTCGTGGGGCAGAGCACCATGACTTGGCGGCCGGAGTCCACGCACTTAAACGCCGCGCGCAGGGCAACCTCGGTCTTGCCAAAACCCACGTCGCCGCACAGCAGGCGGTCCATGGGCTTGGGCGCCTCCATATCGGCCTTAATGTCGGCGATGGCCTCCAGCTGGTCGCGCGTCTCGTCGTAAGGAAAGCTCTCCTCCATCTCGATCTGCTCGGGCGTGTCAGGCGGGCAGGCGATACCCGCGATTGATGAGCGGCGCGTATACAGGTCGACCAGGTCAAACGCCAGCTTTTTGGCATTCTTGCGCGCCTTGTTGGTGGCGCGCGTCCAGTCGGCTGTGTTGAGCCTGGTCAGGCGCGGTTTGTCGCCGTCGGGGCCAACATAGCGCGTGATACGGTCGACCTGCTCGAGCGGCACGTAGAGCTTGTCGCCGTCGGCATATTCCAGCAAAAAGTAGTCGCGCTCCTTGCCACCCACTTCCTGGCGCGCGATCTCGCTAAAGAGCGCGATGCCGTGAGTGGCATGCACCACGTAGTCGCCCGGCTTAAACGGGAAGGTGATCTGCGTAATGTCCACCTTGCGGCGGCTGCGCGCGCGGTTGGCATCCATACGGGCGTTGAGGTCGGCGATCGAGAACACGGCCAGGTTGGCATCGGGCACCACCACGCCCTGCGGCAGGGCGGCATCGACAAAGGTCACGCGCCCGCGCGAGATGGTGGGCACGGCGGCACCGGCGGCAGCCTGGGCCGCGCCCGCCTCGAGCGAGCGGGCGTTGAGTGCGTCGGCCTTACGCTCGCGAATGGAAGCGTGGGCCTCCTGGCGTGCGGCACGGTCGGCGGAATCCGCCGCCGCCACGCGCACGCGGTCGCCAATGACGCCAGCGTTTTCGGGCGCGGCCGTCAGCGACTCCTCAAAGGTAATGCCCTCATCGCCAAAGGTGAGCTCCATCGACTCGCGCGCACCGCGGTCAGGGATGGCAAACACGCAGGCGTAGCGCTTGCCCACGACTTCCTGAATGCGCGTCATAAAACGGTTGTCCGAGCCTGCGATGGCCGGCTGCTCAATCTTGAGCTCCGCCGTCACCGCGCCGCCGGCGCGAATCAGGCTCACATAGTTCAGGCGCTGCTGAGCACCAAAATCGAGCTGCTGGGCACGTACATACAGACCATCCAGTCGGTCAATCCCCGCCTCGCCGGCACGCGCCTCGATATCCTCGTAGGCGCGCAGGCAATCGTCGAACAGTGAGCGCGGCTCGGACAAAACCACGAGCGCCTTGCCGCCCACATGTGCCAGCGGGCTTACGGTCTGGCCGTACATCACCGGCAAAAAGCGGTCGAGCTCGGGCGTGACGATGCGTGCATCCACCATCTCGAGCAGCGCCGCCAGCTTGCTATCGCTCTGGCTTGCGCGGTAGAGCGCCACATGCATGTTGTGGACGGCCTCGTCGGTAAGCGCCAACTCGCGGCACGGGAAGATCTCGATACTGTCCTCGTTGCCGATGGTTTGGCCCGTGGAGCTCACCATGCGGCGGATGCGGTCGATCTCGTCGCCGAAGAACTCGATGCGCACGGGCGCCTTTTCCTGTGCGGGGAACACCTCGACGGTGTCGCCGTGCACGCGGAACAGACCGGGCGCATCGGCGGCGCCGGCATTGGTGTAGCCCATGCCCACCAGGCGCTGCGGCACCTCGTCAAAGGGAATCTCCTCGCCCACCGCAAAAGTGGTGGACTCCCAATAGCAACTCTCGACCGGCGGCACGCAGCGCAGCAGCGCGCGGGCTGAGGCAACCATGATGCAGTTGTCCCCGCGCACGATGCGCCCCAGAGCCTCGCAGCGCTGCGCCACCACGGCGTCGTCGGGCGCCTGCTCGCGCCACGGATAGTCCTTACGCTCGGGAAAACGGCACACGTGCGCTAGGCCCACGTAGGCGGCAAGGCTACGCGCGGCGCGATCAGCCGCGTCCTCGCCACTCACGATATAGACCGTCGGGCGCGGACGGCGCGCAAACTGGGCGGCCGCCATAAGCGTGCGGCCCGACTGCGACACAGCCAGCGTCACGTCCTCGCCAGCATCGAGTCCGGCCTCGACGGTCTGCAGCGCCTCGGCAGTGTAGAGCTGCGCGGCTATACGGTGAATGAGCATGCTGTTCCTCCGGCATTGCAACGCCAAAAGCCCGCCGGGGCAAGCTCGGCGGGTCGTTCGTCAAAGTTTATTAACGTTTATGGTACCGCACGGCCCCGTGACCAAAAGCCAAAGCGACATCATGCCAAATGTTGCCCACAACGGTCTTACTAACGCGTTTTCCCAGCTTATTAATCCGCTCTCCGCTTTTTGATTTGCTGTCTTCCGGCAGCGATTTACACCGTCCGCGCCCCCTGGCGAGCATTTCGAGCTGCAAAGCGCCTATAATTGACCATGCTTACGTATTCAATGTCACTTTTGAGGAGGGGGGGGGGTAAAAACAAATGGCCGACACTCCATCTTGTGCACTGTACGCCGGGCTTAAGTCACTCGGTCGCATCAACAACGGTAACGCCGCGCAAATTCTCATGGCCGGCAACGCCCGTTACGGTGGACGCCTCATCTCCAAACGCTTGACGGTCCCGTCGTTTATCTCGCGCGAAATCGTTCACGCCAAACCCGGTGACCTTCCCGAGCCGCTGTTTAAGCCCTTTGAACAAAGTGCGCGCCAGATACTCAACCTCATCATGCAAAACCGAGGCTCCGACCCCCAATCGCTGAGCAAGGTCGCTAACGCTATATGGAATCGTGCGTCCCAGACATGCAGGATGCCCTTACCAATTGCGGCGTCGACGGCATGCTCTTTAGAAACGGCGTCGAGCGCATTGAGACCGCTAACGATAGTGACATCAAAGATCGCCTCTACATCCATCTGGTCTTTTTTATCGTTACTGGCTGCCTTGGCGACCCCGCCCGCGCCATCGAACACACCGAGTCCTTTGTGTCCGACCAGATGCTCTCGACACTCGGCACGGTCGAGACGACCGTCACCTCGTTTTTCTCGACAACCGCGCGCCCCATGGGAGACTTTCGCCTGGGGCTGCTGCGCGTCGTGGGCAACTCGGCACGACCGCCGCTGCGCCCCCTTACAACGGACCCGGTGGGCAGCATTATCGGGTCGCTGACGGGCGACGAGAACGCCATCACCGACGTCGATTCCGATGTCTCGCGCCAGCACCTGCGCATTTGGTTCCAAGACGGGCACTGGCTTGCACAGGGCCTCGACTCCACCAACGGATCTTTTTTAATCTCGGGCGTCGACCGCGGACGACAGCCTATCGAGCCGCCCAGACGCGACCGCCCCGCCAACTTTGCCAACACCCCCGTTGAGATTCACAACGGAGACACGCTTTGCTTGGGCGCCACGACGCGTTTTTTGGTCATTCGCATCACAGACTAGTTCATACACACATCATCGACGCACAAGATGCCGTTATTTGCATCAACCCCTGCAAATAACGGCACCTTTTCGATTAAGGCAACGGTTGCGCTACCTTTTCACTAACATTATTGTTACGCACTTTATTCTCGAAAGGATCGCCCCGTGACGTACGACACGGACATGAATATCATCGCGTTGTCTCCCTTTGAACCAAACGCCATGTTTGCGACCACCGAAGACCCCGATGCCATTCGCCGCTTTACCACCCTGTTGGATTGCGGAGCAGTCGGCGGAGGCTCCCACCATCTTCGCAAGGTCGCCAACACCGAGGGCGAGACCTTTGCGCTCAAGACGCTTTGGCCCCTCAGCAGTTGTGAGGAAAACGGCCCCGCCATCACCCCTTCAGACATCAAGACGCTTACCGAGGAGTATCGCAATCTTGCAGCCGTCTCACTGTTGGGCGGCTTTCCCAAAACCTATGGCTACGGTTATACCGGCAACACGCCGGTCATCCTTATGGAGTGGATTGAGGGCCTGCCCCTTCGCGATGCCGCGGCAGAGCTAACCGACCCCGCCGATTGCGGCCACATTCCCGCAAACACCGTCGCCGCAATCGGAAAACGCCTGGGAGAGATTCTCCTGGGTGCCCAAAAGCTCGATGCGCCGTTTGTGCACCGTGATATCTCCTTGCGCAATATCATCATTCGCACAACGCGCCGGCCCCTTGCCCAGCAGATTGCACACTGCAGTTTTGACCTTTGCCTGGTCGATCTGGGCAGCTCGAGCATCAAGCGCTCGGACCCCTCGTTCACCATGTCGACTGGCATATGGCGCAACGGCACCCCCGAGTTCGCCCCGCCCGAGATGCTCTCCAACGATATCCCCGAGCTGGCGCCGCTTCGCACGTCGCCCAGCATCGATACATATGAGCTCTGCAGCGTGCTCTACACGCTCTATGCCGGTCACACGCCATATCGCCTAAACGAGCATATGGACCAGTCTCCCTACCTGTATAAGATCGAGCACGAGCCCGAGCCGCTCGAGGCGCGCTTACCCGGCGACCAAAAGCTCATCGATGTCATTATGAGCGGCATCCATAACGAGCAGTCCCAGCGCGCGCCGCTGTCTACGATTGTCGGCAAGCTCGATGCCTGGATTAAAGACATCGATTTTGAGCCGCGCACGCCGCTGCCCGCCCCGATCGACTTTAGCCAGCAACCGAAGCCTTCCGGCTCCGACAAGGCTCAGACGCGTCACCCGGTCATCTCGCGTCGCGCTGTGCTCGCGCTCGGCGGCGTCTGCGTTGCCGGCATCGCAGCTTCTGCCCTTGCCACGGGGTGCTGGGGGCTCATCGACCTGGCGCACGGCATCAAGCCGTCACTCGACGATTACACCTGGGAAGAACTCGCCCTGATCTCCCGCAAAATCCAAGAGACATCTACCAACAAAAAGGCGCTCGAGATTGCCGAAACCTACCACCTGGTAAACAGCAAGCAGTCGCTCGAAAACGAGAACACCAAAACCGTCAGGCTTTCCGACGGGATCACCAAGGCACAAGTCCAGATCGTGGGCTTTAAGGCAGACACGCTCACCGATGACGGCCTCCCCGCGGGCATCACCTTTATGTTCCGTACCCCCATCGCCATGCGCGCCGTAAATGACAGCGCCGCTACGGGCGGTTGGGAACAATCGTCGCTTCGCGAATGGTTGGCGGACAAGGGCATGGCTACGCTGCCCGACGATCTCCGTAATCAGATCCGCCCGGTGCGAAAGCTTACCAACAACACCGGCGCCACTAAAGACGTCTCCAGCATCACCGTCACCGACGACATGCTCTGGCTGCCGTCCATGAGCGAGCTGTGCGGCTACCAAGCGCCCGAAACGTTCGCAGAAGGCTGCGAGTACCTTTCTGGCCTCTACAGCGGAGAAGGCGAGCAGTACCAGCTCTATCGCGAGCAGAGTGTGAGCGGTCTGACCACCAATGATGCGATGATCCGCACCGTCGCCGGCCAAAAGATCTGCTACTGGGAGCGCACCCCCAGCGCCGACTGCAGCGAGGGCGCCGACTCGACGTACTTTAACCGCGTTGGAAAAGACGGCGACGTGTTTAGCTGGGCAACGCCCGGAAACAAACCGGACCAAATGACCTATGTCCTGCCCGGCTTTTGCATCTAACACCTTCCCCGGATACCAGAAAGGAGCCTCGCATCATGCGTGCGGAAACACCTTCCGAAGTGCTCTTTGATTTCCTTAAGTGCGACCTGCAGATCAATAATCGCGAAGCGGCGCGCATCTTGATTTCGGACAAGCCGATGGGCTCCAAACCGGCCCCACGGTTTCGCATTGCCGAAAAGACGTTTCTATCGCGACGCGTAGTGCACGTCGTTCCGGGTACCGACAAGATCGACCCCGAGATGTTTGCCGATTTTTCGCAGAGCGTCCAGAACTTGGCCGCCGCTGTAAAAATCGGCAGCGGCAGCAGTCCAGCTGCCGCCAACGCTCGCCAGCAAGCCATAGCGACCCGCACCCTTGAGCGTATGGCAAAATCGCTCGATTACTGGGGGCTCGATGCCTCCATCCTGCGCAATATCTTTGACCGCATCGCCGTCACGCCGGGCCTCAAGCAAAGCGACCGGCGGCTTTTGGAGCTCCTTGCGCTAACGGTCTGCGGATGCCTGGCCGATCCCAATGCCGCCGCCTCCGAGGTCAAGGACTTTGCCATAACGCGACTATCCCAGACCTTTGGCACACTCGAGACCGCCGAGGCCGTCCAGGTGCAGGATACCAACCACAAGGTCAACGAGCCTCCTGCAAAACTGGGGCTGCTCAGGCTTGCGAAAGACGGCTCGGCCTTGCCGCCGATCTATCCCTTGAGCCTCGATCCCGAGGGCACGGTTTTAGGCTCGTTCGCACACGACAGAAACAGTATCACCAACGTGGGTCCCGATGTATCCCGCCGGCACCTGCGCGTGGCGTTTTCCAACGACGCATGGCTCGCAAGCGGCCTTCATTCCACTAATGGAACGGTGTTGGTGACACGCAACGGCGCAACCACCGTTATCGAAAAGCCACGCTCGCTGCGCACCGCCGATGACGAGGACAAGCAGATTCCCATCCACGACGGCGACCTGCTCAAGCTGGGCTCCTCGACCGAATTTTTGGTGCTGAAGATCTCCTCAAACGTACGCGCGCTGGCCTAGGGCCGAGCTCGCCCAACAAGAATCAACGCAAAAGAGGCTTATAGGACAAAATGTGTGTCCCGATAGAACATCCGTTTCCATCCATTAATCCAGCCAGAACGGGTACGGGTCCCTGTGGTGGAGGTCCTCCCACACGGCCCTGTCGCCCCACTCCGGCCCTCCGTCGTCACGCGACGGCGAGGCGGAGTAGACGCTGAACAGGAAGTCGATGTCCGCGTCGGTCGGCATCGTGGCGAGCTTCTCGCGCGCCGTCCTCGCGTCCCCCGAGTGCGCGTGGCACCACCAGAACACCGCCTTCACGCGCTTGACCGACGTCAGCCCCCGGTGGTTGCGCAGGACGGCCCTCAGCTGCGAGTTCACCCCCCCTCGATCATGTTGTTGGTCGACGGCAGCGGGCCGGCCTTGGCCAGGGCGGGGTCGAGGTAGGTGAACAGCGTCCCCGCCGACACCAGCGAAGACAGCGACGAGCGCGCCCGCCTCAGCCTCTCGTGGGTGTAGACCCTCCTGCCGTCCACCACGGTCCTGTCCTCCAGGAAGTCGGCCCAGAACCCGCACCAGTCGAGGTAGCGCTCGACCCAGAGCTCGGCCTGGCGCAGCGTCTCGATGGCCATGAGGTCGCGCGCGATGAGGTAGAGCTCGCGCCCCGCCTGGAGCTTCGGCCGCGTCGTCGTGTAGCGCTTGACCTGCGAGAAGGCGTGGAAGGTGCACCTCTGGACCCTGGTGCGCGGCCAGGTCTCGCGCACGGCCTTGGCGAACCCGCTCCCGCCGTCGGTGACGACCACCTCGGGCGCCGGGATCGGCGACATGAGGGCCGACCACGCCCTCGAGTTCTCCGACCTCGCCATGTACCAGGAGACCACCCTCTCGCCGCTGCAGCATATGAGCACCACGAGGTCGCGCGCGACCCAGATCCCGTCGACGTAGAGCACGCGGTGCAGCTCGCCGTCGGGGACGGGCATGGGCCAGACCTCCCAGAACTCGGTCGTCCTGCGCCTGAAGGAGCGCCCGCCGCCCGGCATCGCCGCCTGGGAGTCCTTGGAGAGGAGCCACCCGAGGAACTCGTTGTTAGCGTCAATCTATTTTTCACCAGTTTCGCTAAACAGGCGCGCCGTTCGCGC
>UQJV01000029.1 GCA_900541475.1 uncultured Collinsella sp.
TGACATCCCAACATACCAAACGGCTGTCGTGCGCAACTGCTCCCCTACGCTCGCAGGTATCAAGCCGGCTTCGCTCTTTACCTATCCCGGCGTTTACGCCAACCAAGGCGGAAAACCCGGCGCCGCCCATATCGAAGAGCGACGCTCTCGCCTGCTCGCGGTCATTGCCCAATGCAACCGCGAGCTCCAGCCACTCGGGATCCATATGAGCGTTTTGGTCTGGCGCCCCTGCGGAGCGCTCATCTATGTGTACCGCCCTGCGGACCTCATGCGATACCTCTCCGACCCCCGCGCCACGACGGCGCTTACCGCCGAAGGTTACGATGTCCACAACCTGCCCGCATCCCTGGTGCATCTCGCCGCGCGCATCACGCTGGCAAGCAGCAATGCCGCAGAAAGCGCCTATGACAGCAGCGTCTGCGCACTCGCGCGAAATAGGCACTGCGATACGGGGTGCATGTGCGAGTTCCCCCACGAAATTGGCTATTTTTTGGGCTATCCCTACGAAGATGTCCATCAGTTTATCGTCCAGCACGGCGAAAACTATAAGGTCTTTGGCGCATGGAAGGTATACACAAACGTTGAGCAGGCGCTCACGACCTTCGATTCCTATCGCGCATGCACGCAATACCTTACGTACATCTATCAACAGGGCTGCACCCTGGGACAACTTGTCCAGGCACCCCGATAGAGCATACAAAACGCGGCCGCACGCCGCACAACCGAAAGGAAAACATATGAGCAAGATCGCAGTCGTCTACTGGAGCGGCACGGGCAATACCGAGGCCATGGCAAACCTCGTCGCCGAAGGCGCCACGTCCGCGGGTGCCGAGACTGAGGTCATCCCCTGCGCCGACTTCTCTGCCGACAGGGCCGCCGACTACGACGCCTTCGCCTTCGGCTGCCCCGCCATGGGCTCCGAGGAACTCGAGTACGATGAGTTCCAGCCGATGTGGGACGAGGTCAAGGAGGTTCTCGGCGACAAGAAGGTCGTCCTCTTTGGCTCCTATTCGTGGGCCGAGGGCGAGTGGATGGACAACTGGAAGGCCGACGCCGACGAGGCGGGCGTCAACGTCGTCGATTCCGTCATCTGCTACGACGCTCCCGACGAGGAGTCTGAGGCTACCTGCCGCGCCCTTGGCGCCGAGCTTGCCTAGCGGCAATGAGCTCCGCCCGTAACGCGATCTGCACCAAAACACATTCGCGTCCCAACAAAAAACGGGGCTGGATCCATGTCCAGCCCCGTTTTCTGCAATGCCAGCCGCATGAACCAGCTACGAGATATTTCCCAAGAACGCCTTGGTGCGCTCGCTCTTGGGGTGGTCGAAGACCTCGCTCGGCGTACCCTCTTCCACGATAACGCCGCCGTCCATAAAGACGACGCGATCGGCGACGTCGCGAGCAAAGCCCATCTCGTGGGTCACCACGATCATGGTCATACCGTCACGTGCCAGGTCGCGCATAACGCCAAGAACGTCGCGAACCAGCTCGGGGTCGAGCGCCGACGTGGCCTCGTCAAAGAGCATGACGTGAGGGTTCATCGACAGGGCGCGGGCGATGGCAACGCGCTGCTGCTGGCCACCCGAGAGCTGGCTCGGCATAAAGTCGATGCGCTCGGCAAGACCGACCTTGGTCAGCTCCTCGATAGCGATTTTCTCGGCCTCTTCCTTGCTGCGCTTGAGTACCTTTTGCTGTGCGAGCATGACGTTCTTTTTGACTGACAGGTGCGGGAACAAATTGAACTGCTGGAACACCATACCCAGATGCGTACGTACCTTGTTAAGGTCGACGCCCTTGGCGCAAACGTCCACGCCCTCAACGACGATCGAGCCGCTCGTGGGATGCTCCAGACGATTGATGCAGCGAAGCATCGTCGACTTGCCCGAGCCCGAAGGACCCAGGACTACGACGACCTCGCCCTTGTGCACATCCAGATCGATATCGCGCAGGACCACGTTATCGCCGAAGGCCTTCTGGAGGTTCTTGATGCTGACGACGACCTCGTTCGAGTTATTGGTTTCGCTCATGATAGGACCTCCTTACAGACCGGCGATGTGGTCGGCGGGCGTCGCGACGACCTGTCCAGCGCTCTTGGCGGGACGCTTCTTTTTGGTTTCGGCCGTCCCCAGAAGCCTCGCCTCAAGACCGCTCACCAAGCGAGCAAGCGGCAGGGTGATGACCAGGTAGAACAGCGCGGCAACCACATACGGCGTAATGGAACCCGTCGTGGCCACGATGGTACGGGCGTTCATGACGATCTCGACCACGCCCACGGCCGCGAGCAGCGACGTATCCTTGTAAAGCAGGATGAACTCACTGGTCAGCGTAGGCAGGACATTGCGGAACGTCTGCGGAATCATAACGTAGAGCAGCGTCTGGAAGGCGTTCATGCCCAGCGAGCGCGCGGCCTCGTTCTGGCCCTTGGGGATCGACTGAATACCGGCGCGGAAGATCTCGCACAGGTAGGCGGACGAGTTCATGGCCATGACGATGACGCCCAGCACATAGTCGTCAACCTTGACGCCGGCCAGCGGCAGACCGAAGAACGCGATGTAGATCTGCAGGAACGCCGGCGTACCGCGGATGATATTCACATAGATGCCGGCAAGGCAACGCAGGATGCGCGACTTGGAGATGCGCATGAGCGACAAGGCAAAGCCAAAGGGAATTGCCAGCGGAAACGCCACGAGCACGATCGAGAGCGACATGAGGAAGCCTTTGAAGACGATCGGCAGGCTCTGGACCAAAATGACCGGGTTCAGGAACAGGCGAAGAAACATGCTGGAATTCCATGCCTCGACCCACGGCTGCTCCTTAAGGTCGGCCAGGAAGTTATCGAATGCCGTCACGCCCTTAATCTCGACGGAAGGAATCTTAGAAATCTTCTTGGTCGAACCGTCGGCGAGCGTATAGGTGCCGCTGAAGGCCTCATCGCCGCCCTCGACGGGAAACGTCACGCCGTAAACCTCGACACGGAAAAAGCCTCCGGCAGGCGCCGTCTCGCCAAAGTCGATCTTGAGCGTCTGGCCGTCAGCCTTGCACGTGGGCTTCATGGGCGTACGATCCATGAGGTCCTCGCCCGAGAGCATCGTCAATCGCGTGTCATCGGTACCAAACGTCGTGCCGTCGACAAACGTCAGCGAAAGACCGCTCAGCTCCTCGTCGGCATCGGCCTGAACTTCCCAGGTAATGCGCGTCTCGGTGCCGCCGACCACAGCGCTGCCCGAACCGGTGTTGGGTCGGGCAGTAATCTTTGCGGTCTCAAGCGCCTGGGCGGTCGTGGGCGCATATGCCCCCGCGCACACCAGCGCGAGCGCCACGGCCATGACGCAGGATAGCTTTTGGAGCAAGGCGGGCAGTGAAAAACGCTGCTCCGTGGCCCCTTTGTTCAGTCGAGACAAGGTGGCTCCTATCGTAGAAGTTGCCGACAAAACGAGACGGAAACGCTCTCCGTCAAGAGAGGCGCAAAGGCCCTCTCCGCAAAACGGAAAGGGCCCGCGCGCAATCAAGCATTAATTTACTTGATGTTGTACTTAGCCATGAGGGCGTCAACGGTACCGTCGTCGGTCAGGTCCTTGATGGCCTGGTTGATGTCGTCCTTGAGCTTGGTGTTGCCCTGGTTGATGGCGATGGCGTACTCCTCGCCGGTGCTGACCTGCTTGATGGTCTGGCAGGTGTTGAACTGCTCGGCGGTCAGCTGGCTGGCAACGGAGCGGTTGGTGACTACGGCATCGCCCTTATCGGACTGCAGGGCGCTGAAGCACTCGGTGGCGTCCTTGTAGGGAACGATCTTAGCCTTGGGGAAGTTTTCCTGAGCAAAGGCCTCGGCGGTCGATCCAGACTGGACGATGATGGTAGCGTCGGCGTTGTTGAGCTTCTCGCTGTAATTGTCGGCCGTGATGTCGGTGTTATCGACCTTGGTCACGATAGCCTGATCGTCCATGTAGTAGGAATCGGAGAAAGTGACTTCCTTCTCACGCTCGGGCGTGTCGGTGATAGCCGCGATGGAAACGTCATACTTGGCGCCCGAAGCGACACCCGGAACCAGCGTGTCAAAGTCATTGTTGACGTACTCGACATCCAGGCCCAGCTTGTCGCCGATAGCCTTGATAAGCTCAAGGTCAAAGCCCTGATAATCGCCGTTGTCATCCTTGTACTCAAACGGAGCGTACTCGGCAGAGGTGCCGACGGTCAGCGTACCGTCCTTGACGAGCGCGTACTCCTTGGAGCCGTCGACCTTCTCGACCTTAGCGTCGTCAGAGCTGCTGGAACCGGCATCAGAACCAGAGGTGGCGTTGGACGAGCCGCAGCCCGTCAGTGCGAGGGCGAGTGCCATGGCGCCCGTGGCGGCAAATGCGCCAAGCTTCTTCAGCTTCATAATCAGTCTCCTTCCGGTGACCCCGTTTGATTCAGAGGTCTGCAAAAACTGTTGGATATTATGCGCCCGTTTGGAAGAATCCGCAATTAGAAAACTGATTGAAACAAACCCATAACGTGAATGGAACACTCCACTTTATGACAGTCATTACTGCTGCAATGACCTTAACAGTTTGATTTCAGCCGCATAACCTGCAAGTTCGTTCGGTGTCTCCAAAATGAATGGCAATGCGCGCAAGCGGCCATTCGATACAATATTCTGCATAACCTGCATACCGCCGCCAAACTCCTCGCTGCCAAGGTAGCCCTTGCCGATGCACTCGTGACGATCTTTATGGGCACCACTGGGGTTCTTCGAATCGTTGATGTGTACGGCACGCAAGCGGTCGATACCCACCACGCGGTCGAACTCGTCGAGTACGCCGTCCAGATCATGGATGATGTCGTAGCCGGCATCGCTCACATGGCAGGTGTCCAGACACACGCCCAGCTTGTCCGATAGCTCTGGACGCCTGGCGGCAGCACCCTCGATAATGCGCGCCAGCTCTTCAAAGCTACGGCCCACCTCGGTACCCTTTCCCGCCATGGTCTCGAGCAGCACCGTCGTCTGCTGGCCCTCAAACATCACCTGGCACAGGGCGTCGACGATCATCTGAATGCCGGCGTCGGAGCCCTGCCCCACATGCGCGCCGGGGTGGAAGTTGTAGTAGTTGCCGGGCAGTGCTTCCAGACGCTGCAAGTCCTCGGCCATTGCCTCCAAGGCGAACTCGCGCGCCCGCTCTTTAGCCGAACAGGGGTTATAGGTATACGGAGCATGAGCCACAAGCGGGCCAAAATCGTTTTGCTCCATAAGCTCGCGCAGGGCCGCCACATCATCCATATCAAGGTCTTTCGCCTTGCCGCCGCGCGGGTTGCGCGTGAAGAACGCAAAGGTATTGGCGCCAATGGACAGCGCCGTCTCCCCCATCGCCCGATAGCCCTTCGTCGTCGAAAGATGACACCCAATCGTTAGCATCTCCAGCTCCCCCTCATCAGTTGCGGTGAAATAGTTCCTGTCGATGCCCTATTCTGCCGCAAACAGGAACTATTCCACCGCAACTTATAAAAGGGGCATCAGGAACGCGTTTTGCAAAAGGCTTTAAGCGCGGCCGTTACGGGGCCAGGCTGGAAACGTCGGCGCACATCGTCGAGACGCTCAGGAATATCGATGTGCTGCGGGCAGTGACGTGCGCATTTGCCGCATTTGACGCAATTGCTCACCAACTTGGGCTCACTCGTCCGCACCGCGCTCGCCGTAAAATACTGCGACAGGCCCGTAAACCAGCTGTGCGCATAGCTTGCGTTGTAGGCGGCGAAACACCCAGGGATATTGATGCCTTTGGGACACGGCATGCAGTAGCCGCAGCCCGTACAGGGCACGCGATTCGATTTCTCAAACTCTCCCAGCACACGCGCGATGGTATCGAGCTGCTCTGTTGTCATCGAATTCGGCAGTGCGCGATCCGCCAATGCCGCGTTCTCGTCCACCTGCGCGGTATCGGTCATGCCCGAAAGCAGCATCGTGACTTGAGGATGGTTCCACACCCACGAAAGGCCCCAGGCGGCAGGAGTGCGCAAATGCGGGTCAGGGGCGCCATCGAGCACAGCGCGGGCCCGCGGCGGCAGCTTGCCCGCTAAACGCCCGCCCAGCAGCGGCTCCATCACAAACACCGCGAGCCCGCGCTCCGCAGCCGCCATGAGTCCCGCCGTTCCCGCTTGGTAGCGCTCTCCAGCGTAGTTGTACTGGATCTGGCAAAAATCCCAGTCATACGCGTCAAGCATCGTGAGGAAGTCCGCCGCACTGCCGTGGTACGAAAAACCTATCTGGCGAATACGCCCCGCAGCCTTTTGGTGCGCAATCCAGTCCTCGATGCCCAACGCCACCACGCGCTCCCACTGGGCGGGCGAGGTAATGTTGTGCATAAGGTAGTAGTCGATATGGTCGGTCCGCAAACGGTGCAGTTGCTCGTCAAAAAAGCGGTCGAAATCCTCCGCACATTTGCACGAAGCGTGCGGCAACTTAGTCGCCAGCAACACCCGGTCACGCAGCCCCAAGCGCTCAAGTGAGGCGCCCACGCACACCTCGTTACCGGGATAAAGATACGCAGTATCCAGATAATTAATCCCCTGTTCCACCGCACGGGAAATGATGGCATCGGCCGTCTTCGCATCGGGGTGTCCCGGCGCACCGGGAAATCTCATGCAGCCCAGACCCAGAGCAGATATTCGGTTACCACTTTTGGGGTCAACGCGGTATTGCACGGCCCCTCCTTTCGCCATCAGCGCCCCGGCAAGACGAAACACAATGGTCACGCGACCGAAACATCGTGGAATCGCAATCGAGAACGTATCGTAACGCAGCAGAAATCGAGCCGTCACGACACCGCTTTAACATCAGCAAAAAGCCCGATGAAAGGAGCAACAAACAAATACGGCCATCCGGTGCACGCAGCATGGTCCGGCGGCATACAATCCATCAGGCGCCCTTTACGCGGGCGCCTTTTATATGGGGAGATGATTCGCATGCAGATCAACAAGGTCGCCTTTATCGGCAAGGGCGGCGTCGGCCTGCTCTACGGCAGTATGATTGCCAAGGCCCTCGGCAATGACGCCGTCGAATACGTTATGGATGACGCCCGTTTTGAGCGTCACGCAAACGATGCGCTCACCGTCAACGACAAGCCCTGTGCGCTCAAGTCCGTCCGCGCCAGCAAGGCAACGCCCGCCGATCTGGTCATCCTGACGGTCAAGACCACCGGTCTCGACCAAGCACTCAAGACTATGGAGCGCGTCGTGGGACCCAACACGCTCATCGCCTCGCTGTGCAACGGCATCACGAGCGAGCAAAAGATTGCCGAGCGCTTTGGCTGGGAGCATACCGTTCTTGGTATTTGCCAGGGTATGGACGCCGTGTTCCTCAACGGAGAGCTCACCTTTACTAACACGGGCGAAATCCGCTTTGGCGCGGCGGCCGGTACGGACCCCGCAACCATCACCGCAATCGACGAGCTCTACACGCGCTGCGGCATCGCCCATACCGTCGAGAGCGACATTGCGCACCGCATGTGGGCCAAACTCATGCTCAACGACGGCATCAACCAGACCTGCATGGCCTACGGCGGCACGTACGGAAGTGCCACGGAGCCGGGCTCCGAGCAGCGTCGCTGCCTTGTTTCCGCCATGCGCGAAACGCTTGCGGTCGCCAACGCCGAGGGCGTTGAGCTGACCGAGGCAGACCTGACGCAGATGGTGCACCTCATCGAAGGAATCGATCCCGCCGGCATGCCCTCGATGGCGCAAGACCGCGTCGCGCGGCGCAAAACCGAGGTCGAGGAGTTCGCCGGCACCATCTGCCGTCTGGCGGCCAAGCACGATATCCAGGCGCCGCAGAACGAATGGCTCTATCAGCGCATTCGCGATATCGAGGCAAGCTGGTAGCGCCCGACTCACCACGTCAACAGACTCAACAGCAAAGCCGCCGCAAGGGCACTCCCCTTACGGCGGCTTTCATCTTCATCTATAACCAGTAGTCGATGTCCCGACGGTTAGAGCTGCGACTCCGAGGCCTGGCCCTCATCGTCGCGACAAAGGACTACACCCGCGCTTCCCAGCAGTGCGGCTACGATCAGCGCGCCGACCACGATTGGAGCAGCCCCACAAGAACCCTGCATGCCCGCGACGAGCGCGGTCGTAGGACCAAGACAACCAAGCACCAATGCGACGGCGGCGACGGCGATATCTCGAGCGTTCACAAGACCACATCCTCCAAGAGAAAGACCTTATTTCTCATGAACTAGTGTGCCCCGCGCCCATATGCGCGGCGTACCGCCACGGTAAGCGCTCTGTTAACTCAAACACGCACAAAAAACGAACGCCCTTACGTTGCCCAAAGGCTCGGTAAAGACGCCCGCCCGTCATGTCCTATTGGCTTATGGCAGATTACCAGCCAGTGTAGTAGTCGGTGGTTCCGGCAGCGCAGCCGGAGTCATAGACCTTGCACTCGCCCTTGGAACCGGTAAACGTAGAGCCTTGGGCCTTATCGCCCGCGGCAACGACGTAGTAACCATCGGAATCGCGCCAAAAGCCCTCGGAATCCTGCGTCCACTCGCCCGTGCGGTGGTGATACAACACGTTGCTGCTGTAATAAGTCTCGCGGCGGCCGTTATAGTTATTGACGCCGCTCAAGCGCGTCAGACCCGAGCCGTTCGCGTAATACGCAGCAGACGTGTAAGACAAGCCGGAGCCGGCGTTGTAATACGAAGCCTGAACGGCCTCGGCGGCCTCGGCTTCGGCTGCGGCAGCCTCGAGCGCCTCGCGCTTGGCATCCTCAAGCGTAGAGCGAAGCTCGTCGAGCTCGGTCGACTTAGCGTCGACCTCCCCCATCGTCAACAGGCTACCCGCACCGTCGATGCAGCCCTGCAACACAGCGCGCTCGTCATCGGTAGCATAGTCGCCATACATATTCATAATGATCTGAGCGCGCATCTCCAGGGAATCGCGCTTTGCCCCCATCGAGGCGTTCCACTCCTGCATAGAGCCATAACCGTCGCCGCGGTAGTCAACGGGCTGCACCAGCGTCGCCTCGGACGGCGTTGATCCGACCGTATCGGATAGTGTCGCCGCGTGGGCATCAGTTGCGCCGGCGCCCACCAAAAGTGCCACGGTCAGAGCGGCGGAAAGGGCGGCGGCTTTCGGTTTTCGTGAATCGATCCTCATGTAGCTGGAAACCTCCGTAGTGCGTTTTTGCTGCGTGTGAGCTGCGTGTGATTTAATCGCGCTGCATAGTACCCCGAGCAAATCGCGACCTGCGGTTTTACTCAAAAGGCGCACGTCAATTGCGTAAAACTCACATCCTCTCAACAGGAGTTTTCCACAACTCGAATGCATAAAGCATGCCAAAAACCCTGTTTTTGCACCCTCTCTATGCAAAAACGACGCCTGTGCAACCATTGTTCGCACAGGCGCCTTGAGCAGGCATTTTATGCAGTTATACCTATCGAGTCGCAAGGGGTCCTTGCACAAGTCGCCTTACTCGTCCAGCGCGGCGAAGGCCTGCTTCAGATCCCAAATGATATCCTCGGCGTTCTCGGTACCGATGGAAAGACGGATCGTGGAGGGCGTGATGTTCTGCTCGGCGAGCTCCTCGGCAGAGAGCTGGGAGTGCGTGGTGGTAGCCGGGTGCACGACGAGCGACTTGACGTCGGCCACGTTGGCGAGCAGCGAGAACACCTGCAGATGATCGATGAACTTCCAAGCTGCCTCCTGGCCACCCTTAATCTCAAAGGTAAAGATCGAGGCACCGCCACGGGGGAAGTACTTCTGATAGAGCTCGTGATCGGGGTGCTCAGGCAGGCTCGGGTGGTTCACCTTGGCGACGTGGCTGTCACCAGCCAGGAACTCAACGACCTTCTTGGTGTTCTCGACATGGCGGTCAACGCGCAGCGACAGAGTCTCGGTGCCCTGGAGCAGGACCCAGGCGTTGAATGGACTGATGCAAGCGCCCTCGTCACGCAGCAGGATAGCGCGGACATAGGTTGCGAAGGCGGCGGGACCGGCAGCCTCGGCAAACGAGACACCGTGGTAGGAGGGGTTGGGCTCAGCAATCTGGGCGTACTTTCCGCTCGCCTTCCAGTCGAAGTTACCGCCGTCGACGATCACACCGCCCAGCGAGGTGCCGTGGCCGCCGATGAACTTGGTTGCAGAGTGGACGACGATGTTGGCACCATGCTCCAACGGACGGAACAGATACGGGGTGCCGAAGGTGTTGTCGACGACAACCGGCAGACCGTGCTTCTTGGCGATCTCGGAGATGGCGTCGATGTTGGGGATGTCGGAGTTGGGGTTACCGAGCGTCTCGAGGTAAATGACCGTGGTGTTGTCCTTGATGGCACCCTCGACCTCGTCCAGGTTGTGGGCATCGACGAAGGTGGTCTCGACGCCAAACTGGGAGAGCGTATGCTCCAGCAGGTTGTAGGAGCCACCGTAGATGGTCTTCTGGGCAACCACATGGTCACCGGCCTGGGCAAGAGCCTGCAGGGTATAGGTGATGGCAGCAGCACCGGAGGCGACGGCGAGACCTGCCACGCCACCCTCGAGTGCGGCGATACGGTCCTCGAAGACGCCCTGGGTGGAGTTGGTCAGACGGCCGTAGATGTTACCAGCATCGGCAAGACCAAAGCGGTCGGCGGCGTGCTGGGAGTTGCGGAACACATAGCTCGTGGTCTGGTAGATCGGCACGGCGCGGGAGTCGGATGCGGGATCGGCGCTCTCCTGGCCAACGTGAAGCTGCAGGGTATCGAAACCAAAGGTATGCTCGGGGTTGTTGATGAACTGGCTCATGATGATCTCCTTGATCGAACAAAAGTAAATAAATTAGAGAGAAGTAAGTCGCTGTCTCCTGATCACGCCGACGGGCGCAAACAGGAGCCCGGCATTCGTCTTGGTAAGCAATTCATATGCGGGCCTCCTTTCGCATCCCGGTTCCGTGGTTGGCTTAATTACCTACCGCCTTTGTGTGTTTTGAATAGTACGGGCATTGTTTCCCTCGGTCAATCACTTAAAAGCGCTAACCTGTTATCTGTTTTATAGATAGCAATCGAGAGGATGGCGTCGATGACCCTTCAGCAGCTTCGTTTTCTGATTGCCGTGGCAGAGTCCGGCTCAATCAACGCCGCAGCTCAGCGCCTCTATACCGCTCAGTCCAACATCTCAAACGCCGTCAAAAGCCTGGAACAGGAACTTCATATCGAAATCTTTACGCGCTCTAGCCGCGGTGTTGCACTCACCAACGACGGCACCGAGCTTTTGGGTTATGCACGCCAGGTCGTAGAGCAGGCCGACATGCTCGAGGCCCGTTACGAGGACGGCGGTACCCCGCAAGCCCGCCTCGCCATTTCCGCCCAGCACTACGCCTTTTCGGTCGAGGCCTTTGTCAACGTAGTCGAGCGCTGCCGCGACAGCAAGTTCGAGTTCATCATGCGCGAGACCACCACATCGCAGATCATCGATGACGTCCGTGCGTTTCGCAGCGATATCGGCATTCTGTATCTGGATGACTTTAACGCCCGCGTTCTGCAGAAGGCCTTCGCCGATGCCCGCGCAAGCTTCCATCCCCTATTCGACGCGACGGTCCACGTCTTCGTTAGCGAGCGCCACCCGCTCGCACGCCGCCCGCAGCTGTCCCTTGCCGACCTCACGCCCTATACGCGCTACAGCTTTGAGCAGGGAACCTCAAACTCCTTCTATTACGCCGAGGAACCTTTTAGCTATATCCCTTGCGACCGCAACATACGAATCTCGGACCGCGGAACACTTACTAACTTACTTATCACGTCGAACGGTTACACCCTGTCGACCGGTGTCCTCTCCAATGAAATGCAATGGGGCATGGCATCGATCCCGCTAGCAGACGCCTCAACGATGCACGTTGGCTACATCATGCACGACGAGCGCAAGCCTTCTCTCCTCTTGCAGCAATACCTCGACGAGCTCAACCGCATCATCCATGCCAACTAACTGTCGGAAGACGGGGTAGAAATCGTAGATTGCTGGCCCCCGGCGGGCATGGCGCTACAATGGTCACTCACATGAAATGCACTCAACGAAAGGAAGCCCGTGAAGGTCATCATCTACACCGACGGCTCGGCCCGATCAAATCCGGGACGCGGCGGCTACGGCGCCGTGCTCAAATACACCAACCCCGCCGGCAAGACCTTCACCTCCGAGCTTTCGCGTGGCTACGCCAAGACCACCAACAACCGCATGGAACTCATGGCCGTTATCGTGGCGCTCGAGGCACTTAACCGCCCCTGCGAGGTCGAGGTCCATTCCGATTCGCAGTACGTCGTCAACGCCTTTAACAAGCACTGGATCGACGGCTGGAAAAAGCGCGGATGGAAAACCGCCAACAAGCAGCCCGTCAAGAACCGCGACCTGTGGGAGCGCCTACTCACTGCCAAAAGCAAGCACAAGGTTGAGTTCATCTGGGTTAAGGGTCACGCCGGTCACGAGCTCAACGAACGCTGCGATGAGCTCGCCACCACGGCAGCCGACGGCAGTAACCTCGATATCGACACCGGCTTTAACGAGAGCGACCTGTAACGGCGTTTTCGCACGCTATTTCCTGCCCCCTCGCGCTACACTCATCCTGTAAACCGAACGGCACGAGGGGGATACATGCTGCGTATAGCGACCATCGGCACATCCATGATTACCGACGACTTTATCCAGGTCGTCAACGCCAACGACCAAGCCGCGTTTGTGGGCACGCTCTCGCGCGATGCCGAGCGCGGCGCCGCCTTTACCGCCGAACACTGCGGCGAGCGTAACTTCACCGCACTTGACGAGCTTGCGTCTGCCGACGACGTCGACGCCGTCTACATCGGCAGCCCCAATGCGCTCCACTACGAGCAGGCCCTTGCCTGCATCGCCGGTGGCAAGCACGTCATCGTCGAGAAACCCTTCTGCGCCACCGAAGCGCAGGCGCTGGAAGTCTTCCGCGCTGCCGAGGCAGCAGGTGTCGTAGCCCTCGAGGCCATGCGCCCCCTCCACGATCCCGCCTTCCACGCCATCGAGGACGCCCTGGGCGAGATCGCCCCCATCCGCCGCGCCTCATTGCGCTTTGGCAAGTATTCCTCGCGCTACAACGAGATTCTCGCGGGACGCGCCACCAATATCTTCGACTGCAATATGGCATCGGGTTCCCTCATGGACATTGGCGTCTATACCGTCGAGCCCATGGTCGAGATCTTTGGCATGCCCTCCGGCCTTACGAGCATGACCACTCTGCTCGATCCCACCACGCGACAGCTCACGCACGGCCCCATCGATGGCTGCGGTTCCATCCTCGCCAGCTACGGCGGTGGTCGTATCTCCGTCGAGCTCGCGCACTCCAAAATTACGAATGACCTGCTGCCCTCGCAGATCGAAGGCGAGCGTGGCACTATCCAGATCGACCATCTGTCCACGCCCCGCAACGTCCGCATCGACTATCGCGGCGACGTCGTACGCGGCTCGGCGACCGAGGCACCGCGCGAACAGGGAGACAACGGCCGCGTGCTCGACCTGCCCAAATCGAGCAACACTATGGAATACGAACTCACAGACTTTATCACCGCCATCGGCGGCATCGATAACGTTAAGGAAGAGATTTGGGAGACCCCGGCGGGACGCCACGAGCTTGGCCACTACCGCGATGTCACACTCGTCTCACTGCGCATCATGGATGCCGTGCGCCAGCAGGCCGGCATAACCTTCCCGGCCGACGCAGGCAAGCAGGCATAGTTATGGGCCTCTTCGATACGTTCTTCTCCAGCGTCACCGGCGGCAGTCGAGAGCCTCAAAAACCATCAAACGTCGAGCTCGAGCTGCGCCGCAGGCTTACTGTGCTCGCAAGCGACGAGGCCACTCAAGACACTCCCCTGCGCTATTTCCTGCGCTGGGCGGGACAAGTCCAGGGCGTTGGTTTTCGCTTTACCAACACCAACCTCGCGCAGGCACGCGCACTCACCGGCTGGGTGCGCAACATGGAAGACGGCTCGGTCGAGATGGAGATACAGGGAGTTCCGGCAAACATCCTATCTCATCTCGAGGCGCTTCATGCCTCCTACGAGCGCATGGGAACGCGTTTTCGCCTCGTAGAAGCCCAGGCCCAAGCCCCACTTGCCAATGAAGACAGTTTCATTCCTCGTTATTAGTATTGTGTGCTAAATACGGTATCATTTACCTACGACCGTTGATAGAAAAGAGGCGAGGCGCATGGCGGTGCAAAGAAGGAATACCAGGCAGCGAAAGCTGGTTCTTGACGCCGTGCGCCAAAGCTACAACCATCCCACCGCCGACGAAATCTACAACGTCGTGCGCGCACAGGATAACAAAATCAGCCGCGGTACGGTCTACCGCAATCTCAATCTCTTGGCCGACGCCGGCGAGATTCTCTCCATCAAGACGCCGGGCGGAAGCCGCTTCGATCGCACGATCGAGCCGCATGCGCATATCATCTGCACCTCGTGCAGCCGCGTCATCGATGTACCGCTCCCCTTCGATGCCCAACTCGACACCAAGGCGTCCGAGCAAATCGGCTGGCACGTCACCTCGCACTACACCATCTTCGAGGGTCTCTGCCCCGACTGCCGGTAGATGTTTGGGACATGCCTACTCAGCAAGTAGACGACGCAGCTCTTCTTCGACCGTGCGCGCGTAGCGGACGCGGTCGTTGATGCCGCGCATGGTGGGGTTGCAGCTCTCCATCAGATAGGGATGGCCCACGACGTTGAGCATGTCGCGATCGTTCTCATTGTCGCCAAACGCCATCATCTCATCGGGCGAAATCCCCAGGGCGCGACCGTAATCGGCAAGCGCGGAGCCCTTGCCCGAACCAAAACCGATAAAGTCCGTCCATTCGGTTCCCGATGTCATGACATCGACTCGATCGCTAAAGTGGCGCTCGAAATACTCCAACGCCGTCGACTGCTCCGCCTCGGGCGTCTGGAAGGCAATCTTAATGACGTCCTCGTCGATGTCCTCGGGGCGGTCGACCACCGCCACATCGCAGTGGACCTCATAGCGCAAATGGTCGACGAACGCATCGTTGCCGCTCATGGTGTAGAGGTGTCCCTCACACGAAAGGGTCACGTCGGCATGGGGATACGCAACCACGGCATTCGCGATATCCATAGCAAGGCTACGCTCCATGGAACGTTTGACAACGGCGCGCCCCTCGCTCATCACCAGGGCTCCGTTTTCGCATACATAGGCGAGCTCATCGGCCACCGGGGCAAACAGGTAGCGCAAGCTCGCATATTGACGGCCACTCGCCGGCATAAACACAATGCCGCGACGATGCAGCTCGTCGATGAGCTCAAATGCCTCAGGACGCGGCTCGCGCTCCCCCGGATGCAGCAACGTGCCATCCAAATCGCAGGCGATCAGTTTGATTCCCTCAAGACCCATATGCTTCCCCCAAAGCACCCCATCAAAAGTAAGACGGACTTTGAATAGTTGCCTCTCAAAGTCCGTCTTACGCATACGCACGTTAGCCGCGCGCCTTCTTTACAATCGTAAAGTCTGGAGCCATACTCACAACAACATCCGCCGCGCTCGATGCAAAGCGTCGGCTGGCATCGAGCTCGCGTGTGACCACCGAGAGCCGAACACCCTCGACACCCCGGAGCATGCGGCCCAAAACAGGCTGCACCGGCGTATACATGCGCACGGTATGTTCGTCCGAGTCGCCCCGGAAGAGCGGCGCATGCATGTTGCCGATCTCCCAGCACGCATGCGCGAGCGCAATCGGATCCATGCGGTCGACTTCGACCAAATAAGCCTCGGCGCTGCGCAGGCGCACGACGACCGCCACAGGCACCACGCCCGAACGGTCAATGGCGAGCACGTCGCCATCGGCAAGACGACCGCCGTCGGCAGCATCCAGCCGAACATCGACCGTGCGCCCCAGCTCCGTCGCGCCCACAAACGCACATACATCGGCCTGGTCCCAATCGAGCAGTAGCTCATCGACCTCAAAGACACCGCCCAGCTCCCGGCGAAGCAGGAGTTCATAGGACGGATCGTTGAGATTTCCCAAGCATGTCGTCGAAACCAAGCGTTCAGGCATACTCTAGCCCTCGACCTCGACGAGCTCGATATCAAAGTTGAGGTCCTTGCCGGCCAGCTCGTGGTTGGCGTCGAGCGTCACAGCCTCGGGCGTCACGTCAATGACGACGGCGGGGACGGGCATACCGCTCGGCGTGGACAGGAAGAGCTTCATGCCCTTCTCGATCTGCTCGATGTTGGGAACCTGCTCGGCCGGGAAGGTCAGAACCATCTCGGGATTGTGCTCGCCGTAGGCATCGGCAGCAGGAATGTGCACGGTCTTCTTCTCGCCCACCTGCATGTCGACAACAGCGGCGTCGAAGCCCTTGATCATCTGACCGGCACCGCAGGTGAACTCCAGCGGCTCGCCGCGATCGTAGGAGCTATCGAACTGCGTGCCGTCGTCGAGCGTGCCGCGATAATGGGTCTTGACCTTCTTGCCCTGGTTGGACATGGTAACCTCCGTGATAAGGGCGGCGCACAACGCAGGCCGCCGTGAACATATGGCGCTAACTATACCCTAGTCATACAATTCAATGACAGTTTGCAAAGAAACGCTGCAACCGGAGGAACCATGGCATATCCCGTATTTGACCTACACTGCGACACCGCCGACCGCATCGGCTGGGCCACGCTCGATCTCGACCTGCGCTTTACCGCCGGCACCGACGGTTATTTCCCCGGCGACGAAACGCATCCGCAAGATTTCGACCTCATCGAGGGCAACGCCTGCGCCATCTCGCTCGCAAAGATCGGCAACACGCCGTGGGCACAGTGCTTCGCCACGTTTGTCCCCGACGAGATTCCCACCGCCCACGCCGCGCGCTTCCAGGCGCAAATCATGGCGCATATGAGCGGCCAGGCAATGCTCAACCACGACCGCATGGTCAACGTACGCAGCGCCGCAGACATTCGCCCTGCGCTCAAAGACGGCAAGGTCGCTTGCATCCACACCATCGAAAACGCCACGTTCTTTGCCGAGGACCCCGCGCTGATCGAGGTGCTCAAGAGCCTGGGCGTGCTTATGTCGTCACTCAGCTGGAACGCGCAGGGACCGCTCGCGAGCGGCCACGACACCCACGCCGGCCTCACCGCCGCCGGTATCGAGGCGCTTACGCAGATGGAGCACGCCGGCATGGTGCTCGACGTTTCCCACCTCAACGATGAGTGCTTTGACGAGGTTGTCGCCCACGCCACGCGCCCCTTCGTTGCCAGCCACTCCAACTCCCGCGCGGTTTGCGGCGTCAAGCGCAACCTCACCGACGACCAGTTCCGCACCATTCGCGACATGGGCGGTATCGTCGGCCTCAACTACTGCAGCGAGTTCCTTTCCAACGACGCAACCGACAAGACCGCCGCAGACGTCACCTTCGACCAGCTGGCGGCACATATCGAGCACTGGCTCGACCTGGGCGGCGAGGACGTCATCGCGCTCGGCGGCGACTGGGACGGCGCCACTGTGCCCGCTTTCCTCTCCGATGCCAGCATGATGCCCGAGTTCCAGAACATGCTCTCCAAGCACTTTGGCAAGACCGTGATGCAAAAACTCTGCAGCGACAACGCGCTTGCCTTCTTTGAGCGTTATTAATTTCACATCCCTTGAGCGGGCCGGCATGTCGAACGGTCGGTATGCCGGCCCGTCCCCAATCTGAAGGACCGCTTTTGAAGCAGCAATTTACGGTTTCCGCACCCCGACCGGATGGGACGCCCATCCCCGTCGTCGTTACCAAAAAGCGCGTCAAGAACTTCAACCTACGCGTCACATCGAGCGGCGAGGTCCACGCCAGCGCACCGCTCGGCGCCAGCCGCGAGCGTATCGAAACATTTGTGAAGCGCAACAGCGCCTGGATTATCAGCCGACTTGCCCAGCGCGAGCAACGTCAGGCGACGGTGCGAGAGCCGCCCAGCCCCCACTCGATCATTGCGCTTTGGGGCAAGCCCATTACGGTACAGGACGCACTCGACCACAACTTTGCATCACCCGCACCGCGACCCAAACAGGCCACCTTCGCAAGTTTTATGGGTACCGACGAGCCAGACGAACGTCCACAGGCCAAGTGGCATGCGACCCTCGACGGCTTAACGCCCAGTGAGATCCAAGCCCATATCGACCAGCTCTATACGTCCGAGGTCACATCGGCGCTGCACGATATTGTGCACGCATACGAAATCGCAATGGGTGTCGCCGTTTCCCGCGTTTCCGTACGCAGCATGAAAACGCGCTGGGGCTCGTGCACACCCAAAACCGGCGCCATTCGCATCGCACGAGAACTTGCCACCTACCCCGTCGAATGTCTCGACATGGTTGTCGCCCACGAGCTCGTCCACTTGCTCGAGCCAAGCCACAACCAACGGTTCCACGCCCTGCTCGACACGTACTGCCCCAACAATAGAGCTCTGTCGCAGCGACTCAAAAAACCGCCCGCCAACGAGCTCTAGCGTCGGCTAGCGCACGCGCTCGATCTCGACGCCACAGCTTGCCAGGGGAAGACCGACGGGCGCCCAAGGCTTATCGAGCTTAACACGCACGCCAAGCAGCAAGGGGTAACGACGTAGCAGCATCTGGGCCACACCCTCGGCTGCAGCCTCGATGAGCTTAAACGTATGCTCGCGCAAATAGCCATCGACATCGTGGCACACCGAGCCGTAATCAATCGAGGCATCCAAGTTGTCGTGCTCCCCCGCCGCGCGCAGGTCGGCATAGAGCACCAAGGACACGACAAACTTCTGCCCCAGGGCGTTCTCCTCGGGATACACGCCGTGGTTGGCAAAGACCTCGAGACCGTCGATAGTAATGCGGTCGGCATGGCGCAGGTCGTCATAGCTCACGTGGGGCACCGCCGTAGCAGCAGAAATCTCGCCCCTGCCACGACGGGCAAGCTCGGCACCCTCGGTCTTGGTTGCATTCTCGGGCAGCTTTTTGTTAGTCATCGCGATCGTCTCCTTCGTTCAGAGCCCCGACCGCGCATACCGACTACACGCGAATCGACAGGTTCTTTTTATCATCGCTCCAGTTGCAGGCATTGCGCGCAGGGCATGCAAAGCAGGCGCGCGACGCTTTGTCGGCTGCATAAAGCAGACGCTCAAGCGGCTGGCTGTTCACACGCAGCTTTCGATGGCCCAGGATGGCCGTCTTAATGGCTGCGGCATCTGCCGGCTCAAACGCCACGCCTTCGGGCATGCCGCCGAGAATCGCATCAGCGACGCGTTCGCTTGCAACATCATGGGATATACCCGATTCATACTGTTCATCTTTGCCGATATCGTGAAGAAGTGCCGTGGCATAGATGACCTCGCGGTCAAATTTGAGCTCTTCCTCGAGATTCTTGATCCACATAATACGGGCGACATCCAGCAGATGGTCGATACCGTGGCGGCAAAAGATGCGCCCCGATTCCAACTGCGCAATGTTTCCCAGATGCCGCCGGAACAGTCCGTTGGCACAGATGTAATCAATGCGAGGCATGGCACCAAAGGGAGTCAGGCCCGAAGCCATAAAGCCGCGACGCGACGTTCCCTCATCGGTCTTCGATGCAAAGTCGTTGACGACTCTCATGGTTAGCGGCCCAGCATCCTAAGGAATCGCTCCTCGAGCGACGGATCGGTCTCAAAGACACCGCGACGAGCAAGCGTCACGGTCTTGGTACCGGGCTTTTGCACGCCGCGCATGGTCATGCACATATGCTCGGCTTCCATCAGCACGATTGCCCCTTGGGGGGCAAGATATTCCATGAGGGCATCAGCAACCTGTGCACACAGCTGCTCCTGCAGCTGCAGACGACGGGCATAGACCTCAACCGTGCGAGCGAGCTTAGAGAGCCCGGCAACGCGACCGTTAGGGATATAGCCGATCGCAGCCTTGCCATAAAACGGCAGCAGATGGTGCTCGCACAGCGAGTAAAACGTGATGTCGCGCTCGATAACTAAATCGTTCGAAGCGACGGCAAAAGTTTTGGACAGGTGCTCCTCAGCGCTCTGGTCCATGCCGCCGGCAATCTCGCCATACATACGGGCGACGCGTGCCGGCGTCTCCAGCAGGCCCTCACGAGTTGGGTCCTCGCCTATGCCCTCAAGCAACAGCTTTATGGCGGTCTCAACTTTTTCCTGATCGACCATCTAGGCCTCACTCTTCCGATTTTGCGTTCGCACTATGGTACCACGCCCTCCGGCATCGGCCACAAGCTACATAGTATGGGTCGAATAGACCGGATCGTCTCGCCAAAGCTCCACAGCATCGCAAAGCGAAACGCCCTCGCGCGCGGCACGAGCGCGCGTGGCGTTCATGTCGATCACCCGCTGATTACTCGAACCCCTAAAACGCAAGGAGATATCGTACAGGTCTTGAACGAACGGGCCGTCCACCAACATATCGAGGCAGGCAAGGATACGGTCCGTCACCTCGGTATGGTGACGGCCGCCCGGCATAAGCTCCTCGAGCACGTCACCGGTAAAGCACCAAATGGTCTTCCCCGACTCCACAGGATAGGCCACACGCACGCGTTCGATAAAGTCAACGAGACCCGCCTGATTCTCGGGCTCCATAGGCTCGCCGCCCAGAATCGTCAGGCCATCAATAAAGGGATGGTCGAGACTCTCGATAATCTTGTCCTCGACGGCACGGTCGAACGGTTCACCCGCGGCAAAGTCCCACGCGACGGAGTTAAAGCAATTCTTGCACCCACGACGGCACCCGCTCACAAACAGAGAAGTACGAACACCTTCCCCATCAGCAATGTCGAAATACTTAATGTTCGCGTAGTTCATAGGTAACTCTCCCGGGAGGCCGGGACATATCATCCCGTCCTCAAACATTCTCGGCCTGCGGCCTGCGAAACTGCGGGCGGGACGATATGCCCCGGCCTCATGCAAAGGGTAACTCAATGAACGAAGCGAACATCGAGCATAGGGTTCGAGGTCCAATAAATACTTTGTTGCAGCTCAACCGACTCCGCAAGCAAACCGTTGTTGCAAGTCAACTCATTTCCGCTAAGAACTTCGAGGGGTGAGCAGGCCGCATACTGCATCTCAGCTACGTCAACTTGGCCGCCCCGTAGCGAGGCCCCGGACTTTTGCTCGATATGAGTTCCGCACGAACAGGAGGCGCCAGTGGCGCCTCCGTCGTGAGCCAGGACTGTCCGAAATAGCGAGTAAAGGTCCGGGGCCTCGCTACGGGGCGGCCTGGGATGGTTATTAGAGATGCAGCACGCGGTCGCGGATCTCCTCGGTTCGACCCTGGTTCCAGAACTGGGTACCGATGTAGCCGCACGTACGACGGGCGACATTCATCTTCTCCTGATCGCGGTTGCCGCAGTTGGGGCACTCCCACACCAGCTTGCCGTCATCCTCGACAATCTTGATCTCGCCGTCATAGCCGCACACCTGGCAGTAATCGCTCTTGGTGTTGAGCTCGGCATACATGATGTTGTCGTAGATGTACTGCATCACGCGAATGACAGCCTTAAGGTTGTCCTGCATGTTAGGAACCTCGACGTAGGAGATGGCACCGCCCGGCGAAAGCTGCTGGAACATGCCCTCAAACTTGAGCTTATCGAAAGCATCAATCTCCTCGGACACGTGGACGTGGTAGCTGTTGGTAATGTAGCCCTTGTCCGTCACACCCGGAATAATGCCAAAACGGCGCTGCAGGCACTTGGCGAACTTGTAGGTCGTCGACTCAAGCGGGGTGCCGTACAGCGAGAAATCGATGTCGCTCGCGGCTTTCCACTCCGCACACTTGTCGTTCATGCGCTGCATGACGGCCATGGCAAAGGGCGTGCCTTCCTTCTCGGTGTGGCTGTGGCCCGTCATGTACTTGACGCACTCATACAGACCGGCGTAACCCAGGCTGATGGTGGAATAGCCGCCCACGAGCAGTTTGTCGATCGTCTCGCCCTTCTTAAGGCGCGCCAGGGCGCCGTACTGCCACAGAATCGGTGCGGCATCCGAAAGCGTGCCCATCAGGCGCTCATGACGGCACAACAGGGCACGATGGCACAGCTCAAGGCGCTCGTCGAAGATCTTCCAGAACTTGTCCATGTCCTGATGCGAGCTCAGTGCGACATCGGGCAGGTTGATGGTCACAACACCCTGGTTAAAGCGGCCATAGTACTTAGGTTTGGTCGGGTCATAGTTCAGCGCGTTGGCAACATTGTTAAAGCCGTTGCCCGAACGGTCGGGCGTCAGGAAGCTGCGGCAACCCATGCAGGTGTAGCAATCGCCATTGCCGGCGGTCTCACCCTTAGACAGCTTGAGCTCACGCATCTTCTTCTCAGAGATGTAGTCGGGTACCATGCGCTTGGCGGTGCACTTGGCAGCCAGCTGGGTCAGGTAGAAGTACGGGGAATTCTCGTGAACGTTATCGTCCTCGAGCACGTAGATAAGCTTGGGGAATGCCGGGGTAATCCACACGCCAGCCTCGTTCTTAACGCCCTCGTAGCGCTGGCGAAGCGTCTCCTCCACGATCATGGCAAGGTCGTGCTTCTCCTGAGGCGTACGGGCCTCGTTGAGATACATAAAGACCGTCACGAACGGCGCCTGGCCATTCGTGGTCATAAGGGTCACGACCTGATACTGAATCGTCTGGACGCCGCGACGGATCTCGTCACGCAGACGGTCCTCAACGACCTCACGGACCTTCTCGGCAGACGCAGAGACGCCAAGCTCCTCGAGCTCGCGGGCAACCTCGCCGCGAATCTTCTGACGGCTCACCTCGACAAACGGAGCCAGGTGGGTCAGCGAAATCGACTGGCCGCCATACTGGGAAGAGGCGACCTGGGCGATAATCTGCGTCGCGATATTGCAAGCCGTCGAGAAGCTGTGCGGCTTCTCGATCAGCGTGCCCGAGATAACGGTGCCGTTCTGGAGCATATCCTCCAGGTTCACCAGGTCGCAGTTATGCATGTGCTGGGCAAAGTAGTCCGAATCGTGGAAGTGAATCAGGCCCTCGTTGTGAGCATCCACGATCTCCTGGGGCAGCAGCACGCGCTGCGTCAGGTCCTTGGAAATCTCGCCGGCCATGTAGTCGCGCTGAACGGAGTTGACGGTCGGGTTCTTGTTAGAGTTCTCCTGCTTGACCTCTTCGTTGTTGCATTCGATCAGCGACAGGATCTTGTCGTCGGTCGTGTTCTTTTGGCGCTTTAGGCTCTGAACATAGCGATAGATGATGTAGTGGCGAGCGACCTCGTAGCAGTCGAGACGCATAATCTCGTCCTCGACCAAATCCTGGATCTCCTCGACCGATACGGTGTGACCGGCCTTCTCACATGCCTCGGCGACGTTTTGTGCCGCATAGATCACCTGGCGGTCGGTAAGGCGAGAGCCTTCCTCGACCTCCAAGTTTGCGGCGCGGATCGCATTGACGATCTTATCGATGTCAAAGGTAACCTCGGTGCCGCTGCGCTTGATGATCTTCATCCTCTTGCCTCTTTCGCATCGTAGCCTCATTGCGCTTCAGAGCCAAACGATGCCCGGCAGGGCTTACCCTGTCTTGCGGCGCCGTCGCGCAATCTGTGTTTTCGATAACCATAGGCCCTCATGCGGACAATCCTCGCAGCCAATCAAGGGGCTCAAAGATCCATCCAAATGGGGCGAATAAGGTCCTCGTTCTCTGTCCGCCATCTATCATACGACAAAGAGGCATCTATATCCTGTATTCTTTTTTTAGGTCAAACACAATATATAGTGTTTCAGCAGGTCAAAGCAATTAGTCATTTTGCAGACGCATTAATTATGAGGGGTTCTTGGCAAGTCGGTAAAACGTTATCAACACGACTACCTGCATGGCAGTTATAAAACCCCCTCAACCGAACCACCGCCAAATAGGACCAAAACCAAGCCGCTCACGCCAAAAGAATCCAAAAGATTATGCTTGACCAACATGTTGCGGTCACGATCGGCCAGGACGTATGCAATCTGCCGGCAGCCCTACGGGATGCGAAAACCATTGCGTACAGACCTTGGATCAATATTTGGTGGCTTATTTGGCGGCGTGCTTGGTGGCAAAAAAATAAAACAGCCCAGAGGCAAAGCCTCTGGGCTGCGAACATTTGGTGGGCGTTAGAAGATTTGAACTTCTGACCTCTTCCGTGTCAGGGAAGCGCTCTCCCCCTGAGCTAAACGCCCAAATGGAGCGGACAACGGGGCTCGAACCCGCGACCCCAACCTTGGCAAGGTTGTGCTCTACCAACTGAGCCATGTCCGCTTGCGGGTTATTAATTTACGCGAGTTGTCCAAAAGACGCAAGTACTTTTTTCAAAAAAGTTGCCTGCCGCATGTTCTTGGTAGCTAAACGCGCCAAAGCGATTGGCTAGGCACACGATTCGAGCGCTCCGCTAAACAGCTTCACCATCTGCACGCGCGTGCCGGCGCCGTCTGTACGACGCGCAACCTCCACGTTATCGACGAGCATACGCATAAGCTTGATACCACGGCCGCGCTCCTCGGATGCGACCGGTTCGCTCGTTTTATCGATAGAATAGCCGGCACCTCGATCAAGCACCTCAACCACAACGCGATCGCCATAGGCCTGAACCGTCAGGACGCACCCGACACCGCCCGCATGGTCATAGGCATTACCCAGTGCCTCCCCCGACGCCAATGCGACATCGTAGCGCTCGTCGCGGCGCAACGGAAGCGATTCAAGGAGTTCGGCGATGTGATGTCGGTAGTATGGAAGATTCTCGATACCCTGACGGACCTCGACGCTCTTACTCCAGCGAGGCAGCTCCCCCACCGGAATGGCGGGAATAGACTCCCGTGCCGGACCCGCGACATGAAGGATATCGACAAGACGAGCAATCTCCAAAAAGCGAACAACTTCGCCTGATGCATTGACGAGCGAAAGCAGGCCTTCTCGCCTCATGAGCTCACGAGCGCGCGTAAGCAGGAATGCCAAGCCCGTCGAATCGATAAAGCCAACAGCCTGACAGTTGATGACGACACGACGCACGCCGCGGTCAACCAAAGCATCCAACCGCCGACGCAGCGCAGGCACCGCGGCGATGTCGATATCGCCCGGTGGCGTCAAAACCGCTATGTCATTCCACTCATTCATACGACCATGGTTCCCCAAAAAAGCCCACTCGATGCATTCGTTTCCCCAACCGTGCGGATTCAGCCCGTCCAGCGTCGTCTATGAACGACCCCGTAAAAACTCGAGGGACACCAATGCAATGTCGTCGTCCAGCGCCGATTCGGTAAATCGGTCGAGCTCGCCCAAGACCTTGCCGCAAATGCCCGACACGCCCTCCCCCGAAACAGAAAGCAGAAGATCGCGCAAGCGCTGCTCGCCAAAGAATGCTCCGGTGCGGTCACGGGCCTCAATCGTTCCATCCGTATACATAAAGAGCATGTCGCCGGGGGCGAACGTAAAGGCACCCGTCTCGTACACCATGCCTTCGAATGCACCGATTACGCCCGATTGGCATCCAAGCAGTTCGACCTCTCCCCCACGGGCCTCGCCGCCGCCCAGCGGCATCGACTCTGGCCTGATGACCATGGTCGGAGGATGGCCCGCCGAACAATACGTTGCGCGTCCGGCTTTAAGGTCAATCTTGGCGATAAAGGCCGTCACGAACGTCTCGACCCTCGAAAAGCCCATGAGCATGCTGTTAAGGGAGCGCGTCATGCGGGCCGGGCCAGCGCCCTCCCAGGCATATGCCGTCAGGGCCGTCTTGACGAGCGCGGACATCGATGCGGCCTCAATGCCTTTGCCAGACACATCACCCAGAATCATGACGGCGCAGTCGTCGGGAAGTCGGATGAGCGTATAGAAATCGCCGCCGACCAACGCCGAGTTCGTGGCCGACAGGTACACCGAATCGGTTGCGATACCCGGAACATCCCCCAGGGA
>UQJV01000030.1 GCA_900541475.1 uncultured Collinsella sp.
GCGCATTCGGCGAGATGCGTTTGCGAAAGTGGTCAATTTTAGATTAGCGCTAACACCTTCGACCTCGGGGGAGGGGACCCATACGGGGGAGATGTCGTGGGCGAGTATCGCCTTGGCCATCCTGGCGGCGTCGTTCCTGTCGTTCTTGGAGGCCGAGTCGGCGGCCGACCTGGGGATCTTCGAGACCGCGGCGACGGCGCACTCGACGCCGAGCCCGGCGAGCTCCCTTTGCGGGGCGAAGCCGAGGTAGCCGCTCTCGTAGGCCGCGAGCGACGGCCCGGGGAACCCATCCATCCACCCGGCGATCTCGCCCCAGGGGTTGCCGGGGAACCTCCTCGTCACGGCCTCGCCGGTGTCCGCGTCGAGGGCGCAGACGGTGGTCGACCTCAGGTGGACGTCCATCCCGAACGCGGTAGAATACTTTGGCATGGGAGCCTCCCAACCTCGTTGCGGCGCGGCTGCGCCTATGGCACTTCAACATCATTGTCGCAGCCCCGACCCGCGGTCACGAGCGGGGGCTCCTGTCTTTTTAGTGCCCTCGGATTGGGTCATAGTGTCTGTCACGTCCAAAACATCGAGGTTAGTGGCCTTCTTTGCGTGCGGAACTCGCGACAAACTTAATGTCCGGCCCGTCGGGGCCACACGACACTTTGTAGAAGGCGGCTCGCTTTTCGGAACTGGGCTGATATTTTCTTGATGTAAGGCGCTCTTGGTCCTTTTGGGCCTGGGGCGCCTGTCTTGTATGAGTAAATTTTTGGGACATGTCTTGAAATCTACTTCAAACTCTCGTGCAGGACGAGAAGTTTGAGCTATAACTTCTCGTCCTGCACGAGAAGTTATATACTTTAAATATTGAAAGGAGAGTATCATGGCACCTACGGCGTTGAGTATTGCAGAGATTGTTGCCGAGGCCCGTTCCTTTGAGATTCCTCATGTCGTGCATCGAGACGATGTCATCGGTGATCTTCCCGAGCCAAAGCCGTTCAATCTCGTCCATATCATTACGGGCATCAGGCGCTGCGGCAAAACGTTCTATGCGTTTCAATGGATTCGTCGCCTTATCGATCTCGGTATCGATTCCGAGCGTATCTTCTACTTCAATTTTGCCGACGATCGTCTTCGGCCTGCGCCGGACACGCTTATGGGCGACATATTGGAAGAATACTGGCGTCAGGTTCCCTCTGCGCGGTCAAAGGGCTGTTATCTCTTTTTGGATGAGGTGCAGGAGATAGGTGGATGGCAGGGCGTTTGCCAACGCTTGGCCGAGCATGAGAATGTGACACTTGTTATTACTGGATCTTCTTCGAAGCTCTCTGCTGATGAAATCGCAACACAGTTTCGCGGTCGTTCGCAAGAGCATGCCATGCATCCGCTCTCGTTTCGCGAGTACTGCGCGTTTCATCACATTGAAGCGCCGGATATGTCTACTGATGCTGGAACTCTAGCTGTTTCTCCGCAGCAGCGGACTGATCTGGAATCGGCATATGACCGTTACCTCGTAGAGGGTGGCTTCCCTGGGGTTCAGGAGCTTAATGCCGGTTCGCGTATTCAGATGCTTCAGGCTTATCTACGAGATGTTGTTGCGCGAGATATTCTCGAACGAAGCGGACGCACGGATATCGCTCTCGCCAACCAGGTGGGGCTCTTCTGTCTGAGGAACACGGGGTGTGACCTCTCGGTCAACAGTTTGCTGGATGCTTTAAAGTCTGTCGGATATCGAGCGTCATGGGAAAAAATTAGTGAGCTCGTGCGTCTGTTCCAACAGGCTCATCTCATTGGGCTGCTACCGGAGTATTCGACGGCGCTATCGCCGAAGACAACGACAACGGATAAAGTTTATGCCGTCGATCAGGGAATGGCATATGCGACGTCGTGTGCCAATCAACAGGATATTGGAAAGCGCCTGGAGACTGCAATATATGCTGAGCTTATGCGCCGCACGGCAAATGGTCGCATGGAAACGGTGACTTCATATACGGCTCCAACGCAAACGCGAGAAAAGGTCGATTTTCTGGTCGGAGATGCCTTGGCATCGGATCCCTATGCTCTTTATCAGGTAACGGTTGATATGACGGCGGAGAAAACACGCCGGCGCGAAGTCGGATCCCTCGAGATTGCAATGGCAAAAACTGGGATCGAGGACGCAAAAATCATCACGCTTCGTGAGGCGACCCAGATCGAAACGGAGCATGGCATTATCGAAGTCATTCCCGCATGGAAATGGTCGCTTGGCCTGAAATAGGGCGTGCCGCTGCGTGCCGCTGCGTCGCTTCGCTCCTTGCGTGCTGCGCTGGAAAACGCTTCGCGTTTCCTCAGCTCCGCACTCTTGCGGGTTCGAATCCCTCCGCTTGCTCACAAGAAAAGCCTCCCGATCGGCTATGCGTTCGAGAGGCTGGTTTCTTTGGCTGGGACGGAGGGATTCGAACCCCCAACAGCCGGCACCAAAAACCGGAGTTCTACCGTTGAACTACGTCCCAATGTGTGGTGTTGCCCAAAAGCAACTCGTTTAGTTTACCTAATCTGCGAGGGCATCGCAAACGCCGTCGAGCAGGCGTACGGCGAGTGTCTGCGCGTCGCTTGCGGTGAAGGTTCCGTTGTAGCGCGTCATGCCCGTGAGCTCAATGCGGATGCGCGCAGGCTTTTGTTGCGCGGCGACATTGGCAGTGCGGATGCGCTGTGCAAGGTTGTGACACTCGGCAAGGGCGATCGTGGCGCGCGGCGCTGCGTCTGCAGGCAGCTCATCGCTTGCGATCTCGAGCACCAGATCCACGTCGGTCGGGACCTCGGAATCGCAAAGCATCATGCCGCTGCTGTCGGTCGTCGCCGTGGCGATGTTCCACATGCGCGATGCAACACTGCGTGCGATGGGGTCCTCACCGATGACGGCAATCTGGAAGCGCTCGAGCACGTTGGCGGCACGGGCAAAACCGATGCGCGACTCGGCCTCGGTAACCGAGGGCTTGCCTTCCCACACGTGATGCAGGCGGTTGATATAGGCGTAGGTATCCTGGAACGCCATGCCATCGGCAAATAGGCCGACATTTTCTTGGAACTGCTGCAGAGCGGCCTCGGTGTGCGGGCCAAAATAGCCATCGTCCTCACCGCAGGCAAAGCCCAAAACGTTGAGCGCGCGCTGCAGGGCCTGAACGTCGGCGCCATGGAAATTGGGCATGCGCAGATAAAGCGTGCGGTCGCCCAGTTTATACGAGGCGTCTACCAGGGCGCTCCAACAGGGGATATCGACGGCACAGCCAGCGGCAAGGCCACTATCGAGCCTAAAGGTGCCAACAGCCTGTTCGGTGGTGGTGCCAAAGCGCTTGTCGGCAACCTCGGTGTCATCGATTGTATAGCCGAGCTGCAGAAGGCGGGACTGGACGTCCTCGACGGCTGCTCCCTGCATGCCCGTTGTAATAGGTTCCATGAACGAACCCCTTTCGGCGTACCATTCGTACTATTTGAGCGTGTGTCGGATAGACAACGCAAAGGGATGCATAAACATGCACTCAACAGTGTAGCAAGTTGTACCCAAATACGCTGCTGACAGGTTTTATAACCCCGCTAGTTAAGGCGCTCCACAAAGAAATCTGCCATGGAGTCGAACAGCTGGCGCGCATGCGGGTCGAGCTCGACACCTTCGATAGCGGCCTTGGCTTTGGCGGTCAGGTTGAGCGCGTAGTTGTGAGCGAAATCGATGGAGCCGGTTTCCTGGAAGATCTCCACGGCGCGCGCGAGCTGCGTGGGGTCCTCGGTGCCCGAGGAAAGGATTGCCTCGACCTCGTCGTGATGGCGCTCATCAGACAGGGCGTGCACGGCAACGAGCGTGCGTTTGCCCTCGGTGATGTCGGTGCGGAAGTCCTTGTTGGCGGCCTCTTTGGTGCCGACCAAGTTGAGCAGGTCGTCCTGAATCTGAAAGGCAAGGCCGGTGTGCAGGCCAAAGGCGCGTAGCGCCTCGACCTGCTCTTCGCTGCCGCCGCCGATAATGGCTCCGGCGGCAAGCGGCGTGGCTCCGCTGTAATACGCGGTCTTGTGCGTCGCCATGTCCAGGTAGTCATCAACCGAGATATCAAAGCGCTCGTCACGGACCCAACCCAGGTCAAGCGCTTGACCCTCGATGGTGCGGACGATCATCTCGGTAAGCTCGTGGAGCACACGCAGCTTCACGTCGGACTCGAGCGTGGGATCGTCGAGAACCGTCTTGGTGACCATGGTGAGCGCCAGGTCGCCACAATTGATGGCAAGCCCCGTGCCCTCGGTAAGGTGCATGCAGGGCTTGCCGCGACGCAGCTGACCGTTGTCGGCGATGTCGTCATGGATAAGCGCTCCCGACTGAAAGTGCTCGATAGCTGCCGCCGCGCTGCGGGCGCTTTCAAAGCTGCCACCTACCGCGGTGGCAGCGAGCATGCAGATGAGCGGGCGGTGGCGCTTGCCGGCGTTGGCCGTAAATGCCGAGAGCGGGGTATACAGGTAACGCTCGATATCGGCAGAGGTCGCCTGTCCGTCAAAAAACGTGGCCAGATAGTCGTTAATCTGGTCAAAGTGCTGGGCTAAAAAGCTGGTAAACGGACTGGACACGGGTTCTCGCATTCTTTCTTAGGTTGCACCGTTGCATTATGCAGACAACATATTGCCACATTGGGGCGTCGAGCGCGGCGGTTGAAGAAGATTGAGTTTTGCGGCTGCAAACGCGGCAAGGGGCTCGGCTAGATAAGCCCAAAGTGTTCGAGCGCGGTGACGACGCCGTCGTGGTCGAAGCTGTCGGTTACGTAGTCGGCCTTTTCCTTGAGGAAGTCCGGCGCGTTGCCCATAGCGATGCCAACATCGACCGCCTCCATGAGGGCGATGTCGTTGCTCGCGTCGCCAATGCCATATACGGTGCCGTGGTCTGGCCCCAGGGCGTCAAGCACGGCCTTGATTCCGGCCCGTTTGGTGCACTCGCGAGGCGAGATTTCTGTGACCTCGAGCTCGAGCTCGTTGAGGCAGAGCAGGGGTCCAAGCTCTTCATCTTGGGCGATGCAGTTGGCAAGTGGCGTGGACATAAGAATTTTATAGGCGTTGTAGTGCTCAAGTTGCGTGACGGCGTCGCCCACGGTGCGTGCGTATCCGTACATCTCGGGGGCATCTGCACTCATGCGCACCACGCGATCGATGCCCTCAAAGCGAATGACCTCACCCGATTGCTCGAGATAGGGGGCGAGGCGCTGTAGCAAACCAGGGTTTATGGCTGCATTTCGCACGATGCGCCCCTCGAGTTCGGCGTAACCGCCCGCGAGACACACGACGCCCGCCCACGGCAGCTCGAGCAGCTTGGGATGGATGCAGCTGAGGGTGCGTCCCGTGCAGATAAAGGCTTTGTTGCCGTTGGCGACAAACGTGCGAATTGCCTGCGCAACCGTTTCGTTGGGATAGGGGGAGAGGTCTCGCTCGCCCTCGGGGAGCTCTTGGGCAAGTTTGGGATCTTGCCAGGCGAGCGTACCGTCGATGTCGAAGAAGCAGACATTGCCATGCTTTTTGGCGGTGTCGGCGGCATGAGAAGGCGAGGTGGCGAGTGCAAAACCCGGTTCGAGTCCCATAATCCGATCAAAGTGCTCTTTGACGCGGGGAACCGAGATGCCGATGATTACCTGGGCAGTCTTGCCGGTGACGATGAGGCCTTTGGCGCCCGCTGCGACAAACGCCGCGTTATCTGCAACGATGGAAGGGTCTGCGACCTCGACGCGCAGGCGCGTGGCGCAGTTGGTTGCGCCCACAATATTGCCAACGCCACCTAAAAGCTGAATTACCCGCTCAGCGAGGACGTGATCTTGATCGGATCGACTATTGACCTCGTCATCGGGAGATTGCTCTTTGGCAAAGCCGCTTTCCGTTAAATGATCGATTGCCGCGCGATTGGCGACATGATCCTCGCGGCCCGGCGTCTTAAGGTCATAGATCAAGATGAGTGCTCGAAAACTAACAAAAAAGATGAGGCTAAAGGCAAGGCCGATACCGAGCGCCAAAAGGTAGGAGCCGGCATGCGTCCGCATGAGCGGAATAAAGTTGAAGGCTGCCATCTCCATGAGGCCGCCCGAGAAGATGCCGACGATGCCAAAGAGATTCATGGTTGTGGCAAGGCAAGACGATAAGACGGCGTAGAGAAAAAAGAGCCCGGGGTGGGTGAACATAAAGAGAAACTCGAGTGGCTCGGTAACGCCGCAAACCACCGAGGCGATGATGGCGGGAACAAGGATGGCCCTGAGGCCGGCGCGGCGCTCTGGTTTTGCGGTGGAGTAGAACGCGGCTGCGATGGCGGGAAGGCCAAAGAGCTTGACCCAGCCGGTGGCGGTAAAACCGGCCCACGGCGCAAGTTCATTAAGGGGGCGCGTGCTATGGGAGAGGATGGGGAGCAAGCTGCTCCACGTGGCGTAGATGCCGTCGTTAATGACCAGGTTGTCGTAGTAGATCGGCATGTAGAGCAGGTGGTGCAGCCCCATGGGCTCGAGCGCTCGCTCCAAAAGCACAAAGATGCCCACGCCAAAGGGGCCGACGCCCGCAAGTGCGTGGCGCAGTGTTTCGGTCACAGCGTATACGGAGGGCACGATGGCGGCCGAGATAGCGGCAAGGGCAAACACGGCAAAAAAGCTGATGAGGTAGACCAGCGAGGAGCCCGAGAAGGTGCCGAGCCAATCGGGAACCTTGGCATCGTAGAAGCGGTCATGGATGGCGACGACGGTTGCCGACACCGCCAGCGGGCCAATAATGCCGGTGTCGAGGGTTTTGATGCCGTCGATGATGGTGATGCCGCTAGCGGAGGTCAAAGACGACGGGTACTTAAGTCCAAGGTTGTCTCCGCTCAGCTTGATGATCTCGCTCAAAAAGAAGCAATAGGCAAAATAGGCCACGAGCGCCTCGAGGCAACAACGTGCCGGTTGCTTTTGGGCAAGGCCGATGGGCAGCGCTACGGCAAAAAGGAGCGGAAGTCGTTTAAAGACCGTCCACGAGCCGCGCTGAATGATAGTCCAAAAAACGTACCAAGGGGTTCCGTATACGGCGAGGTCGCCGACGATATCCGCAGACGTTGCGAGGGCGGAGACGCCGACCATAAGGCCCGATATGGAAAACAACATGGCGGGCGCGAACATTGCCCCGCCAAAGCGTTGGATTTTTTGCAGCATGTTCTGCCTCCCGAATATCGAGGCGCGTTGCGCATGGTGAAACGTTTAAACAATGGATTCATTGTAGAGGACCAGACGATTGTCGTACCGGCAGTTTTGAGCGAAACCGGTTTGGGCGGGACAGAAACCGTCAACGGTTAAATCCTGTCACTTTGCCGATAATCGGTTTAAACAACTTTAAGAAATGCTATCGTGCCTAACCATACATATTCATTAGAGGTGAAGTCATGCCAAAAGCGATTTACGAAGGAATCTACCGCGAGATCCGTTCGCGCATCATTAACGGGACTTATGCGTTTCAGGAGATGCTGCCAACCGAAGCCGAGCTGACCGCGGAGTTTGGCTGCACGCGCAATACCGTTCGACGCGCCTTGAGCATGCTGGCCGACCAGATGTTTGTGCAGCCTATACACGGCAAGGGCGTGCGCGTTATTTGGCTCAAGGGCGAAACCGACATGCTGGGCGCACTCGAGGAAGTCGAGTCGTTTGGCGAATTTGCAAAGCGCAACAATGCCGTCGCATCGACCGAGGTCAAGTCTTTTGAGCATTTGATTTGCACCGAGCAACTCTCTCGTCGCCTGGGCTTTAAGGTGGGCGAGGAGCTTATTCGCGTAGTGCGTGTCCGAAGCCTTAACGGCAATGCGCGCCAAGTAGACCATGGTTACTTTTTGGAGTCAATCGCCAAGGGCCTGACGCCCGAGATCGCCGCAAAGTCAATTTACGACTATCTGGAGCACAAACGCGGCGTCAAGGTGATGGCGAGTCGCCGTACAGTGAGCGTCGAGCTTGCCAACGATGAGGACTGCAGCTATCTTGACCTCGGCAAATACAACTGCGTTGCCGTCATGGAGAGCCAGTCGTACACCTCGGACGGCATCTTGTTCGAGGTCACGCATGCCCGCACGCATCCCGAGATCTTCCACTACCGCGTCAACTCCAAGCGATAGCCGGCTAGCTCGCAGCCTGACGAGACCCATGCCCTCAAAGCGAAAACGCCCGGTCAAACCGACGAAGCATCGGCTTGACCGGGCGTTTTCTCTGCATTCGATAACAAATAATTGTTTATACAAAACTTGTCAAGTATCAAGTTGAAATTACCGTTCACCGAAGTTTTTCTACCGCTCTAGTAATACTTGTTCAAACAAGTAGCCAAATAGCGTATCGTACAAATCAGCAAAAGGGGCAAAGTCCCCGAGCCAATCTCCGAAGGCGGCGGCAAAGGGTGCCGCCACGGTGTGAAAGGGTGGATTGTAATGAAGAACGAAATGAGCAGAAGGCAGTTCCTGGGCTTTGCTGGTTCCGCGGCTGCGGTTCTTGGTCTGGGTCTCGTGGGCTGCGGTGGCTCCGCCGGCTCCGGCTCCTCTGCTTCTGGTGACGCTGCCGAGGTCTACTTCCTCCAATTTAAGCCCGAGGTCGACAAGGAGTGGAAGGAGATCGCCAAGGCGTACAAGGAGGAGAAGGGCGTCGAGGTCAAGATCGTGACCGCCGCCTCCAACACCTACGAGGAGAAGCTCAAGTCCGAGATGTCCAAGAGCTCCGCTCCGACCCTGTTCCAGGTCAACGGCCCCACCGGTCTTAAGAACTGGAAGGATTACTGCGCCGACCTGTCCGATACCAAGCTCCGCGGTGAGCTCATTGACGACTCCCTGGCTCTGCAGTCCGATGGCAAGGATCTGGGTATCGACTGGGTCCAGGAGAGCTACGGCATCATCTACAACAAGCAGCTGCTCGAGAAGGCTGGCTACAAGGCCGAGGACATCAACTCCTTCGACAAGCTGAAGGCTTGTGCTGACGACATCCAGGCCCGCAAGGACGAGCTTGGCGTTGAGGGTGCCTTCACTTCTGCCGGCATGGATGACTCCTCCAGCTGGCGCTACACCACCCACCTCGCCAACCTCCCGCTCTACTACGAGTTCGAGAAGGAGCACAACCAGGAGGACGACGAGATCAAGGGCGAGTATCTCGACAACTTCAAGCAGATTTTCGACCTGTACATCACCGACTCCACCTGCGATCCTTCGCAGCTTGCCTCCAAGACCGGCGACGACGCCACCAACGAGTTCGCAACCGGCAAGGCCGTCTTCTATCAGAACGGCTCTTGGGCATACGCTGACCTCACCAAGGCCGGTATGACCGACGACCAGCTCGGCATGCTGCCGATCTACATCGGCGTCGACGGCGAGGAGAACCAGGGCCTGTGCTCCGGCGGCGAGAACTACTGGTGCGTGAGCTCCCAGGCTTCCGAGGATGCTCAGAAGGCCACCGAGGACTTCATGTACTGGTGCGTCACCGCTGACACCCCGACCAGCATCATCGCCGACAAGATGGGTCTGACCGCTCCGTTCAAGAGCGCCAAGGAGACCACCAACGTCTTCTCGCAGCAGGCCGTTGCCATGGCCAAGGACGGCAAGAAGACCGTCGCTTGGGACTTCGTCTACATCCCCTCTGAGGAGTGGAAGAAGAACCTCAAGCAGGCTCTGATCGCCTACGCTGCCGACAACACCAAGTGGGACGGCGTCAAGAACGCCTTCGTCGATGGCTGGAAGACCGAGAAGGCTGCTTCCGAGTAAGCAGTTGCTGCCCAAGCTATCTGATTAGCGACAGGGGGCGGGCAGACGTAGGTTTGCCCGCCCCCTGCATATTGAAAGGACCCTTCTATGGGCAAAGCACTCAAGCGCTGGTGGCCGCTCTTTATGCTGCCCACGTGCCTGGCGTTTATGATCGGGTTCGTGATCCCTTTTATCCAGGGCTTCTATCTCTCGTTCTGCCAGTTTATTACCATTAACAACGCGCACTTTGTCGGTATCGCGAACTACGTGCGCGCGCTGTCCGATCCGCAGTTTGCCACGTCGTTCTTCTTTACTGTGGCGTTTGCCTTCCTGTCGACGGTGCTCATCAACGTGATCGCCCTGGCAATTGCGCAGGCGCTCACCCGCAAGGCGCTCAAAGGCACCAACATCTTCCGTACGATCTTCTTTATGCCTAACCTGATCGGCGGCATCGTGCTGGGCTACATCTGGCAGATCTTGATCAACTGCCTGCTCTCCAACATCGGCGCCCAGCTCATCGCCCTTAACTCTGCTGCTGGCTTCTGGGGCCTTATCATCCTGACCCTGTGGCAGCAGGTCGGCTACATGATGATCATCTACATCGCCGGTCTGCAGTCCATTCCGTCCGACTACATCGAGGCCGCCAAGGTCGACGGTGCCACGGCATGGCAGACGTTTTGGAAGGTTAAGATCCCTAACCTGATGCCGACCATCACCATCTGCCTGTTCCTGTCCATCACCAACGGCTTTAAGCTGTTCGACCAGAACCTCGCCCTTACCGGCGGCGCCCCCGCGCACTCCACCGAGATGCTCGCCCTGAACATCTACAACACGTTCTATTCGCGTGCCGGTATCGCATGGCAGGGCATCGGTCAGGCCAAGGCGGTTATCTTCTGCATCCTGGTCGTAGCCATCTCCATGATTCAGCTTAAGGCCACGAGGTCCAAGGAGGTGCAGCAGTAATGAAACGCGATAAGGTTATCAACCGCGCGCTGTCGATTTTCTTTACGATCCTGTCGCTCGCGTGGATCTACCCCGTGTTTATGATTGCGCTCAATTCCTTTAAGAAAGCGACCGCAATCAGCACCACCACGGCGTTCGATCTGCTCACGCCCGAGACGTTCAACGGCCTTGCAAACTACGTGCACGCCCTTAACGAGCAGGGCTTTGCCTCGGCATTTATGTACTCGCTCATCATCACGGTCACGTCGGTCGTGCTGATCTTGGTGTGCTGCTCCATGTGCGCTTGGTATGTGGTTCGTGTCAACAACAAGATCTCGAACTTCTTCTATTACCTGTTCGTCTTCTCGATGGTCGTGCCCTTCCAGATGCTCATGTTCACGCTGTCCAATTTGGCGGACCGCATCGGCTTCAACACGCCGTTCAACATCTGCTTTATCTATCTTGGCTTTGGCGCGGGCCTGGCGGTCTTTATGTTCGCCGGCTTTGTAAAGAACATCCCGCTCGAGATCGAAGAGGCGGCCATGATTGACGGCTGCAACCCGGTCCAGGTGTTCTTTAAGATCGTCCTTCCCATCATGAAGCCCACCTATCTTTCGGTCGGCATTCTCGAGACCATGTGGGTCTGGAACGACTATCTGCTGCCCTACCTTACCCTCGACTCCACCAAGTACAAGACCATTCCTATCTTGATCCAGTACTTCCGCGGCGGCTACGGCCACGTCGAGCTCGGTCCCATGATGGCCTGCATCATGATGGTCGTTATCCCCATCGTCATCATGTACATCCTCTGCCAGAAGTACATCATCGACGGCGTGGTGGCAGGTGCCGTCAAGGGCTGATGCCGTAACTGTTTTGCAAGTTTCTGCGGCGCCCCTCAGCGCGGCGCCGCATATCGAAAGGTAAAGACATGGCCGAGATCGTTCTCAAACATGTTCAGAAGGTGTATCCCAACAACGAGTCCAAAAAGAAGGGCTTCTTTGGCAAAAAGAAGAAGACCGAGGAGAAGAAGCACAACCTCAAGGTTACCGAGGATGGCGTGCTCGCTGTAGAGGACTTCAACCTCACCGTTCACGACCAGGAGTTCGTCGTTCTCGTTGGTCCCTCTGGCTGCGGTAAGTCCACGACGATGCGCATGGTCGCCGGCCTGGAGGACATTACCTCGGGCGACGTGCTCATCGACGGCAAGCGCGTCAACGACGTGGCGCCCAAGGACCGCGACATCGCCATGGTGTTCCAGAGCTACGCTCTGTACCCCAACATGACGGTGTACGAGAACATGGCGTTTACGCTTGAGCTCAAGAAGGTCCCCAAAGACGAGATCGACCGCAAGGTTCGCTCCGCTGCCGAGATCTTGGGTATCACCGAGTACCTCGACCGCAAGCCTAAGGCGCTTTCGGGCGGTCAGCGCCAGCGCGTCGCCATCGGCCGCGCCATCGTGCGTGACCCCAAGGTCTTCCTGATGGACGAGCCGTTGTCCAACCTGGACGCCAAGCTGCGTAACCAGATGCGTGCCGAGCTCATCAAGCTGCGCCACGAGATCAAGGGCACGTTCATCTACGTCACCCACGACCAGACCGAGGCTATGACCCTTGGTGACCGTATCGTGGTCATGAAGGACGGCGTCGTCCAGCAGATCGCCACGCCGCAGGAGGTCTTCAACCATCCCGCGAACATCTTCGTCGCCGGCTTCATCGGCGTGCCGCAGATGAACTTCTTCGATGCCCAGCTGGTGCGCTCGGGCGACGCCTTTACCGTCAAGACCGACGATATGAATGTCGCGCTGGCCCCCGAGACCTGCGCTCAGCTCGCCCTTAATTGGGACGGCGGCGACGTGAAGGAGATCACGGCCGGCGTGCGTCCCGAGCAGATTCTGCTTGCCGGCAAGGGTGAGGAGGGTGCGCTCCAGGGCACCATTGAGGTCACCGAGCTCATGGGTTCGACCGAGCACGTTCATGTGACGTCCCCCGACGGCCAGTTTGTCCTGATCATTCCCGTTGTCGACCTTGAGGCCAAGGGTGCGCTCAAGGCGGGCGACCCCATCTGGTTCAAGTTCGAGAAGAACGCGACCCATCTCTTCGATAAGGTCTCTGGCAAGAACCTTATTTAGGCCCGATCCAATCAGGCCCTCCTTTTGGGCGACTGCGGCTTTGCCATCCTTTTGCCGTGGTCACATATAAGGCTCCCCTCCCGTCCGCTGGGCGAGAGGGGAGCCTTTCTTTGTGCTGGGGCTACCCGTCCGTTAGGTTGTCTTGATCTGTAACAGGAGGAGGGCAAAATTGGGTCTAGATGTTACAGAGTGAGACGGCGTCGAGCTGCCTGTCCTTTCATCTCGATCTGTAACACGAAGGACTGATTTCGGCAGTTACCTGTTACAGATCGAGATTGTTTTAGCCGCCTTGCCCGTCTGTCTCATTCTGTAACAGGTAGACCCAGTTTTGCCGGCTAGGTGTTACAGATCGAGATTGTTTGGTCGAGACAAATCGCGGGCCGGCGTATCGGCACAAAAAGCGGAGCCGCGTTGCCGCGACTCCGCTTTCAAGAGGATGGGTAAAGGAAACGAAATTAGCTCAGGTGCCAGATCTCGTCGTTGTACTGGGAGATGGTGCGGTCGGACGAGAAGGTGCCGGCGTTGGCGATGTTGATGAGCGCCTTGCGCATCCAGGCGTCCTGGTCCTCGTAGTCTGCCAGCACGCGCTCCTTGGTCTGGATGTACTCCTCAATGTCGAGCAGGGCCATAAACCAGTCCTTGCCCTTGATGTCGTCGTGCAGGCGCTGTAGACGCTCGGCGTTGCCGGTCGCCATAAAGGCGGGGTTGGTGATAAAGTCCACCAGCAGCTTGATACCGGGTTTGCGGTAGAGTGCGCCGGCGTTATAGCTGCCGTCGGCGTAGAGCTGCTCGACCTGCTTGGAAGAGGCACCAAAGGTGTAGATGTTCTCGTCGCCCACGAGCTCGGCGATCTCGACATTGGCGCCGTCAAGCGTGCACAGGGTCAAGGCGCCGTTGAGCATGAATTTCATGTTGGAGGTGCCGCTCGCCTCCTTGGAGGCCAGGCTGATCTGCTCGGAGATGTCGGCGGCGGGGATCACGCGCTCAGCAGCAGTGACGTTGTAGTTCTCGATCATGACAACCTGCAGGTAGGGGGCCACATCGGGATCATTTGCAATCCACTGCGACAGTGTCAGGATCAAATGGATGATGTCCTGGGCGATGGTGTAGGCAGGTGCCGCCTTGCCGCCAAAGATGATGGTGACGGGGTGCTCGGGTTTATTGCCGTTCTTGATGTCGAGATACTTCCAGATGATGTAGAGCGCGAGCATTTGCTGGCGCTTGTACTCGTGGATACGCTTGACCTGAACATCGATGATGGCGTTGGAGGGAATGGTCACACCCTGCTCGAGCGCCATGAACTGGCGCATGATGGTCTTGGCCTCGGCCTTGGTGGCGGCCAGGTGCTCAAGAACATCCTTGTCGTTAGCGAATTCGGCGAGCTTGCTCAGGTCGCCGGTGCTGCGCCAGTCGGTGCCGATCACATCGTCGAGCAAACTGGCAAGCGCGGGGTTGGCGCCATGGATCCAGCGGCGGAAGGTGATGCCGTTGGTCTTGTTGGAGAACTTCTCGGGATAGATCTCGTAGAACGGGTGAAGCTCGGTGTCCTCCAGAATCTTGGTGTGGAGTGCGGCGACGCCATTGATGGAGAAGCCAAAGTGAATGTCCATGTGAGCCATGTGGACGGTGTCGTATTCGTCGATGATGGCGACACGCGGGTCATCGTGCTCGGCCTTCGCGATCTCATCGAGCTTGACGATAATGTCGGCGATGGCAGGGGAGACCTTCTGCAGGCTGGCGAGCGGCCACTTCTCGAGCGCCTCGGCAAGGATCGTGTGGTTGGTGTAGGCGACCATGGAGCGCACGATGGTAACGGCTTCGTCAAACTCGATGTCGTGCTCGGTGGTGAGTAGGCGGATGAGCTCGGGAATGACCATGGTGGGGTGCGTGTCGTTGATCTGGACCACGGCGTAGTCGGCCAGATCGTGCAGGTTGCTGCCGCGCTCGACGGCCTCGTCGATCAGGAGCTGGGCGGCGTTGCTCGCCATGAAGTACTCCTGGTAGATGCGAAGCAGGCGGCCCTGCTCATCGGAATCATCCGGATAGAGGAACAAGGTGAGGTTCTTGGCGATTTCGGTCTTGTCGAAGTCGATGGAGCTGCCGGGGACCAGGCCGTCGTCGACACTTGCCAGGTCAAACAGGCGCAGGCGGTTCTTGGTGGGCTGACCGTAACCGGGCACATCGATGTTGACGAGCTTGGAGGTGACGGCAAAATCGCCAAACTTGACAGTGTAGGAGCGGTCGTCATCGATCAGAATGTCCTGCTCGCCAAGCCACTCGTCGGGGACGGCCTTTTGCTGGTTGTCGGCAAAGCGCTGGCGGAACAGGCCGTAGTGATAGTTAAGGCCCACGCCGTCACCGGTAAGGCCCAGCGTGGCAATGGAATCCAGGAAGCACGCGGCCAGGCGGCCCAGGCCGCCGTTGCCCAGCGAGGGCTCGACCTCGAACTCCTCGATCTTGTTGAGGTCGTGGCCTGCGGCGGTGAGCTGGTCCTTAACCTTGTCGTAGATGCCGAGGTCGATCATGTTGTTGATGAGCAGCTTGCCGATCAAAAATTCGGCGGAGATGTAATAGAGCTTTTTCTTGCCATTGTTGAGCGGGCAGGCGGCGGAGCGCTCCTGTACGAGCTTGACCAGCAGTTTGTAAATGCGGCGGTCATCGAGTTGCTCGAGCGAAGTTCCAAAGGATTGCTCGGCAAGATCCGCAAGATCGATACGGGGCATGTTTCCTCCTGTGGTGAGTTGACGACATGTCAGAAATTCAAAAGAAGCCCGCGCGAGGGGATTGGGGTGGCCTCGCGCGGGAAAAGCGGTCGCGTCCGCACGGTGGGGTGGGGTCGGGTCGGGCGCGGTAGCTCCTATTGAGGAAGCTCGATTTCGGCTTCCGACGGGATGCGGAAGTAGGTCTCGGTCCAGTCGGTGAGTTTGTGCTCGAGCTCGCGGGTGATGGCGCCGTCGAGCATGCGCCAGGTCCAGTTGCCGCCCAACGTGGCAGGGGTGTTGATGCGCGCCTCGTTGCCCAAGTTGAGCAGGTCCTGCATGGTGTAGATGCACGTGTCGCTCACGCTGGCGGCGATGGTGCGATTGAGTGCGTCGGCCATGGACTCGCCGGCCTGCTGATGGGTGTACAGGGCTGCCTGCTCGCGCTGACGCGGGGTAGCCGTTCCTTCAAACCAGCCGCGTGCCGTCTCGTTGTCGTGGGTGCCCACGTAGGCGACGGTGTTGGCAATGTAGTTGTGCGGCAGGTAGTACGAGTTGGCGCCCTCAAAGGCAAACTGCAGGATCTTCATGCCGGGGAAGCCCGAGTTGTCGCGCATATCGATGACGCCGGGGGTGAGGAAGCCCAGGTCCTCGGCGATGATGGGCAGCGTGCCGAGCTTTTCCGCGAGCGTCTTGAAGAACTTGAGGCCGGGTCCCTGCGTCCACGAACCGTAGGACGAATCGGGCGAGGAGAACGGCACCTCCCAATAGGCCTCGAAGCCGCGGAAGTGATCCAGGCGGATGACGTCGTACATGTCGAGGGCGGCGCGAATGCGGCCTTCCCACCAGGAAAAGCCGTCGGACTCCATGGCGTCCCAGTCGTAGATGGGGTTGCCCCAGTACTGGCCGGTGGCCGAGAACTGGTCGGGCGGCGTGCCGGCGACGCTTGCGGGATTGCCGGCGGCGTCGATTTTAAAGAGCTCAGGTGTCGCCCACATTTCGACGGAGTCACGCGAGACGTAGATGGGCAGGTCGCCGATGATCAGGATGTCGCGTTCATTGGCATAGGCCTTGAGGCGGCTCCACTGGCGATCGAAGAAGTACTGCGTCATCTGGTGGTAGAGCATACGCGCCGGATGGTCGGCGCAGACCTTGGCGGAAGCCTCGCCGCGGGTACGGAGCTCCGCGGGCCACTCCCAAAACGCCTTGAGACCGCACTCCTCTTTGACGGTCATGAACTCACAGTAGGGGATGAGCCAGTCCTCGTTGGCCTGGATAAAGTCATCAAAATCGGCCGGCTTGTCGGCAGCAAAGCGCTCAGCGGCGCGGTCGAGAATCTGACGGCGACCGCCAAAGATAGCGCCGTAGTCGACATTGCTGGGGTTGGATCCCAGATACACACCATCGATATCGCGCTGCTCCAGATACCCTGCCTCGATAAGCTCGGCAAAGTCGATAAAGTTGGGGTTGCCTGCGCGGGCCGAGAACGACTGATAGGGCGAATCGCCATAGCTGGTCGTCGTAAGGGGCAGAATCTGCCAGTAATGTTGTTTGCACGAGGCGAGAAAATCGACGAAGTCGTAGGCATTCCAGCCAAAGCCGCCGATTCCGTATGGTCCGGGCAGAGATGAGACGGGCATGAGGACGCCGCTTGCACGCTCCATGAATGCGCTCACCAACCTTCTTGTTGTGGGGTCGGCCTGCCGATGGGTGTGCAGTCCGCCTCCGATGTTCTGATTCGACACGCCTATTGTAAAACATGTTGTTTAAACATGTACAGGCAAGATAAAAAAGTTGGTCGATTTTCGGCGAATGGCTACATGCTATGAAAAAGCCCCGACCTCACAACGTGAGATCGGGGCAAGAACGGTATGTAGGTTTTTGCTACTCGGCGTCGGCGAAGCCGTTGGGGTTGTGGCTCTGCCAGTTCCAGCTATCGCGGCACATGTCCGCGATGTCGTACTGGGCCTTCCAGCCCATCATGCGCTCGGCCTTGGAGGCATCGCACCAGTTGGCAGCGATGTCGCCGGCGCGGCGCTCGCGGATCACGTAGGGCAGCTCCTTGCCACAAGCCTTGGAGAAGGCGGCGACGACCTCGAGTACCGAGGTACCGGTGCCGGTGCCCAGGTTAAAGATCTCGACGCCGGTCTTGCCGTTCATCCAGTTGAGGGCGGCAACGTGGCCCGAGGCCAGGTCACAAACGTGGATATAGTCGCGCACGCCGGTACCGTCGGGGGTGGGGTAGTCATTGCCAAAGACCTGAACGGCCTCGAGCTTACCCACGGCAACCTGCGCGACATAGGGCACCAGGTTGTTGGGGATACCCTTGGGGTCCTCGCCGATCAGGCCCGACGGATGGGCGCCGATGGGATTGAAGTAGCGGAGCAGCACAACGTCCCACTCGGGGTCTGCGGTGTGAACGTCCATAAGGATCTGCTCAATCATCCACTTGGTCCAGCCATAGGGGTTGGTTGCGGGCTTCTTGGGGTCTTCCTCGGTGACGGGCGGGTTGTCCGGATCGCCGTAGACGGTCGAGGAGCTCGAGAAGATGATGGACTTGCAGCCATGGTTGCGCATGACGTCGACGAGCACCAGGGTGTTCTCGATGTTGTTGTGATAGTACTCGACGGGCTTGCTCACCGACTCGCCGACGGCCTTAAAGCCGGCGAAGTGGATGACGCGGTCGATCTGATGGGTGTCGAAGATCTTGTTCATGGCCTCGCGGTCGAGCACGTTGGCCTCGTAGAAGGTGAGGTTCTTGGCGGCCTCGTCGCCCACGATGGTCTTGACGCGGTCGACGGCGACGGCGCTGGAGTTGGAGAGATCATCGACGATGACGACCTGGTAGCCACCCTCGAGCAGCTGAACGACGGTGTGCGAGCCGATAAAGCCGGCGCCACCGGTAACGAGGACGCAGGTGTCTTTGGGGTCGAGTGCTTTGGACATGTAGTCTCCTATCGAATCAGGAACACTTCTTTAGGGGAGTATAGCGCAGGCGGGGACGCCCAAATCGTGCGCTGTAGGAAAAGCAGAGGAGCATGTTAACGTACTTATAGAAATGCTGCGTGGGCATAACCTCGACTTTGACGTTTGCATACGAGCCGTCGACCATACGGTTTCCTGCCGTTCGTGGAAATCGTTGGGACGCGCCGTATGTACGCTAATATGTATGAGTTGAGCGACATATAAATAAACATGTAACGGAGTACATATGTCACCAAACAGCGATCCCATCCTTTCCCAGGAGCTCTCGCGCCGCACCGCCCTCAAGGCTTTATTCGGCGCCGCTTCTGCAGCCGTTCTTTTTGGTCTGCCCGCTCGCGCCCGTGCGGCGGAGGCCACCAAGGAAACCACCGACAAGCTCAATGCGGCCCAGGCCCAGCTCGACGAGGTCCAGGCTCAGCTCGATAGCATTGCGGGCGAATACGCGGCGCTGGCCAACAAGAACGCCCAGACTCTCAGCGATATCGAGGGCGTACAGGGCCAGATCGACGACACGCAGACGCAGATTGACGAAAAGAAGGCCGAGCTCAAAAAGAAGCGCGACGATCTTTCCGATCGCGTTTCTGCCAGCTATAAGTCGGGCGGCACCAATATCCTGTCACTGCTGCTCGCCTCGGGTTCGTTTGAGGAGCTCGTCGCCAATGCACACTATGTTGAGAAGATCAACAAGAGCGACCGCGACGCCATCGAAGATATCCAGACCATCCAGGAAGAGCTCGATGCGCAAAAGACCGAGCTCGAGTCGCAGAAGGCCGACTTGGAGAAGCTCAAGGACCAGCAGACTGCTCAGATGCAGGACATGCAGACCAAACAGCAAGAAGTCCAGGTCGTGCTGAGCGGGCTTTCCGACGACGTCAAGGAACTCATGGCTCAGCGTGACGCCGAGGTCCTCGCGGCCACGCAGGCCGAGGAGGCGGCGAGGAAGGCTCAGGAAGCCGCCGCTGCTGCAGCCGCCTCGAACAAGAACAACTCGACCTCGAGCGGTGGCTCTCATGCTTCTAGTGCACCGCAGCAAAATGTGGGTACAGGCAAGCAGCAAGCCGTGGTTAATGCGTGCTACTCCACTCCCTCGCCCGGTTTGGGCTGGTGCGCCGCTTGGGTCACCAACGTCTTCCGCAACGCAGGAGTGGGCTACTTTGGCGGTAACGCGTGCGACATGTTTAACGCGTGGTGCTACAGCGCCGATCGTTCGACGCTAAAGGTCGGCATGATTGTTGCCGATTCCTCGCATCCCACGACGGGTATCGCGGGCCGACTATATGGTCATGTCGGTATCTATGTTGGCGGCGGCATCGTCATGAGCAACCAGGGCGCTATCACGTCTAAATCGCTCGATTCGTTTATCAGCTTCTTTGGCGGCGGTTCGGGCGTGCGTTGGGGCTGGCTCGGCGGCGTCGTGCTGTCGTAGGTGCGGTTTGAAGCTGGTTGGTCCCGGGCTGCCCGCGCGGCATAAGGTTGCCTGCTCGGACAGTCCTGCGCAAGACGAAGGCCCCTTTCGGGGCCTTCTTTGTTAGAGGAATTCGCCTACTCGGTGGACTTCGGGTTCTAGGTCTACGTCGAACTGCTCTTTGACTTTGGCTTGGATGTCGCGGATGAGTTCGTCGACGTCGGCGGCGGTGGCGTGGTCGGCGTTGACGATGAAGCCGCAGTGCTTTTCGCTCACCTGCGCGCCGCCGACAGCGTGGCCACGCAGGCCGGCGTCCATGATGAGCTTGCCGGCAAAGTAGCCCTCGGGGCGTTTGAAAGTGGAGCCGGCACTCGGCATATCGAGCGGCTGCTTGTCCTCGCGGCGCTGGCGGTAGTCGTCCATGTCGGCCTTGATCATCGCGGAGTTGCCCGGGGCGAGATTGAAGGTGGCCGAAAGTACGATAAAGCCGTCGTCGGCGATGCGGCTCTTGCGATAGCCCAGATTGAGCTCGTCGACATCGAACTCGATGATGCTGCCGCTGCCGCGGGTGCCGTCGTCGAGCATGCGGGCGGGCTTGTAGACGCGCACAGACCCCAGCACATCGGCCATGCAGGCACCGTAGGCGCCGGCGTTCATGTAGCAGGCGCCGCCGACCGATCCAGGGATGCCCGAGATGGGCTCCATGCCGGTGAGACCGGCCTCGGCTGCCGCCGCGGCGACATCGGAAAGCAAGGCGCCGGCTGCCGCCGTGACGTGCGTGCCGTCGACGGTGATGTCGGAGAGGCCCTCGCCCAGCGCCACGACGACGCCGCGGATGCCCTTGTCGCCGACAAGCAGGTCGGAGCCGTTGCCCACGATGGTGAGTGGCAGATCGCAGCGATAGCAGGTATCGAGTGTGGCGACGAGTCCCTGCTCGGTATCGGGCGTGACAAAGACGTCAGCCGGGCCGCCGATCTTAAACGTGGTGTGCTCGCGCATGGGCTCGCTCATCAGCACGTTGTCCTCGCCGGCAACGCCAGCAAGCGCGCACAGCAGGTCCTCGTTAAAAAAGTCGTTCTCGTGCATACGAATATCCGCCTTTTGGTGGTCGTTGTCATCAATCGATTGCAATATACCCCACCCGGACGGATTTGGTGCGCTGGCGGCGATAAAACAGCCGTCCACCGGATTGGTAAAGTGTTTATCACCGAGGTAGAGGGGCAGTCGCTATACTTTCAAGAGATTGCGCGTAAACCTGGAAGGAGCGAGATGGCCAACAAAGTCACCCTCAAGCAGATCGCCCAGGAGGTGGGGCTTTCCCCCTCGTCGGTCTCGCTTGTTCTCAATAATCGGCCTTGTCGCATCTCGGAAGAAAACCGCAAGCTCATCAAAGAGGTCGCGGCGCGCAACCACTATGTTCCTAACCAGATTGCGCGTAGCTTGGTCATGCGTGAGTCGCGCACGCTGGGTCTTATCGTCCCTAACATCGAGAGCCGCTTTTTTGCCTCGCTCGCCGGCAGTTTGGAAAAGCGCTGCCGTGAGGACGGTTACGCACTCTTTATTACCAGCTCGGGCGGAAGCGCCGATGACGATCTTGAGCTGCTGCGCCAGTTGGTGACGCGCGGCGTTGACGGCGTCTTTTTGGTGGTGGGCGACGAGTTCTCCGACGACCGCGCCCTGCGCGAAGAAGTCAGCCATCTGCCTATCCCTGCCGTGATGGTCGACCGTGCCATTGAGGGACTCGAGTGCGACAAGGTGATGTTCGACCACGAGATGGGTGGCTACATGGCCACCCGCTATCTGATCGAGCAGGGTCACTGTCGCATTGCCTGCTTGGTTAACGCGCGCCGTTCCAATACAGGTCGCAAGCGACTTGCCGGCTATGAGCGCGCGCTGCGTGAGGTTGGCCTGCCTATCGACGCACGTTTGGAGTTTGAGAGCGAGTACTACATTCCGAGTGCATACGAGGCCTCGGAGGCGGTACTCGCAACCGACGCCACCGCCGTGTTCGCAAGCTCGGACAACATTGCCCTCGGTTTGCTCAAGCGCTTGCACGAGATGGGGAAGAGCATCCCGGGCGATATCTCGGTGGTGAGCTATGACAACTCGGCGGCCGACGTTCTCTTTGAGCCGGCGCTGACCGCGATTGAGCAGGATCCTGGTGTCCTTGCGGAGCATGCTTTTGGCTGCATGTCCAAGCGTCTTGCCGGTAGGGGCGGTAGGCGTGCCGAAGAGGTCGTCCTGGAGCCGGCACTTATCGTTAAGGGCAGCGTGCTCGAACTTACCGAATGTAGCTAAGCGTACTTGTTTGTTTGCATAGATTGCATGCGGAGTGTCCGCTATTTGCCGGCAGGCACCCCGGCCCTCGTCCGTTAACTCTTCCGCTGGGCGAGCCATAGACGCCGCGCACCGATAGGGTAAGGCAGTGGCTTGAAATTGGTGCTATATTCAGCTTGAGTTGTTTAATGCTAGTACGGGAGGCTGATATGGGGCTGTTCAAGAAGAAAAACCCGCAGGATGCCTTTGATCCCGATGTGTTTACCATCACGGATACGATTTTGGACCCGCCGCGGTTTACGTTTTTGCCGGCTATCTACCAGGATGCCACGCGTCGCAAGTGGGCCGTGCATCAGCGTGGTGCAGAGCCTAAGATTTTTGACTATGCGGACGTGTTGCAGTGCGAAGTAGCCGAGGCGGGCGATCCGGAGGCCGAGGAAGTGACTTCAAAACAGGAATTTGCCCAGCGTATCCTGGCAAATCCTGCCAAGGCGGCGAAAATAAACGCTGCCAAGCGTAATATGTGTCTTGGTATGGGCGTTGTTGTGGCGGTTCAGACGGGAAAAGACGAGGTTTCCAAATTAGAGATTCCCGTTATGACCGACGAAGTTAAACGCGATTCAAGTCTATATAAGTCGTATCGGAATGTCGCCGAGAAGATCAAGGCCGAATTTGATGCCATGGGAGGGCTGGCCTAATTTTGGCGGCATACGTTTCTGAATGAGGAGTCTGTGCAATGGCAGGCGAATCTTATGCAATTCCCCCCAAAGATCGTGCTGTTGAGGGAATTCTTTGGTATATCCAGCACCATCAGCTTGCCGGCGGGGATCGCCTGCCGGCCGAGCGCGTGCTGTGCGAAGAGATTGGCGTTTCGCGTACAGCGTTGCGTGCCGGTATCACGCGGCTCATCTCGTGTGGAACGCTCGAGAGCCGTCGCGGATCGGGTACGTATGTGTGTCCTCCCAAGCCGCTAAACATCTTTCAGGAAACGTATAACTTTTCCGATGCTGTGCGGACTGCCGGTCTGCACCCCTCTTCTCGTCTGGTTTCCACCGGGACCATCGAGGCGGATGAGGCGCTTGCCGACAAGCTTGGGGTGTCTGTAGGCGCTCCTTTGCTCCGCATGCAGCGCGTTCGACTTATTGGGGGCGAGCCGGCGTCAATCGAGACCGCTCACGTTAACCTGTCCCTGTGCCCATCGCTTACCGAGCACGATTTTGAGTGCGAGAGCCTTTACGATGTCTTGCTCAAAGAAGGCGGCGTGCGTGTTGAGCATGGACGTGAGCATATCTCTATCTCGCGTTTGAACGTCGAAGAGGCCGAGCTGCTCCAGCAAGAAGAGGGAACGCCGGTGTTCTATGAGAGCTCGATTGAATTTGATAAGGACATGCGTTTTGTGGAGCATTGCAAATCGGTGATTTTGCCCACAAAGTTTCGCTTTGCCGATAACGGCGAAGAGAACGGCATGAGGAGTGTGGCAGGTGAACAATGGCTGAAACAGTAGATGCCACCCCGGTTTATATGCGCATTCGACGCCGCATCGAGGAGCGTATCGAGCGCGGTACATATCCCACGGGTTCCATGATTCCGTCCGAAAAAGACCTCGCCGAGGAATTTGGTACGACACGCTTGACCATCCGAAGCGCTGTCGATGAGCTGGTTCGGCGCGGGCAGATTCGCCGTGTTCGGGGGAAAGGTGCCTTTGTGGCGCAGAAAGTACCTGCTTTTTTTGAACGCACGGGCGGTTTCCGTGAATCGGTCCGTGCTTCGGGCGGCGAGCCGTCCGTCCGTATTCTCGCACGTTCCAAGCGTTATGCGGGGCCATACTACGCTGACCTGTTTGGCATCGCCGAGGACGACCTGCTCTATTCCATTCGACGCCTGAACTGCATAAACGGTAGCCCCGTATCGATCGAGACGGCGCTGATTCCCTGCCTGCTGTTCCCAACCATCGAAGATATTGACGTGTCGGTCTTCAGCTTGTACGAGACCTATGAGATGCTGGGCCGAAAGCCAGTTATGGCACAGGAAAAGCTCGATATCGAAGCGCTGGGCGCACGAGATGCCGGCCTGCTTGGACTGGAGCAGGGTGATCTTGCCTTGACGCTGGAGTGCGTAAGCTTCGATGCGAGCGGCCAGGCGATCGAGTACGTCAAGTCGTTTAACCGCGGTGATGCGGGTGGATATACCTATACGTACTAGCTGGTTTTTTGCATAACGGGCTGAAAAGTTGACGGAATTTTGATTCGTTGAGCAGACCGTATATACAACCTTACATGGCTCAAAATCGACCGTTCGCCGATGGGGATAAATTAATCGACAAAGAGGTATCAAAAAGCCGTAACCTGTAACTGTGATTGGTATCAAATACTAATGATTTGTTACGAGGTGAGACGATGAAGATGCTCGATTACGTTCAGCTTGCCCATGTGCGTATGGGGGAGAACCTCGAGCGTTCGTCTGAGCTGGTAGCGCAGCTCGTTGATATTTTCCAGTCCGGTTCTTTTGATGCACTGCGCATCGTTGCTTCGGGTTCGTCGCGCCATGCCGCCGATTGCGCCCGCGATTACCTGCAAGATGCGCTGCAGATGCAGGTGTCCGTTGTGACGCCCGAGGCCTTCGTCGATTTTGAACACACCTATCCGCAGCATGCGCTCAACATCGCCGTCTCGCAGAGCGGCTATTCGACCAATACGATTGCGGCGCTCGATTACATGCGTGCACACGATATGGCTGCAGTTGCGCTCACGGCAAACGTCGAGGCACCCATCAAGGAACACGCTGACATCGTTCTTGACTACGGTGTGGGTGTCGAGTCGGTGGACTTTGTGACTCTGGGCGTCGAGGTTCTCGTTGAGTACCTGGTGCTCTTTGGTATTTACGGCGGTCAGGCGCGCGGAACGATTGACGCCAAGGGCGTTGCTCAGCGTCTTGATGACCTGCGCGAGGCTATCCAGGCTAATGCCGTGATGTGCAAGACCGCCGAGGCATATGTCCAAGATCACATGCTCGAGCTTTCTGAGCACATGCCCGCCATGGTCGTCGGCAACGGCCCCAACTATGGTGTTGCCGAGGAGGCAGCGCTCAAGCTGAGCGAGACCATCAAGATTCCTGCCATGCATCACGAAGGCGAGGAGTTCGTCCACGGTCCCGAGATGCAGATCGTTCCGGGCCATCTGGTGTTTATCGTCGACGATCCGCAGGGGTCGGAGCGTCTTGCGAATATCGCCGATGCGCTATCGAACGTTACGGCAAAAACGGTGCTGCTCACGGCCCATCCCAAGGGTAGGGCTCACGAGGTTGCGGTGCCTCAGGTGGCTCCGCTGCTCAGCGCAATTCCCAATCTTGTGTTCTTCCAGACGATTGCGGCCATGATCGCCGAGCGTCTGAAGTCATGGAACGTGCACCCGTATCTCGATACCGTCTCCAAGCAAATGGAGGTCAAGGCAGAGGGCTACGAAGAGTCAGTCAATGCGCTTAAGGCCAAAGCGGCTGAGTGTTACGGAATGTAAGCGGGTTTTGATGCCCGTTGGCATGGGGGATGTGGAAACAACCCCAGAAAGGAGAGACAAATGAAGGAAACCGAGAAGATCGAGATCATGCATTTCGACCAGGAGGGCTATCTCGAGGACGGCAAGGCGCTCTACGAGACCGGCAAGAAGATGACCGCGCTCGCCGACAAGGTCGCCGACGAGGGCTACGACGC
>UQJV01000031.1 GCA_900541475.1 uncultured Collinsella sp.
CAGGAACTATTCCACCGCAACTTATGGGGGGACGGGGGATGCGATAGTATTGCATGGTGGTATTCGATTAACCGAGGCTTCATCCGAGGGCTTTATGGAACAACACCAGCATTATCAGAGCCTGCAAGATCAGGCATACAACGCACTGCGCTCCAAGATTATCTATGCCGAGCTCAAGCCCGGCACGCGCCTTTCGGCGATTGGTCTGGAAAAGGAGACGGGAATCGGGCGCACGCCCATTCGCGAGTCCTTTGTGCGCCTGCGTGAGCAGGAGCTGGTGGAAACGCGTCCCAAAAGCGGTACCTATGTCTCTAAGATCAGCATGGAACGCGCCGAAAACGCCTGCTTTTTGCGCGAGAAGCTCGAGAGAAGCGTGCTCATTAAATGTTGTTCGGCTGCTACGCCCGAGCAAAAGCAGCGGCTTGAGCAGATTCTTGCCGAGTCCGAGTCACTCGACCATAGCGAAACGCGTCGCTTTTTCGATCTGGACAACCTGTTCCATGAGACGTGTTTTGAGATTGCTGGCCGTCACATGCTGTGGAATTGGATGAAGAGCGTCAACACGCATTTTGAGCGATACAACTGGTTGCGTATGGTGTCGCAGGACCTGGATTGGGAGCCGATTCGTCGGCAGCATCGCCGGATTCTCGAGGCCATTAAGAGGGGCGATACCGATGCAGCGAGCTATCTGGCCGAGACGCACCTGCACCTGATGCCCGAGGAGCAGGGCCCGGTTATCGCCTTGCATCCTGACTATTTTGAGCTGTCCAAGGACTCGGCCATCTAACTCGTCCCCTACATTAGTTGCGGTGAAATAGGGATTGTTTTGCGGCTCTGATGGTGTAAGCAGTCCATATTTCACCGCAACTGCCGGGGCACATCGGGGCACGAAAAAGCTGCGGCGCCGTTTGGAGGAAAAGACCGGAAGCAAGGGTCCATTCCTCTAGACGGCGCCGCAGCTGTTTTGATGGCTCGGTTTTTGTCGATGTGGCTCAACTGGGCGCGGTTGCCAACCGAGTAAGTAAAGCGGCTCGGGGGCGTGTCGCTTCCGTCACGTTCTATCAGCATACAAGACGGTTTTGGTTCTTGTTCGTGACGGAAACGGCGCGCTTCCGAGCCGTTTTAAAAGAAAGGGGGCGAGGTCTAGGGCACGCCCCCTTTCACGATAGAGAGCTAAACCTAGCCGCGGACCTTCTTGACGACGTCCATTGCCTCGCGGGCGATCTGCTCGACCTTGGAGAAGTCGCCGTCGGCGAACAGGGCCGGCTTGACCATCCAGGTGCCACCGCAGGCGATGATGGCAGAGGAGCTCAGGTACTCCTCGACGTTGGCGGTGCTCACGCCGCCGGTAGGCATAAAGCGGTGACCGACAAACGGAGCGGCGAGGGCCTTGATGGTGTTCAGGCCGCCATACTGGGACGCGGGGAAGAACTTGGTGACCTTGAGGCCCAGGTTCTCGGCGGCGGTGACCTCGGAGGGGGTCACGGTGCCGGGAAGGACGGGCAGGTCGATGTCGATGCAGTGCTTCACGACGTCCTCGTTGTAACCCGGGGAGACGATGAACTTGGCACCGGCTGCGCGGGCCTGCTCAACCTGCTCGACGGTCAGGACGGTGCCGGCACCAACGCACATCTCGGGCTCGGCCTCGGCCATAGCGGCGATGCACTCGGCGGCGCAGGCGGTGCGGAAGGTTACCTCGGCGGACTTCATGCCAGCTGCCATAAGGGCGTGGGCGAGCGGGGCGGCGTCCTCGACCTTGTCGAGCACGACGACCGGCACGATGCCCAGGGACTCAAGCGTGGTGTAGAACTGATCGAACATGATGTTCCTTTCGATGTATGGCGCGCATGGGCGCGTGATTGCCAAATATGCTGGTCATGAGCCGATTTTGGATTGGTTATCGGAGGCACTGCTTGGGGTTCAAGCAATTCCAAAACCGGCTGCTCGACCAGTCATGTAGGGAATGCCAGGCAAAACCGGAATGGGACTGGTGGTTTTGCCCGACCGGAGGAATCGGGGAGCGGGCCGCAGGGGTATGGGATTGGAAAGCTGCGGCCCGCGGAATGGGGAACGAATTAACGGGCGACGCGGGTGCCACCGTCGGCGGCGTTGGCCACAGCGGCGATCTCGTCGGCGGTCACCAGGTTGGAATCGCCCTTGATGGTGAGTTTGAGGATCGAGGCTGCAATTGCGTAGTTGACGGCGTCCTGCGGGTCAAAGTCGTTGATGAGGGCGTGGACGAGGCCGGCGTTGAAAGCGTCGCCGGCGGCAACGCCCTCGAGCACGTGTACGTCGTGAGCAGGGGAGAACCAGTGCTCACCGCTTTCGGCGTCAAAGAGCATGCCCATCCAGACGGAGCGTTCGACGCAGGAGATGTTGCGAACGACCGAAGCGACCTTTTTGCAGCCGTACTTGGCGCAGATCTGACGGGCCATCTCGACATAGGTGTCGCGCTCCTCGATGCCGTGGGCAAGGGAACCGGAGACGCAGGTCATGCCGAGGCCGGCAGGCGCATCCTCGTCGTTGGCGATGCAGATATCGACGAGCGGCAGGAGTTCCTTCATGCTGACCTGCGACTTCTCGGGCGACCACATCTTGCCGCGATAGTTCACGTCGCACACGGTGGTGATGCCCTTGGCGCGGCAGGCGGCGAGCGCCTCCTTGCAGGCGGCGCCCATCTCATCGGAGACGGCGGGGGTCACGCCGGAGAAATAGAAGACATCGATGCCCTTGAGGATCTCGTCCCAGTCAAAGACGTCGCGCTTGGCCATGTTGATGGCAGAGAACTTGCGGTCGTAGACGCAGCCGTTGCCGCGCTGCGAGGCGCCGACCTCAAACACATAGCAGCCAAGACGGTCGCCCTGACGCACGACGCGCGTGGTGTTGACGCCGTAGGCCTTCAGCGAGCGCAGAGCGCACTCGCCCAGACGGTTGGCCGGGACAACGGAGACGTAAGCGGCCTTGTCGCCCTGGTAGGCCAGGGAAAGCGCGGTGTTGGCCTCGGCGCCGCCGTAGCGGACATCAAACTCGGTCGCCTGCTCAATGCGCAGATGGTCTTTGGGCGAGAGCCTCATCATGATCTCGCCGAAGGTAAGAACCGTTTTACCCATGGTTGCGCAGCTCCTTCTTGCTCGTGCGTACACCTTTGATATGGCGTTGGCACGGAGGTGCCAAGACGGTAGGGTACATCTTTGCACCTACGTGCCAACGCTCGCCGAAATCGGTTTACGAAATCGGTTTCGTTTCGAGTTGTAGTATACTCACCTACAGCGTTTTGCAAGCGAGATTTTTAAAAAAATGCCTAAAATGGCTCAGACTGCTGACAATTGGGAAACGGGGTGCGCCATGGCGCAGATGAGAATCAAGGACATTGCCGCCGAGGCGGGCGTGAGCCCGGCCACGGTCTCGCGCTATCTCAACAACCGCCCCGGGCAGATGACCGAGGAAACCCGCGCTCGCATCGCGGCGGTTATCGAGCGCACCGGCTATCGCCCACGTGCCGCCGCACGCAATCTGCGCAGCTCGCGCACCAACCTCATCGGCGTGATCCTGGCCGACATCGCCAACCCGTTCTCGAGCGCCATGCTCGAAGGACTTTCCGCCAGCGCCGCTGCGCGCGGCTGCTCGCTCATGACGGCCATTAGTGGTAACGACCCCGCTAAGGAAGCGGAGTCGCTCACCAGACTTATCGATGCCGGCGTGGACGGCCTGGTCGTCAATACCTGCGGCGGTAACGACGAAGCAATCGCCGCGGCAGCGGGACGTTTACCCGTTGTGCTGCTCGACCGCGATGTTGCCGACGGCGGTGTCGATCTGGTGACATCTAACAACCGTGAGCTGGTCGCCGGGTTGGTGGACGCTTTGGCCGCTGCGGGCAGCGAGCGCCTGTGCCTGCTCACTGAGGCAAGCGACGACAGCCCCGTGCGTCGTGAGCGCGCCGAGGCCTTTGCCGACGAGCTTTCGCGACGCGACCTTGCGGGCGAGGTCGTCACCTTGGCCGACGGGGGCGCCGCAGGCGTCGGTCGCTTGGACGAGACCATCCGCGGCTATGCAGGCAAAAAGCTCGGCCTTATCGCCGTCAACGGCCTGGTTTTCCTGCGTCTGACCGAGGCGTTGGCACAGCTGGGACCCTCGTTGCCGGCGGGTCTCAAGATTGCGACGTTTGACGATTACCCCTGGAACCACGTGCTCTTTGGCGGTGTGACCACGGCCGCGCAAGACACCCTTACCATTGCCGAACGCGTAGTCGAGCGCCTGTCCGAGCGCATCGACGTCGTTACCACTACGGTGGGCGACGCCGCAAAGCTCGCCCCCAAGCGCATCGAGGTTCCTGGTCACATTGAACACCGCGCCTCGACCTCGCGCTAATCATTCGTTCGTGACCGCCTGTTCACACACGTTTTTTGAGCGCTTGATACGCTTTAACCCTGCGGAAACATTTTTCTGCGATAGTATCTGCGATATAGACCAGTCGAAACCCGCCCGAAAGAAAGGGGAGCGACATGAACCAGCAGAACATCGATTACGTACTCCGCTCCGTAGAGCAGCGTGACATCCGCTTTGTGCGTCTGTGGTTTGTCGACATTCTCGGCCGCCTCAAGAACTTTGCCATTAGCCCCGAGGACCTCGAGGTCGCTTTTGAGGAGGGTATTGGCTTTGACGGCTCCGCCATCGAGGGCTTTGCCACGCCCGAGGAAGCCGACATGCTGGCGTTTCCCGATGCTTCGACCTTCCAGATTCTGCCGTGGCGCCCGAGCCATAACGGCGTCGCCCGCGTGTTCTGCGACGTGTGCACTCCCGATCGCAAGCCGTTTGCCGGCGACCCGCGCGATGCCCTGCGCCGCATGTTCTACAGGGCCGAGAAGGCCGGCTATCTGCTCAACGTGGGCGCCGAGCTGGAGTACTACTATTTTCCCGACGAGCACACGCCCGAGCCGCTCGACAACGTGGGCTACTTCGATCTTTCGGTGAGCGATGCCGCTCGCGACCTGCGCCGCAACACGGTCCTCACGCTCGAGAAGATGTCCGTGCCCGTGGAGTACACCTTCCACGCCGCCGGCCGCTCGCAGCATGGCATGAGCCTGCGCCACGCCGAGGCCCTGAGCATGTCCGACGCCATCACCACGGCTAAGCTCATCATTAAGCAGCAGGCTTACGAGAGCGGTTGCCACGCCTCCTTTATGCCCAAGCCGTTGGCGGGCGAGGACGGCAGCGCTATGTTCCTGTGCCAGTCGCTATTCGACCACGACGGCAACAACGTCTTTTGGGGCGAGGACGACGAGAAGTACCACCTCTCCGATATCGCCAAGCACTACATGGCCGGCATCCTGGCGCACGCGCGCGAGATCAGCGCCATCACCAACCCCACGGTCAACTCGTACAAGCGCATTACCACGGGCGGCGACTCCGTGCCGCAGTACGCCACGTGGGGCCTGCGTAACCGCGCGAGTATGGTCCGCATTCCGGTCTACAAGCCCGGCAAGCAGCTGTCCACGCGCATCGAGCTGCGCAGTCCCGATCCCATGGCCAATCCGTACCTGGTCAACGCCGTCACGCTGGCGGCTGGTCTGGACGGCATCGAGCGCAAGCTGGAGCTCCCGCCCGAGGCCACGGCCGAGACGCTCAAGCTCACCGACCGTCAGATGGTCGAGGCCGGCTACACGCCGCTGCCGCGCTCGCTCAAAGAGGCGCTCGACGTCTTTGAGGGCTCGCAGTTTATGAAGGATGCCCTCGGCGAGCACATCCACAGCTTCTTCCTCAAAAAGAAGCGCGACGAATGGCATAAGTTTGAGTCCACGATCACCGAGTGGGAGATCAAGCACTACCTGGCGAACTCCTAATCGCGCTGGCTTGTTCCAGTACGATTGAGCTCATTTCCTTGGAGGCCGATATGTCCGAAAAGAGTGCCCTGTTCATGGCGCGCACGACGCGCTTCCACGAGTTTGCCCGCAGCTTGACGACCACCCTGGGTGTCGAGGTGAGCCTGGCTACCCCCGATTCGCCGACTGCGGCGCACGACTTTGACCTGCTGATCCTCGATTCCGACGGCATCCGCAGCGACCGCATCGATCAGATTGCCAAGTGGCTTGACGATCGCGGCGGCGTCCCCATGTTGGTGATCGTCGACGACGAGGCGCTCGGCACCCTGCGCCTGCCGAATCACGCGCATGCCGACTTTGTATGCCCCACGGCGACGCCCAACGAACTCAAGGCTCGCGCACAGCGCCTGATGGGCGAGGAGGAGACCGTCGCCGCCGACGATGTGCTCAACATCGATAACCTCGAGATTAACCTTGCCACCTACCAGGTGACGCTCGACGATGAGCCCATCGACCTGACGCTGATGGAGTACTCGCTGCTGAGCTTTTTGGCGACGCACCCCAACCGCGCCTACAGCCGCGAAGTGCTGCTGCACCGCGTGTGGGGCTTTGAGTACTGCGGCGGCACGCGCACCGTCGACGTGCACATTCGACGCATCCGTTCCAAGGTGGGCCCGCAGATCGCGGCACACATCACCACCGTCCGCGGCGTGGGCTATCTGTTTAAGGACTAGATTTCCACCGCAAGGGGGACAGGCGCCTTTGCGGTGGTTTTGCCGCAGGTGCGGGTTCCTTTCGAGTTTGCAGTAGAACTTAAGCCTTCCTAAAAGATTGCGTTCTCATACACGTGCACCCGCATATTGGGGTACAACTCATCGTGAACAATGATGGCCCGCCACGTGTTTGGCGGGCCTTTGGTTATTTGACGAAAGGATTGCAGCTATGAGCGAGAACGATTCCCAGCGTCCCCAGGATGCGGGCCACGCCGGCGAGACTCAGAAGCAACCGCGCGTGCAGGTGGAGTCGACGCCTGCCGACGGCAACATTCCCTACGTGCAGGCCTACGACACGCAGACCGGCAAGCCGCTGGGCGGCCAGCAGGTTGTAAACAAGCACACGGTGGTCAAGACCAAGACCAAAAAGCTGCCGATCTTTATTACGGCGCTCGCCGGCTGCACATGCGGTGCCCTGCTGGTCATCGCGCTCATTATGAGTGGCACGCTCGATATCGGCGGCGGCAGGAACGCCGTGACGGCGGGTGCTTCGGGTTCGTCGACGCAAAAGATTACGATTGATTCCGAGGACACCACGCTGGCCGAGGCCGTTTCTGCCAAGGCGTTGCCCTCCGTCGTTTCCATTACCGCCACCTCGAGCGGTAGCCAGGACAATACGCTTTCGCAGTCTGCCGACGAGTCGGATGGTTCGGGCAGCGTCGGTTCGGGCGTTGTGCTCGATACCGAGGGCCACATCCTCACCAACAACCACGTGGTCGATGGTTACGACCAGTACGTGGTGACCATGGACGACGGAACCACGTACGAGGCCGAGTTCGTGGGCAACGATGCTTCGAGCGACCTGGCCGTCATCAAGCTCAAGGATGCTGACGCCTCCAAGCTCACGCCGATCGAGATCGGTGACTCCTCCAAGCTCAACGTGGGCGAGTGGGTTATGGCGATCGGCTCGCCGTTCGGCAACGAGCAGTCTGTCTCCACGGGCATTGTGTCGGCGCTGTATCGCTCCACGGCCATGAGCTCTACCAGCGGCAACACCATCTACGCCAACATGATCCAGACCGATGCCGCCATCAACCCGGGCAACTCCGGCGGCGCACTCGTCAACGACAACGGTGAGCTGGTGGGCATCAACTCGCTCATCGAGAGCTACTCGGGCTCCAGCTCGGGCGTGGGTTTTGCCATTCCGGTTAACTACGCCAAGGACATTGCCGACCAGATCATCGACGGTAAGACGCCGGTGCATCCGTACATGGGCGCCACGCTTTCGAGCGTCAACGCGCTCAACGCCCGCACCAACAAGCTAAGCACTGATAGCGGCGCGTATGTGGCGAGCGTCGTTGAGGATGGCCCTGCTGCCAAGGCCGGCATCCAGGAGGGCGATGTCATTACCAAGCTGGGCGACGACGAGATTACGAGTGCCGATGGCCTGATCATTGCGCTGCGCAGCCACGAGGTGGGCGAGAAGGTCGAGATCACGCTCATGCGCGGCAAGGACGAGAAAAAGGTCACGGTTGAGCTGGGCTCTGACGAGGAGCTGCAGAGCCAGCAGCAGGATGACAGCGCGACCGACACCGGCAACGGCGGTATTACCGACGAGCAGCTGCGCCAGTATCTGGAGGAGCTGCTGGGCCAGCAGGGCCAGGGTCAAGGCTACGGTCAGGGCTACTAGCGAGCTGTATCGTACATATCGAGGCCAGAGGGGGCTGTCCCATCAACGTGGGACAGCCCCTCTTTTCACATTGATCCGTTGGGGACGGAGGAAAACGGGTCATTTAGAACTGACAAGGGCGTGATTTGATTGCGCAATCCACCCCGGTTCGTCGACTGCCGATTCGGTGCGGTTGGAAAGGGCGATTTGGCTCCATCGCGACCGGTGGTACTCTTGTATCCGTTTGAAATCGAGCGAAGGAGTGCCGCTATGGAGCAATCGAGCCTGTTTGGTGACGGCGTGGACATCGATACCGAAACGCCCGCGAGCACGGATACCACTGTACCGGCCGATGCCCGTGCCCAGGCGGCAGCGCGCGCGGCCGAGCTGCGCCATGAGCTCGATTACCACGCCTATCGCTACTATATGCTCGATGCGCCTGAGATCACGGACGCCGCCTTTGACAAAATGCTCGTTGAGCTGCAGGAAATCGAGGCGACCTATCCCGACCTGGTGACGTCCGACAGCTATACCCAGCGCGTGGGCGGGTACGTGAGCGAGCAGTTTACGCCGGTCACGCATATGGCGCGCATGTATTCCATGGACGATGCCATGGATCTGGACGAACTCGACGCATGGCTCCAGCGCGCCGAGGATGCGCTCGGTGCTGGCAGCGTCACCTATACCTGCGAGCTTAAGATCGACGGCCTGGGCGTGGCACTTACCTACCAAAACGGCACCTTCGTACGCGCGGCCACACGTGGCGATGGCACCACGGGCGAGGATGTGTCGCTCAACGTGCGCACCATCAAGGACGTGCCCATGCACCTGTCCGAGCCGGCGCTCGCTCACATGGGCGCCGACCGCGAGCGCGCCATCGAGGTGCGCGGCGAGGTCTACATGCCTAAGGGCAGCTTTGTTCGTCTGAATGAAGAGGCCGATGCCGAGGGGCGCGACCCCTTCGCCAACCCGCGCAACGCTGCCGCTGGCAGCCTGCGTCAGAAGGATCCCAAGGTCACGGCGCGCCGCGACCTAGCCACCTTTATCTACGCCATCGCCGATACCGATCCGCTGCACGTTCACAGCCAGCGCGAATTTCTCGACTGGCTGCGCAACGCCGGCTTTAGCGTCAACCCCAACGTGGCTCGTTGTGCCACGCCGGCCGAGGTTCACGAGTTCTGTGCCCAGGCCCTCGAGCACCGCGGCGACCTCGATTACGACATCGACGGCGTGGTCGTAAAGGTGGACAGCTTCCAGCAGCAACTCGACCTGGGCTTTACCGCCCGCGCGCCGCGCTGGGCCATTGCCTTTAAGTTTCCGCCCGAGGAAAAGCAGACCGTCCTGCGCGAGATTCGCATCCAGGTGGGCCGCACCGGCGTGCTCACGCCGGTCGCCGAGTTCGATCCGGTGACGGTTGCCGGCTCCACCATCGCGCGCGCCACGCTGCACAACATCGACGAGATCCGTCGCAAAAACGTGCGCGAGGGCGACACCATCATCGTGCACAAGGCGGGTGACGTGATCCCCGAGGTCGTGGGCCCGGTGCTCGACAGGCGTCCGGCCGATTCGGTCGACTGGCAGATGCCCGAGGTCTGCCCCGTGTGCGGCAGTCCCGTGGTCCACGAGGACGGAGAGGTGGCCTACCGCTGTGTCTCCATCGACTGCCCCGCGCAGCTCAAGGAGCGCCTGCTCCACTGGGTGAGCCGCGGCTGCATGGACGTCGACGGCCTGGGCGACGAGATTGTCGACAAGATGATCGCCGCTGGCCTGATCCACGATGTCGCGGACTTCTACCAGCTCACGGTGGACGACATCGCAGACCTGGACACGGGGCGCACCTATGCCAGCTCCAACAGCAAAAAGGGCGTCAAGAAGGGCGACCCCATCCCGGTGGGCCTCAAGACGGCCGAGAAAATTATCGCCGAGCTCAACAAGTCCAAGAGCCAGCCACTCGGTCGCGTACTGTTTGCCCTGGGCATCCGCCACGTGGGCAAGAGTGTGGGCGAGGTCATCGCCGAGCGATTCCTGTCGATTGACAAGCTTATCTTGGCGAGCGAAGAGGATATTGCCGAGTGCGAGGGCATCGGTCCCAAGATTGCGGCGAGCGTCAAGCAGTTCCTGGCCGTGCCCGAGAACCTTGCCGTGCTGGAACGTCTGCGCCAGGCGGGCCTGTCGCTCGAGGTCGACCTGGGCGCTGCGCACGCGCAAGCCGCAGTCGACGCTGGCGTGGCAGGCGAGCTCGCCGACGCACAGCCGCTCGCGGGTCTGACCTTCGTGCTCACCGGCACGCTCGTCAACCGCACGCGCGACGAGGCGGGCGCGGCGCTCAAGGTGCTCGGCGCTAAGGTTTCGGGCAGCGTGTCAAAGAAGACGAGCTATCTGGTCGCCGGCCCCAAAGCGGGCTCCAAGCTCACCAAGGCCGAGCAGCTGGGCGTACCCGTACTGGACGAGGACGCACTCGAGCAGATTCTTGCGACCGGTGAGGTGCCCCAGGCTTAGTGCATCGATGACCAAATTGAAGATCCGCCCGGAAAGCATGATGCCTTCCGGGCGGATCTTATTTGGACGGGGCAACGGGCACCGTGATCTGCGTCACGTAGGTTGTGGGGTCGTCGCTGATGATGTCGTCGATCAGGGCAATCTCGCGCGATGGACCGGCGGGTGTCAGGCCGTGCTCGCGCATATAGCCGAGCAGCTGCTCGTAGCGTGGGGCTGCTTGCCCGTGCGTGCCGCGAAAGCTAATGGTTAGGCAGCGCGCGGCGGGCCGCACCTCGATATCGCCCAGGTATTCATCGGTGTCATCGAGCAGCAGAAAGACTTCGTCGTAGCCGTCAAAGTCGCCGCCGGCCAGGCGCTCGGCGCTAATCCCAACGCCCAAGTTGCCCAGAAAGACAAAGGTCTCGTGCTGGCCCTTCTGCAGCTGACGAATTTGCCACTCCAGCGCATAGGCATCGGTGGGGTTGACGCGTTCGCGCAACACGGCGCAGCGGAGCTCGGGCGCATCGATTGTGCAGATGGTATCGAGCTCGGTGTTCAAGGCATTGTGCAGCAGCGCAAGCCGGTTATCGATCTTGCGCGACACACGCTCCAACTCGCGGCGCTTGTGCTCGATGAGCTCCTGCTGCTGAGTCAGCTGCCGCTGCATAAGGTCCACATCGCGCGTGGTCACAAACTCACGGATCTGCGCCAACGGCAAGTCGAGAACGCGCAGGTGGCTGATGGTATTGAGGGTGGAGAGCTGCCGCGATCCGTAATAGCGGTACCCGCTCGCCGGATCGATGTGCGCCGGGTCAAGAAGGCCCATCTGCTCGTAATGGCGCAGCGTGCCCACGCTCAGGTTAAACAAGCGCGCCACCTCGCCAATGCGGAGCAGGCCCTCAGTATGTTCACTTGGCATGTCGGTCACAGGACCGCTCCTTTCAATGGGCGGGGAAGGGGCGCCGAGGTCGTGCGGCGCGGCCGTCGTATGACACAAACGATCCGCTACGCTACCAACTTGTCAAAAGCTCCGCGGCGGTTGAGCACGGTAAACGCGACAACACAGATGACTGCCGACAAAATCGATCCGCACGGCGAAGCGATGCCCATGGGAAACAGCGTGTCGGAATAGGCGTTCGACAGCAGCCACGCGCCCGGCACGCGAATGAGCGCCACGGCCAGCACGTTGTGCGCAAAGCCGATGTAGCTCTTGCCGTATGCAGCGAAAAAGCCGCTAAAGCAAATGTGGATGCCGGCAAAAATCGCGTCGAAAATGTAGCTGCGCATATAGCCGGTGCCGGCGGCGACCACCGCGGCGTCCTTGGCAAAAAAGCCGATAAACGCCGGCGCCACCAGCCACATCAGCGCCGTGATCAGGCAGCCATACACTACCGAGATTATCATGGCATCTTTGAGCACCTGACGTGCACGATCGCCCTTGCCCGCGCCGGCGTTTTGCGCCGTGAGCGCGCTGACGGTGGCACCCATGGAACTCGGCACAATGAACAAAAAGCTGATCATCTTCTCGACCAGGCCTACGGCAGCGGCATCGACCAGGCCGCGATGGTTGGCGATGACGGTGATAAACATAAACGCCACCTGGATGCAGCCGTCCTGTACAGCCACAGGCACGCCGATCTTAAGAATGCTGCCGAGCACCTCGGGCTGGGGGCGCAGGTCGCTGCGCTTAACGTGGATGTTCGTGCGGCGGCTCTTGAGCCACACGAGCGCGAGGGCAACGCTGGCCGTCTGGGCGGTCACTGTGCCGAGCGCCGCGCCCACGGGGCCGAGCCCCATGTGGCCGATAAATAGAAAGTCGAGCGCGATGTTGATGATGCATGCCACGCCAATCACGTACATAGGCGAGCGCGAATCGCCCAGCCCGCGAAAGATGGCCGAGAGAATGTTGTATGCGGCGATAAACGGAATGCCGACAAAGCAGATACGCAGGTAGGCGGCGGTGCCTTCGACCGCCTCGGGCGGCGTGCCAATGAGCGCCACAACCTGCGGGCAAAGTGCAAACAAGATGACGGCCAGTACTACCGAGACGCCCATAAACAGCGTGATGGTATTGCCGATGGCGGTCTCGGCGCGGTCGAAGCGGCGCGAGCCCACGGCGTGGCCGACGATGACCGTCGTTCCCATGGCCAGGCCCACAAGCGTCACGGTAATGATATAGAGCGTCTGCGCGCCATTGCCCACGGCGGTGATGCCGGCGGCGCCGCTAAACTGCCCCATCATGTACAGGTCGGCCATGCCGTAGAGCATCTGCAAAAAGTACGAGAGCATATAAGGCAGGGCAAAGACAGCGATGGTCTTGAGGACATTGCCGCGAGTGAGGTCGTGTTCCATGGGCGGGGCTTTCTGGCTTGGTTCGTTTAGCTACCAGTGTAGTGAAAACCCTACAACGATTGTAGAGTCAAGGTTTGTGTTGACGACGGGCGAAAAAAGTCACGCTCCGAGCGCGATGTTTTGACCCCTCCATGCCCCTCACCTCGCCTCAAACCATCACAACATTCGACGCTTTTTGCCAAAATCGGGAAAAGCATCGAATGTTGTGATGGTTTTTCTGCCACTCGATCGGGTGGGATCGCTTTCTTGCGCACGAAGGTGTGCGGACCTGCGGGCAGGGGAATAAGGTTGGTTATCCGACTCCATTGGAGGGCTCATGGACCTGCCGATCGTCCTGTCCCATAAGACTGCCTGGCTGTACCACAACGCGGCGCGCCCGTTAGAGCCGCTCTCACGGGCAAGCAGCCTATACGACGAAGGCTCATTTGCTGGCGAGGTGGAGCCGACTGCGAGCCTCCCCAAATTGGGGCTCGATGCCAAGGGATTGAGGATATCTGCAGCGGTCGAGATTGTCGCCGACTATCTGGTCTCACTTGGTATTCCTCAAGAGGAACTCGGCCGTATTGATACGCTGGTTAGCTTCGATTTTGAACGCTCTCGGCCGGCGGGTCTCCGACGCCATGTGTTTGGGGCGCCCATACCTTCGGATCATCTTATCGAGGTGGCAGAGGGTCTTCTGGTGGTTGATGAGGCCATATGCCTTGTCCAGGCGGGCTCGTGGATGAGCGAGCTCGAGCAGCTTGAGTACGGATTTGAAGTGTGTGCTCGGTATCACCTTAACCATCTGTCGAGCGATGATTATGTCGAGGCCTCGCAGCGATATGCCGTCGCCGACCTGCGTGCTTTTTGCGAGCAGAATCCTTCGCGTCGAGGCGTGAAACGCGCGGCCTCGTTGCTCAAGCGTGTAAAGGACGCTGCTCGTTCGCCCATGGAGACGGCCACCGCAATCATGGTCGTAGCAAAACGTTCTCAGGGCGGGCTAGGATACGTCAAGGTTGAGCTCAACCATCGGGTCGATGTTCCCAACGAGTTCAAGTATCTCGCAAAGGCCGGGTATTTCGAGATCGACGTATATGCGCCTGCGAGCGGTACGGGGATTGAATACAACGGCTCGGACCATCTTGATAAACAGCGCAGCGCGTCGGATGCGGAGCGCATGACCGTGCTGAGCGCGCTGGGCTTTAGGATGATCGTCCTCACCGGGACTCAGTTTGCCCACCAGCTGCAATTGCACCGGGCGATGAACGCCATCGCGCTCGCTATGGGTCTCAAGTGCGACCGGAGCGAGGCGTTCCAGAAACGGCAGAACGACTTGCGAGAATTCGTGATCCGGCACTGGGACGGCGGCCTTTAGGGGCGCTTTGGTCCTTCTACGGGGTGCCGTGGACAGGCAAACCATCACAACATTCGACGTTTTTCGCCAAAATCCGAAAAAGCATCGAATGTTGTGATGGTTTGCGTGCTGAGGATGGGCTTGGGAAGCCGGTTTTGCTCGAGGCAACCTGTCCTGTCGTACGGGTGTCGGCATGATTCTCCCGTGGGGTATTATGTTTTCCGAAGAATAAAACGCCGCGTGAGGGGAGGGCTGCGTGGACGGGCACGTGCAACATGACGGCTTTGGCCGCGATATCAACTACCTGCGCATTGCCGTTACCGACAAGTGCAATTTCCGTTGCATTTACTGCATGCCGGCCGATGGCGTGGCACCCCGCGCACACGATGAGCTTCTCAGCGCCGAGGAGATTGCCCGCTTTGTGCGCTTGGTGGCGGGGGAGGGCATTCGCCGCGTACGCCTGACGGGCGGTGAGCCGCTGGTCAGCCGCCGTATTATTCCGCTTATTCGCGACATCCGCGCGATTCCGCAGATCGAGGACATCTCGCTCACCACCAACGGCGCCCTGCTGCCCAAGCTGGCACCGCAGCTCAAAGATGCTGGGCTTAACCGCGTCAACATTTCGCTCGACACACTCGACCCCTCGCTCTTTGGAAAGATTACGCGCCTGGGTCGGCTCGAGCAGACCATGGCTGGCATCGACGCGGCGCTGGCTTGGGGCTTTGAGCCCGTTAAGGTCAACTGCGTTGTGGTGCGCCGGCTCAGCCAGGATGTGGCAGCCCTTGCGCGGCTGACCGTCGACCGCCCCATCCACCTGCGCTTTATCGAATACATGCCCATTGGCGACGAGCGCACGAGCTCGCATTGCGCTGTGGACCCGCATGCGCCCACGCTCAATCCCGAGCTGTGGGACGCGAGTGACACCGTGCCGAGTGACGAGCTGCGGGCGCGCATCAATGCCGGGGCCACCGCGGCGGGACTGGGCGAGCTCGAGCCGCTCGACATTAACGACGCTCCCGCCGGCGCGGGCCCTGCTCGCTATTGGCACTTTCCGGGCGCGGTGGGAACGGTCGGCTTCATCAGCGCCATGTCCAATCATTTTTGCGCGAATTGCAACCGTCTGCGCCTGACGGCCGACGGCAACGTGCGTCCGTGCCTGTTTAGCGATGCCGAGTATTCGGTGCGCGACGCCCTGCGCCGTGGTGATGATATGCAGGTACTTTCGATTTGGCGCGATGCCGTGGCCCACAAACCGCAGGAACACGCGATAATTGAGGGCACGCAACGATTTATGTCCCAAATCGGAGGATGATCATATGGCCAAGAGCAGGTACGCCGATGCCACCAAGGCCGCTCGCAGGGCCGCGATGTCTGCCCATAAAGCCACGGCTGCGGCCAGCGATGCCGTTGCAGACGCGCAGCCGACTGCCAGCGCTGCCACCGAGCCCGCCCGCGACGCCCGTCGCGACGAGCTGACGCATGTGGACGCCAAGGGCGAGGTGCGTATGGTCGACGTGTCCGACAAGGCCGAGACCCATCGCATTGCCATCGCCGAGGGCACCATCCTCATGCACCCCGAGACGCAGGCCATGGTGCTGCAGGACCGCGCTAAAAAGGGTGATGTGCTTGCCTGCGCGCGCGTGGCGGGCATTATGGCCATCAAGCGCACGAGCGACATCATTCCCATGTGCCATCCGCTGCTCATTACCAAGAGCAAGTGCGACATTGCGCCCATCGCTGCGGCGGGGACGCCGGCCGAGGACGTGCCCGAGGGCTGGGCGCCGGCGCGCGTGGACGGGCAGGTTGGCTTTCACGTACTGGTTACAGCTGGTGTGACGGGCAAGACCGGCATCGAGATGGAGGCCCTGACCGGCGCGAGTGCCGCGTGCCTCACGATCTACGACATGTGCAAGGCGGTCGACCGCGGCATGGAGATCGTCGACGTGCGCCTGCTGCACAAGGAAGGTGGCCGCTCGGGTGTGTGGGATCGTGCAGAGCGTCAGGCCGCTGCTGTTGAGGCTGTGGCCGCTGACGGTGCCGCACCCGCAAGCGCACCCGTCGCCGTCGCGCCCGCAGCTCCGGCACCGGCTGTTCCCGCGATCGCGTTTATCGGCTACCAAAACTCGGGCAAGACCACGCTCGTCGAGAAGGTCATCGCCGAGCTCACGCGCCGCGGCCTGCGTGTGGGTTCGCTCAAGCATCATGGACACCATGGCTTTGATATCGATGTTCCCGCTAAGGATACGTGGCGCCATCACCAGGCTGGCTCCAAGCACGTGGGGCTCATTTGCGCCACGCGCTGGGCGGAGTACGCCGACACGCGCGAGGAGGACGAGATGCCCGCGCGCGAGCTGCTGTCGCGCTACAACGATGTCGACGTGGTGATCATCGAGGGCTACAAGACCGAGGGCTTCGACAACATCGTCGTCGCGCGCTCCGGTGTCGACCGTCTGCGCGGCAAGAGCTCGCTCGACCTGGTCGACGGTCACACGCTGGCCCTTGCCTGCAACGAAGCCCTGGCGCGTCAGGCCTTCGACGCCGGCTTTGCGACCCGAGCCATCAACATCAACGACGCCCGAGCCATCTGCGATCTGATCCAAGATCATCTTTAGGGGTCGACGCTGCGCCGGCCCCAAGCACCCCATCTCGCCCCTCAAGCCGTCGCTCGCGTACCAAAGCACGCGTCGCTCCTCTTTCGGGGCGACCTGGGGCACTTGGAACCGGCTCGCTGCGCTGCCATAACCTGCCAAAAAAGGACAGGCATCTTTGTGGTGGTTTTTGCAAAAAAGCTTTGACTTAAAGTTAGCTCAAGGTGTCATAATCGCTGACAAACGATTGCGATCACGGAGGCCTCATGTCAAAACTGTACTTTATGCGTCACGGTCAAACGCTCTTTAACTTGCTTCGTCGCAAGCAGGGCTGGTGTGACTCGCCGCTCACCGAGCTGGGAATCGAGCAGGCTAAAACTGTCGGTGCGACCCTGCGAGGGCGTGGCCTTACGTTTGACCATGCGTACAGTTCGACGTCCGAGCGTGCGTGCGACACGCTTGAGCTTGCGTTCCCCGGTCAGCCTTACGAGCGCGTCAAGGGCCTTAAGGAGTGGAACTTTGGCAAATTTGAGGGCGCGAGCGAGGATTTGAATCCGCGCCTGCCGTACGGCGATTTTTACAAGCAGTATGACGGCGAGGGCGAAGTCGAGTTTCGCGAGCGTATGATGGCGACCATCACCGAGTTCATGCAGCGCCCTGGACATGAGAGCGTGTTGTGCGTGAGCCATGGCGCCGCAGCGGCTCAGGTCATGCGCGGCGTGGGCGTGGAGCCGCTCAAGATGAAGCACCGCATTGGCAACTGCTGTGTGCTCGAACTCGACTTTGATGCTACTACCGGCACATTTGCTCTTGCAGATTTGTACAACCCCTACGGCACCCCGCGCGAGTAACATCGGGGCATCAGCCAAAACCACCACAAAGGGGCCAGGCACCTTTGTGGTGGTTTTGCCGTTTACAGGCGATTTCCTACCGTTCAGCGGACTTTCGCACCAATGGGGCTTACGCTGCATGCAAGTTTCATCCTACAATCGCCCACGTGCTCACAAGTTTGTTACTCCTCGGGAGGCATCACTTGCGCATAATAGAAGACGAGGAATATCGCCCCGTCGTCTAGCGCCGATGTCCGAGGAGTTTTTTCATGCTCATTTTAAAGAAGATCAACAATAACGTTGCTCTCGCCGCCAGCGATGACGGCCGAGAGGTTGTTGTCTTTGGCAAGGGCATCGGTTTTCACGAGATGCCCTACGAGCTTGCCGATGAGTCGCTCATCCAGCGCAAATTCTATAACGTTCCCGAGAGCCTGCAGGATATGGTCGGCACACTTCCCGACGACGTTCTGCTCGCGGCAAGCGACATTGCCTGCTTCGCATCCCAGCAGCTTGGTTGCAAGCTGTCCGGTGGCCTGCCCTTTATCCTGGCAGATCACCTGCAGTTTGCCGTTCAGCGCGACGACGACCAGATCAGCGCTCCCAACCCGCTCGAGCATGAGGTGGCTTTCATCTACCCGCGTGAGCTCGAAATCGGTCAGGCCGCGCTCGCCATCGTGCAAAAGCACACCGGCGCCAAGCTGGGTCAGAACGAGGCCACGAGCATCGCGCTCCACATCGTTAACGCCGAGGTCGACGGCATGGGCCGCGCCAAGGACATGGACTTCATCATGAAGAGCACCCGCGTGCTTGACGAGGTAACCCATTCCGTGGAAAAGCAGCTCGGCTGCTCGCTCGACACGGCGTCGTACTGCTACATTCGCTTTCTTGCGCACCTGCGCTTTTTGGTTCGCCGCCTTGTTAAGGGCAGCTGCACGCAGACCGAGAACTCCTCACTGTTTATGCAGGCCGCCCGCGATTTTCCCGAGGCCTACCAGTGTGCGTACGCCATCAACCGCGTGTTCGAGAAAGAGTTCAAGCAGAGCTGCTCGGACGAGGAACTCTTGTATCTGATGATGCATATCAACCGTCTGCGATCGGCTTCGCAGACCGAGTGAGTAAAGCCGCCAGCCCGGCGGCAATCGCAACAATTCTTTTTGGTTTCTAACTGCGGGCAAGGTACCGGCTCGCGGTAGGGGATATTTTTGTCGAAATTTGGAAAAGAGAGGACAGATCATGGCAGGTAAATACGACGATCTTGCTGCCCAGATCGTAGAGCTGGTTGGCGGCAAGTCCAACGTCAAATGCGTCGCACACTGCATTACCCGTGTTCGTTTTAAGCTCAAGGACGAGTCGAAGGCCAATGACGAGGCAATCTCCGAGCTGCCCAACGTCATCAAGGTCATGCACGCCAACGGCCAGTACCAGGTTGTTGTGGGCAACATCGTCGAGGACGTCTACGACGCCGTTCTCAAGGCCGGCGGTTTTAGCGACGGCGGCGCCGTCGACGCCGATGACGACGATGCCGCTCCCAAGGGCGTTACCGATGTGATCATCGACCTCATCTCGGGCATCTTCGCCCCCATGCTCGGCACCTTCGCCGCTGCCGGTATCATGAAGGGCCTGCTGGCGCTCGCTACCTTCCTGGTCCCGAGCTTTGCCAACGACGGCGCCTACACGCTGCTCTACACCGTCGCTGACGGCATGTTCTACTTCCTGCCCGTGGTGCTTGGCTTTACCGCGGCCAAGAAGTTCAAGATGAGCGAGTTCAACGGCATGGCCATCGCCTTTGCCCTGGTGTATCCCACCATGGTTGCCCTGACCTCGGGCGAGGTTGTCGGCTCCGTCGAGCTCGGCTTTGCTGGCACCTTCTCTTGGTACACCACGTTCCTGGGCCTGCCGCTCATCATGCCTGCCTCGGGTTACACCAGCTCCGTTATCCCCATCCTGCTCATGGTCTGGTTTGGCTCCACCCTCGAGCACTGGGTTAAGAAGTGGATGCCCGCTTCTATGAAGATGTTCTTCACCCCGCTGATCGTCGTCACCGTTACCGTCACCCTTGGCTATCTGGTCATTGGCCCCATCGCCACGCTCATCACCAACCTGCTTGGTGAGTTCTTCGCGCTGCTGTTTGGCCTGCCCATGATCGGCTCCCTCCTGGGCTGCACCCTCGTCGGTGCCTTCTGGATGTGCCTGGTCATCTTTGGCTTCCACTGGTCGCTCGTGCCCATCGCGCTGGTCAACCTGTCCACTCTGGGCCACGACTACATCCTGGGCTCCGTTATCGCCCACTCCTTCTCGCTGGGCGCCGTGCTCTTCGCCATGTATCTCAAGAACAAGGACGAGAAGTTCCGCGGTATCGCGCTGCCGGCCATGATCTCCGCCTTCTTCTTTGGTGTCACCGAGCCCGCTATCTACGGTGTCGCCCTGCCCGATAAGAAGGCCTTCATCAACGCCAGCATCGGTTCTGCTGTGGGCGGCCTCATCATTGGTCTCTCCGGCGCCGTGGTGTACATGTCCGGTGGTCTGGGCGTCTTCAACTGGCTGTCCTTCATCGACCCCTCCGGTGTTAACGGCATCAACCACATGATCTGGGCTATCGTTGCCTCTTTCGTGGGTGCCGCCGTGGGCTTTGCGATCGAGTTTGCCACCTACAAGCCCGAGGCTGCCAAGTAGCCCAAACGACAAAGACTCGGTACCAAGCCGGCGGGGGGAGCGCCCCGCCGGTTTTTTTCAAAGGGGCTAGATGCCATGCGCTCGTCCGAGCGACTGCCCAAAATCAAAACCATGCCGGATTACGGGGCTGAAACGGTGAGTGCTGACCATACCCCGTTTTTCCGTAAACTGACAAGCCTCCTACCTGCGGTTTTGTCCTTGCCGTTTCTGGCATGCTCAAGGGGCACTGGTTCTGCCCCGTAAACCGGCATGGTTTTGAACCTGCCAATAAGGGACAGGTTTATTTTGGTCGGTTTTATCTGGGCAAACGTCGTCTCCGTCAGCTCCGTCCGCATATCTTAAGCCGGCATAGTTTCGATGGGTCGGTCCGTGCGCGTCCCGCAACATGCCTCGCCACGAAACCGGCCTATCTACTACGTTTAAGTGGTAGGGGCCAACCACACGGTGGTTTTTCGAAAACCGCCAAGCCGTCTACCTGCGGTTTTATTTTTGACAATTGCGGCGTGGTCGGGGGTTCACGACTAAACGTAGTAGATGGGCCGGTTTCGTGGCGGCCGACTCAACGCGAACTCCGATCGGGACGCAAATTACCTCGTGGACGCCGCTTCTGCGTCCACGCAACATCCCAACACGTACGAAAGGAGCCAACATGGCTTTTCCCGATGGATTTCTGTGGGGCGGTGCCACTGCCGCCAATCAGTGCGAAGGCGGATACAACGAGGACGGCAAGGGCCTCGGCGTTCCCGACATCATGACCGGCGGCACGGTCTCCGAGCCGCGCCACATTACCGACGGCATTCTGCCCCAGTACCACTATCCCAGCCACGAGGCCGTGGACATGTACCATCACTATCTCGACGACATCAAGCTTTTTGGCGAGATGGGCTTTAAGTGCTACCGCATGTCCATCAACTGGAGCCGTATCTTCCCCAACGGCGACGAGGCCGAGCCCAACCAGGCCGGCATCGAGTTCTACCGCCGTGTGTTCCAGGCCTGTCAGGAGCAGGGCATCGAGCCCATGGTCACCCTTAGCCACTATGAGCTGCCTTATGGTCTGTCCAAAAACTACGGAGGCTGGAAGAACCCCAAGCTCATCGATTTCTACCTCAACTACGCCCGCACCGTCATGACCGAGTACAAGGGCCTGGTGCGCTACTGGCTCACCTTTAACGAAATCAATTGCCTGCTCATGGGCGGCTTTGGCGGCGTGATGGGCGGCGGCATGGTGCCCGAGGCAACCGACACGCCCATGGCCTTTGGCGACTGCGACTGGGACGACCCACAGGCGCGCTTCGATGCCCTGCACCATCAGTTCCTGGCGAGCGCCAAGTGCGTCACCATGGGCCATCAGATCGATCCCCAGAACAAGATCGGCTGCATGATCGCCGGCAACGCCTGCTACCCGCACACGTGCAATCCGGCAGACGTTCTGGCCGCACAAAAGCAGCAGCGCGAGATGAACTTCTACTGCGGCGACGTGCAGGTGCGCGGTGCGTATCCCTCGTGGGCGCCCAGCGTGTGGCGCCGCGAAGGCGTGCACGTGGAGGTTTCGCCCGAGGACGCCGCCACGCTGGCCGCCGGCAAGGTCGACTTCTACAGCTTTAGCTACTACATGAGCGCCACGGCCACGGCTGACCCGGTGCTGCTGGAGCAGGGCAACATCTTTGGTGGCGCCGGCAACGAGTACCTCAAGAAGAGCGATTGGGGTTGGGCGATCGACCCCGAGGGCCTGCGTTACTACCTGGAGGAGGTCTACGACCGCTACCAGGTGCCGCTGATGATCGTCGAGAACGGCCTGGGCGCGGTGGACGAGGTCGAGGCGGACGGTGCGATTCACGACGGCTACCGCATCGATTACCTGCGCGAGCATATCAAGCAGATGGAGATTGCCATCGAGGACGGCGTGGACCTGATGGGCTACACCATGTGGGGCTGCATCGATTTGGTGAGCGCCTCGACCGGCGAGATGAAGAAGCGCTACGGCTTCATCTACGTCGACAAGGACAACGACGGCAACGGCACGCTCGCCCGCAGCCGCAAGGACAGCTTCTTCTGGTACAAGAAGGTCATCGCCACCAACGGCGCCGACCTGGCCTAGCCAAGTCTCAACCAGCGTAAACGTCGCAACCACCACAAAGGGGCCAGGCGCCTTTGTGGTGGTTTTTGCTTTGGTAGATGTGTGGGACATGCCTTACAATCTACCAAGTAGTTCATGACGGGCGAAAAACGGAGAGAAGGGTCCTGATGCGTCCTTAATGTTTCATGCGGATAGATTGATTTGACAGACGGTGGCGAATGCCCACCGCCCGTATTCGTATGAAACAAGGAGTCTCCATGCTCGCATCTCTTTTCTCAAAGCCTCAATCATCGCTGTCCGTGCAGGCCAAGCGGCTGGTGGCGATGCGCTTTTTCATCTACACCGGGTTTCAGACCAGTTATTTTATCGGCGTCATCGGAACGCTCACCTATGCGGACGATGCCTCGATCGTCGCGACATCGCTGGCCGTCCTGTTTATGAACGTTTTCGTGATCCTGGGATCCTTTGCGGGCGGTGCTGCGCTCGACGCATGGGGTCCGCGCCGCCATTTCTTGCTGAGCATCGTCGGCGCTCTCGCAACTGGCGCGGCAATCCTCGCCTTTGGCAGCGCGACCGGCGTCGTCCTGCTCGGCGCGGTGTTCCTAGGCTTTACGATGGGATTCGCTCAGCCCATTGCCACGTCCTATCCGGCCTACCTCACCAACGACCCCGTCGAGCTCAAAGACATCAACTCCGCCATCGCCATGTTTTCAAACGTGAGTATCATCGTTGGCCCCACGCTGGGCGGCTTTGTCGCGGCGGCTGCATCGTCGCGCGCGGTGTTCGTGCTCATGATGCTCTTTACCGTGCTGGCATTCGTTGTCGGTTGGGGCTTTAGGCCGCAGACCAGCCATGTCGCCGGGCATGCGGATGCCGATTCGGCAGAGGAAGGGGAGCGTGCGGGACAAAGCTCCAACCCCAGCACGTCCGCCCGCGCCACCTTCGCAGCCAGCATCAAGACAGTCTTCACCAACAGCGTCCTCGCCCTGCTGTTCTGCATCATTTTTCTTTCGAACTTTGGCTACGGAGCCTTCGATCCGCTGGAGTCGTTCTTCTACCGCGATGTCCTGCACGTCGGCGTTGAGTGGATGGGCTGGCTCTCGTCTGCCTGCGGTGTCGGCGCGGTGCTGGGTGCCGTGCTCGCGCTCCGCTTGCCGCCGCACCTGGTCAACCTTAAAACGCTGCTCGTGGCACTTATGTCCGTGGGCCTGGGAAGCCTGCTCTATGTGGGGACGCCGTACGTGGGTGTGGCCCTCGTCGGTCAGGTCGCCCTGGGCATAGCTTGGGGCATCGTCAACCCGCTCCACAACACGATCGTGCAAACGACGGCGCCGCTCGAGCAGCTCGGTCGCGTGAACTCGGTCATGGGCTTTGGCAATATGTTCGCCGGCGTGGCCCCTCTGGCGGTTGCACCGTGGCTGGCGGCAACATTTGGCGTACAACAGACGCTCGTGGGGGCAGGCATGGTCGTGACGGCGGTCCCTGCGGCGTTGCTGCTGTTTGGACGCCGGCATTTTGATCGTGCCGCAAGGCAGTAAAAACCATCACAACATTCGATGATAATCGCGATTTTGCCGAAAAACATCGAATGTTGTGATGGTTTGTGCCCTGGGCCAGGCCATCCTGCATCCTGCCACCACAAAGGGGGCCAGGCACCTTTGTGGTGGTTTTGCTTTGACAGGCAGCATCCGCGCCTTGGTATACCATGTACGCCGTTCACGAATACACTCCACACCGCCGCGCTACCCAGAAAGGCCCCCATGGACACCACCTTCAGCCACATCAAAGCCGTGTTCTGCGATATCGACGGCACGCTGCTCACGAGCCAGCACACGGTGTCCCCGCGCACCGTGGCGGCGATCCGCGCCCTGCGCGAGCGCGGCGTGCTCTTTGGCCTGTGCACCGGGCGCGATGCCCATGCGACCGAGGCCATGTACGAGCTCTGGGGCATCGAAGGCCTGGTGGACGTGCTCGTGGGCTGCGGTGGTGCCGAGGTCATCGACCGCGCGCACAACATCAACGAGCTGAGCTATCCGCTGCCGGGCGAGACCATCGCGCGCATCTGCAAGCACATGGCGGACCTTCCGGCAACGCCCGTCTGCCCCCGAGACGGCGTGTTCTACGTGCCCGAGAGCAACGCGTGCGTCGAGCACCTGTCGCGCGTCGATGGCGTGCCCTACCAGGTGGTCGATTTCGCCGAGTTTTTGCGCGAGCCGCAGCCCAAGGTGATGTTTACCATGGCGCCCGAGGTAATGCCGCGGGTGATTGAGCGGGCGTCGACGTTTGCCGATAACACCGTTAAGGCGGCGGCTCTGCAAACCACGCAGCGGCTCTACGAGTTCATGGATCCGCGCGTGTCCAAGACGCGCGGCCTTGTGCGCGTGGCGGAGCTCAACGGCATGGAGCTCCAGGACATCTGCGTGTTTGGCGATGCCGATAACGACACCTGCATGGTGGCTGACGCCGGCGTGGGCGTGGCCATGGCAAACGGCAGCGCCGCCACCCGCGCCGCCGCCGATTTTGTAACCGCCAGCAACGACAAAGACGGCATCGCGATCTTTATCGAGGAACATCTGCTGTAGCGCTGGGGGAGAACCACCGCAGAAAGGGGCAGGCTCTTTTGCGGTGGCCTCAGGCGATTTGGGCGAATTGATACCTAAAATCTGTGGGAAAATTCAAATATTGTTGTCTGAACATCATACTTCTAACCACCGATGGGTTTAAGATATTCTCATCAATTTGGTAGGATATTCATCACGGTTAATGACCTACCGCTCACGGTCGATTTTCGACCGTTCACAGGATGTTTGCTCTTGAGCAAAATGTTGTGCAAATAAATCTAATGCCATTAAAAAATAATACGCAACTAAATTACCAGCAGAAACAAAAAATAGATAGCGAATAAACGGGTACCGTCAAGATTCTTTCGCAAATTGATCGAGGCGGCCTCGGCCCCGCCTTGC